>CAVEUW010000099.1:0-5951 GCA_963619015.1 Senegalimassilia sp. | reverse complement strand
GAACAACACCAAGAATGCTGCTGACCAAATTGCTTCCGGGGTACCAACGCCTGCGCATGCAACAATCAAGCCCAGATTTGCAATGGTTGAATAAGCGAGAACTCGTTTTGCGTTGCTCTGCGAGATAGCCATAAACGAGCAGAGCATAAAGGTGAGTCCACCTACCAAAACTGTCATTGCTGCAGGTGCAGGACAAACAATAAAAATAGGAGAAAGCTTAATCAGCAAGAAAACACCGGCTTTTACCATGGTTGAAGAGTGCAAAAGAGCACTTGTGGGGGTTGGTGCAACCATTGCACCAAGCAACCAAGTATGGAACGGCATTTGAGCTGCCTTAGTGAGACCCGCAAAAGCTAAAGCGCAGGCAGGAAGCGCAGCAAGGGCTGGTACAGCAGATCCAAGCTGAAGGAATTCAAGCAGCGAGAGCGTGTTGAATTGAATGCGGATAAGAAACAGGGCAACGAGAAAACCAATGCCGCCTGCTAAGTTCATAACAATTTGCCTAAATGCATTACGGATTGCAACTTCAGTTCGCGTATATCCAATAAGCAAAAATGAGCAAACGGTGGTGACTTCCCAACCTGTAAACATCCAAAGCAGATTGTTTGAGAATACAATCACAAACATTGCCGAAAGGAACAAAAACATCAGGGCAAAGAAAGTTGGACGCTTGTCCTTCGTGCCTTCTGGCTGATGAGCTTGGAAGTCTTCCATATACCCAAGTGCATAAACGCAAATTCCACTACCAACAACACCGATAATGAATGCCATAAGCAGGGAAAGCGAATCAAGGTAGAGACCGCACTCTACTTCAATGCCAGGAGCGTAAATAAGATCAAACACCAGTGACCCAACCACCTGAACAATGGCTAGGACGCAAGCAAGGATGTTTTTATACTTTACGCCGAAATAAAGGATTACCGCAGCAATAAGTACACCAACAACGGTGCAAATCATATTGACGATTTCAGACGAGAATTCGAACGCTTTCCAATCTGCTCCAAGATTCGCCAGTACGAGCCAAATGGAGCCAACGCCGATAATAATACCGGCAGCGCAGACAATAACGCGGCGGGAAACTTCATTTCGAGCAACGAGTAGAATTCCGGCGACAAGCAATGGGAATAGGATTAAAAACCCAACTAACGCCACGCTGTCTCCCCCTTTCTTTTGTTGAATAGTTTTGGACAGAAACCCGTATTAGTCCAACGCCGAATCACTTCGACTCAGCTTTAGCTAGTTACTCTACCAAGCAACCGTTTGCAGATGGGCCATATTGATAGCGTCGGGCATATTGCTCGGTAAATGGGGCTATTTAAGCAACAAAATACGAGATATTGTACACAGAAAGATATAAGTTTCTACAATATGAGAAATTTGTCTAAAAAATTGAGTAGGAAATCTTTTAGACATCGTACAGTTCCCTGCTTAAAGGTAATTAATGGCCCCGAATGTCTAAAGATGTGCCAAAAAGAAAAAGCCGCTATGTAAGCGGCTTTTGAAATTCTGGTCGGGTTGACAGGATTTGAACCTGCGACCCCTTGACCCCCAGTCAAGTGCGCTACCAAACTGCGCCACAACCCGTTTCAATGACTGCCTCAAAAAGACAGCTTGTACATAATAACGATACCCCCACCTCCGTGCAAGACCCAATTTCAAAAAGTTCATTTGCACGCAAAGACTGCAAAACGTCTACAGCCGAGGCAGCTTAAAACCTCTTTGATTTTACGGCTGAAGCGCAATCGCCTTATCAAGAATAATGTGAGCAAGTTTCGTTTTAGGCATAAGCTCAAGCTTCTGTGTTTTGTCGCTGGTGATAAGAAAAACCGCATCGTCATCAGTGCCAAAAGCTATACCGTCTCCAACTTTATTGGCAACAATCATATCAGCGTGCTTCCGAGAAAGCTTAGCCTTACCATTGGTTTCAACATCGTTAGTTTCAGCTGCAAACCCAATAACAACTTGATTGGTTTTATTTGCCGCCAGCGTGGCTAGGATATCAGGGTTTTCAACAAGCTTAATAGTTGAAAGGTCTACCCCCGAAGCACCTTTTTTAAGCTTTACGTCAGAAACAGTTTGTGGGCGCATGTCGGCTACTGCAGCTGCAAAAATAGCGATATCAGAGTTATCGAATACCGATTTGCATGCGTCAAGCATTTCGCATGCTGTTGTGACGCGTTTTAGCTTAACGCCAGACGGACAATCTAATGAGCTTGGTCCGCTTACCAGAGTAACTTCAGCACCACGCTTGCAAGCAGCTTCTGCCAAGGCATACCCCATCTTGCCGCTTGAATGATTGGTGATATAACGAACAGGATCAATCGGTTCTGCAGTTGGGCCTGCTGTTATCAGAATATGCTTTCCACATAAGTCTTGCTGTTCACCGAGAATTTCAAGTGTACGAGCAACAATTACATCTGGGTCAGCAAGCCTTCCACGTCCTACATCGCCACAGGCTAAATAGCCTGATTCAGCTTCGATAAATTGAGCACCGCGCTGTTTTAAGGTTTCGAAATTAGTCTGAGTTGCGGCTGCTTCATACATGTGTACATTCATAGCGGGCGCAATCACCAAAGGAGCAGTGCAAGCTTGGGCAGTTGTTGAAAGTAAATCATCGCAGATGCCGTGGGCTATTTTTGCAACCACATTAGCAGTAGCAGGCGCAATCAAAAAAAGGTCAGCTTCTTCAGCGAGAGAAATATGATGAATAGGGTCTGACGGGTCGTCAAATAAACCGATAGCAACCGGTTCATGAGTAAGCGCACGAAACGTGGTCGGGCCAACAAAATGTGTTGCATGTTCAGTCATAACGACCTTAACGCGCACACCCGCCTTTTGCAAACCTCGAAGTATTTCACATGATTTGTAGGCAGCGATACAACCGGTAACTCCAAGAAGAACGGTTTTTTGTTTATTCGTGGTTGTGTCTGCCATAACGGCTCCTCTATTCAATATACGGTGAGAGCACGCTTCTAAGAACTTTGGCATGTATATCTGTCCCGTTTAAGCAAGGAATATACTCAAACGAGCGGCCCTCAAGATTGTTTCCTGCAGCTTTTAGTTCTTCTTCGTAAAAAGGAACTAACTCGTAGTCGATATCATACAAGGTCTCAAGGCAATCGGTTGCAAAATTTGGGCAGATCATAAATACACGTCCGCCTTTAGCTTCACTTGCCCAACGCTTTAAAATCTCACGGGAAAACGGATGAAGCCATTCTCTGCCTTTATCAAATTGGCAGTTATACCCCGTTGCCCACTGATTGTCGGCAAGACCAAGGGCACAAGCAACGGTAGACGAGGTCGCATCTACCTGTTGCTGATAAGTGTCTCCTGCTTCGATATCCTGCATAGGTACAGAATGGTAGTTAAAAAGCAGTTTATCGCCGGCATTTGCATTGAAATCGGAATCTGAAATTGTTTGCGCAATAGCTGTTAAATAAGTTGCGTTAGCACTGTAGGTGTCAACAAGCGAATACTCAATGTCCCACTTTATGCGTTTCATTGCCTTTTTTACCTGATCAGACACTGCATAGGTAGTGCTGTACGCGCTTTGTGGATACAGCGGAAGCACAACGATTTTCGTGCAACCTTCTTTACGCAAAGCGGTTAAACCATCTTCAATAAAGGGCAAGCCGTAAGACATTCCAAGTTCAACTTTTGCGTCAAAACCAGCTTCTGATAGCTCAGTTTCAAGAAGCCTTGCAAGTTTTCTGTGCTCTATATCAAAGGGAGAACCTTCATCAGTCCAGATTTTTGCATACTTCGCGCCGCTCGAAACGCCGCGTTTTGGGAAGATAAACAGGTGAAGAATGAGCCACCACCCCACCATATTCATAGGACGAATGCGCGGATCAGAAAGAAACTTTCCTAAATACGAACGAACGTCATCGGGGTCTGGGCTCGAAGGAGAACCGGTATTAGCTAATAAAATTCCTAAACGTTGATGGTTTAAAGCGTTCATGAATTCCCTTTTGTTCCTATGATCCTATAAATGCGCAATCCGTGTTTGCGAACACAACGTAATGAATGTAGCAGATGCTAACAAGACGCTAAATCGTCTGTTTGATGTAACTTCATGGGATGCGGAGCGTTTTCAAGCTCGAAAAAAACTTCCTCGCCTGCATCAGTAATGCCTATACTTCTTTGAGAAAGACCTGCAAGAACAACTTCTAAATCTTCTGGAACGTTATCAACAAAACGCATGTCCTCACCAGTCATAGGATGCGCAAGGCCAAGCTTAAACGAGTGAAGAAATTGGCGGGTTAATCCCAGGTTAGCTTCAGGGTTTTTTGGAGCGCCTGCAGTATAGGTAGGGTCGCCTACCAATGGATGCTTAGTGTATTGCATATGCACACGAATTTGATGCGTTCTGCCAGTAAAAAGCTTGCAGTCTATCAATGTATAGCCGTTATCGTGTGGACCAGCCTCAAAGCATTGCAGCACACGAAATGTGGTAAGAGCCTCTCGAGAAGAAGCGCAGTCGCGTACTGCCATTCGGGTTCGTTCATTGAGCGATCGGGCGATAGGCGCATCTATCATACCTGTATCATGTGCAATGATTCCATGAACAAGCGCTAAGTATCTGCGGTCAACTGCCCTATCGCGAATATCAGTCATAAGAATCTGACCTGCGGTATCGGATTTCGCAGCAAGCATAAGACCTGTTGTATCACGGTCAAGCCGATGAACGATACCAAGCCTGTCATCTTGACCTTGCACGTTGCAAAGGTGATTAGAACCGCAATGATAAATCAGCGCATTTACAAGTGTTCCGTCAGCATGGTCGATTGATGGATGACAAACAAGCCCCGCCTGCTTCGACAATACAATCAAGTCATCGTCTTCGAAGCGTATATCGAGAGGAATATCCTGACCACTAACAGGACCAACAGTTACCTCATCTAAAGCTTCATAGACGATGGTGTCACCTGGTTTTACGAGGTACTTTTTTGGCTGCACTGAGCCATTCACAAACACGGTTCCCTCATCGATTGCTTTAGCAGCTGAACTCCTGCTTGCAAAGGCCGCATTATCGGCCAACACAGCATCAAGTCGATTGCCCGCTTGAGTTGGTCCTGCGATTATGCTTTTCAAAGCACCCATTAGCGTTGCGCCTTTTCAGAATCTTGTGATGCATCTTGTCCTGCATCTTCACGCCAGAAACGTATAAAGCAAGCGATTAAAAACAGTACGATTCCGCAGGTAACACCAATATCGGCGATATTAAAGACAGGAAAATCAATAAAAGTGAGGTCAATAAAGTCAACGACATGACCTAATACAAAACGGTCAATAGCGTTACCAACCCCGCCTGCAACAACAAGCGCAAGACCTATGACTTCAGCCCATGACATGCTCTTTCTATGCACAAAAAAGAAAGCAACCAATATTGAGCACATTACGACAGAAAAGACTCCAAGGGCTATTGTTGAGTTGGAGAAAATGCTCCACGCACCACCAGTGTTATACACCAAACGCGGCGTAAACAAACCAAGTATAGGGTCCGAGAGTTGTTGACCTACCTTATTAACACCGTTATTAATAAATGCTTTTACCAGCTGATCAAAGGCAGTCCAGCAAACACAAATGCAAGCGAACACTGCAATTTTCGCTGCAGATGAACCACAACACGAAGAGACGGGAACCATGTTGTTAGCACGGCTCCCGTTTGATGTTCCTTGCGTATTTACCTGCTGGTCAGACAAGCGTTATTCTCCGGAAAAGCCAATAGCATCGAGAGCATCAGCGCAGCGAGCACAGACGTCTGCGTGATGAGCGTTGCCACCGAGCTCACGATAGTTCCAGCAGCGCGGGCACTTTTCGCCAGAAGCTTTGGAAACCTCACAGGCAAGTTCATCGCCTGCAACAAATTCAACTTCCGAAACAATAAACAGCTCTTCAAACACAGGCATATCGTATGAAGAAAGTGCATCGAGCGTCGCCTGGTCGAC
>CAVEUW010000098.1:0-6082 GCA_963619015.1 Senegalimassilia sp. | reverse complement strand
GGCTGAGCGAATACGGCGCGGACGTTTCCGACCCCACGGCTGCCAACAGCAAGGCCGTGAAATTTATCGTTTCCGCTACCGACAATTGGTCCAAGACCTTCAATAACTTGCCGCGCACTGATGTCAACGGCACTGCGTATACCTATCAGTTGGTTGAGGCCGTACCGAATGGCTATGCCGTAACCAACAGCGATGCCGGCTATGTGGCTAACGACGCCGGCGATAGCACGTCCGCTACCGGTTTGGTTGCGGTGCCGGCCGCTAATGGTGCTCAGAGCTTCAATAACGCCCTTGATACCGTAACGCTTACGGGCCAAAAGGTTTGGAACACTCTGGGCGCCGATCTGCCCGAAAGCATTAACTTGAAGGTCACTCAAAACGGCAACACCGACATCACCGACAAAGTCCAGATTACCTGGAATACGGAATACGCGGACAACACCTGGCAGTTCACCATTGCTGGCCTGCCCAAAACCGATGTTAACGGCAACGATTACGCCTACAAGGTAACGGAAACCGCGGGCGCGGTGGCGGGTTATTACCCCACCAACCCCGAGGGTAACGCCACTGCGAACGCCGATGGCGCGCTGGTTAACGGCAACATCACCAACACGGCCACAAAGCTGACGCTTGTAAAGGAATCTGCCGTCGACGAGGATCTGAAACTTGCCGGCGCGCAGCTGAAGATCGAGGGCGTTGACGGTGCGACGTTTGTTAGTGGCGAAACCGAAAAGACGCTCACGACCGGCGAAGACGGCACGGCAGCTTTGGTGGGCCAGCTGAAGGTTGGCGCAACCTACAAGCTTTCCGAGACGAAGGCTCCGGCCGGTTACACGCTTCTTTCCGATACACTTACCTTCACCGTGCAGGAAGACGGTACGTTTAAATGCGTAGGCGGTGGTGCGGATGGCATTTCGCCGTTCTTCAAGACTTCCGGCGACGAGATCACGCTGTTCGCCGGTGATGTTTTCAACTCGCCATCGCAGTTCTACATTTTGAAGGTGGACTCCGACAATGCCGCCGAATGGCTTGCCGGCGCGACGTTCGAAATTTCGGGCAAGTTTGCGGGCACAAGTGTAACCTCCAAGACGTTCACCACCGGTGACAATGGTATGGCGACGATCGACGAAGCGTTGCTTATCGCCGACGGCACCACCGTGTATACGATGCGCGAGATTGCGGCTCCAACCGGCTACAAGCTCAACAGCGCCGAGTTCAAGTTCACCATCAGCACGGACGGTGCCGTGAAGGCTGTCGAGGGAGATGAGGATTCTGGTTACTATCCGTTCGGCAAATACGCAACGGTCGGTGTCGAGGATGAGCCCATTCATGCGACACTCAACAAGTGCAACGCGCAAGGCCAGCAGCTGGAAGGCGCCCTGTTTACCATCGAGGCGCTTGACGGTGCCTCGTTCGTGGGCAAAGACGCTACGAAGATCGAAGGCCTGGCGGCTAGCGAAATAGCAAACCTGCAGCTTGTTCAGAATGGCACATACCGCATTTCCGAGACCACCGCGCCCCAAGGCTATGAGCTGGCTGGTTCGTTCGAATTCATGGTGAACGCCAAGGGCGAAGTTGTTGTAACCAAGCAGGCCGACAACGCAATGCTAGAGGTTGACGGCAGCACGATGAGCCTTGCCGACACCGCCATTGATGTTCAGCTGGGCAAGACGGGCTCTGACGTGGCGGAAGAAGGCACCTTGGTGGGCGGCGCCGTATTTGAGTATTCCGGCAACGGCATGCCGGTGCAGACGCTTACCACCGAAGACGGCCAAACGCTGCACCTTGATGGCTTGGTAGCAGGCGGCAAATACACGCTGCGAGAAGTACAGGCCCCTGCGGGCTATGTGTGCGCGACGGGCGAATTCGCGTTTGCTGTGAACCCCGACGGCAGCATTTCGTGGGAAGGCGAGCTGCCCTCGTTCGTTCAGGTGAACGAAAGCAGCGATGCCATTACTTTTGTTGACGAGGCCATTAGGCTGAATATGCTCAAACAGAGCGAAGGTGCTGCCTTGGCGGGCGCCCAGGTGCAGCTGATAGATGTGACGGATCAGGCCGCCGATGAAGGCGCCGGAAATGAAACTGCGGGCACCAAGGCAACCGCCAGCGAATCCGCAGCCGCATCTGCAGGCACGAAGGCTGCCAAGGACGAAGGCGCTCAGCAAGAAGCTGCAGCCGAGCCTATTACCGTCGATTTGGGGGATGGCACGGGCGTGTGGTCTTCGAAGCTGCTGGCTGGTCATAGCTACAAACTGGTAGAAACCAAGGCGCCCGATGGCTACAAGGCCATTGAGGGCAACGTGGTGCTGGCGGTAAGCGAAGACGGCACCAGTTTCGAGCTCACGGCCAACGAAGCAGCCAATGGCTCTGTTTCGCTGGAGGGCAGCAACCTGGTGATCGAAGACGAGCCGGTTGACCCGGTTATTGAGCCTGCAGCTAACACCGCCGCCGATGGCAACAATGGCGCCACGCCAACCAAGACGGGCGACTATATCATGCCGTTCGTAATTGCGCTTCTTGCCCTTCTGGCATTGGCTGCTGTGGTGGCGGTAATTGCCTACGTAGCGCACAAGCGCCAGCGCGAGCGGGCTCGCGCTGCAGCGCTGGCCAATGCTCGTAATCGAGGCAACGACCCCACCGGTTCGAATGACAGCGAGCGCCGTTACCCGCCCATGGGCAAGCACGGACGCTAAGGCCTAGGCTGCCCCGCCGCTAAAGCGGCGCGGGAAGTGGAGGCTGCCTTACCGGTCAGCGAAATAGCAACCAAACCAATCAAGGCCGCCCCCGGGCGGCCTTTTTTGCAAAAAACTAGCTGAAGGCCTGATAAAACGTGGTTTGTCACGCGTTGTTAACAAGCAAAGCTGTAAACTTTATACATTTGCTGCGATAGGCCTACTGCGCCCATTTGCAGCTGGCTGCTTTGCCAAGCGCAAGGCGGCGCCAAACATAGCTAAACAGGCCCAGCCGCGCAAACGTACCAAAGATGAGCAACGGGCGGCTAGGTAAGTAGGAGGTATAGGTATGAGTTTGTTGAAGAGGCTAACAGGGGGGGGCAAGCGCCAGAGCCGCTTTAGCCGCGCGTGCGCCGGCGTTTTGGGTGTAGCCCTTGCTGCTTCTTTAGGCGTAGGTGCAGTTGCCGCATACGGCGATGTTGCCATTCCTTTTTCTGATCAGACAGTGGAATCTACTACTCCGTCTGGCACGACGGTTAATCTGTTTGACTACTGGATTTCAACCGAAACCGACTATGCAACGGTTACCGGTGACAGTAGCGGTATCAATTCGGGCCATCAGCTGAAATTCAACACCGGCAACGGCACCGGCATCAATAAATGGACGGGCAATGGCGGCGTGCCTTTGAGCTACGTCGAAAGCAAGCTTAACTCTGCTGGCTACCCGCAGATTTCTGCGGGATCACACAATTCCGCATCCTACACCTCGGAGTCTCTGGGCTACCTCTTCGATGATTCTTCGGTTGCTGGCAAAAAGGCGTATACCAATGTCGATAACCTGCTTCAGTACAAGGACGGCTATTATGTATACGACAGCTCATCGAATTATGCTTGGTTCGACGGCGATTCCACCAACGGGAAGTTCTATATTTACAATGCTGCTGGCGTAAACAACACCGGCACTGTTTCGGGCACCGGCAACTTCTTCCCCTTCACTAATCCTGAAGGCACCACCTCGACGCCGGCAATCTTCACTCAGACGAGCGCTGGAAGTGCGCTCACTCCAGCCTCCGTTTCCTCCTCCAGCGCTCAGCTCAATCATCATTTTGGCGTGAGCATGACTACTAACTTCACCCAGCCCGCTGGCGGCAAGGTTAAGGATGTCGCTAGCAGCGATTCGTCGGCGACCACCGCGATGACTTATGAGTTCTCCGGTGACGACGACGTGTGGGTCTACATCGATGATGTTCTTGTTGGCGATTTGGGCGGTATCCACGATTCCTGCAGCCTGAAAATCGACTTCAGCACCGGCACGGTGATGGTTTACAACACGAATAAGGGCGAGAGCACCGCTGCCTCTACCGACCTGAAAACCCTCTTCTCCAATGCAGGCGCTTCTACCTCAGAATTTAAGGACAAAACTTTCGCCGATTACACGACGCATACGCTCAAGTTCTTCTACTTGGAGCGCGGCGCGGTTGATTCCCATATGAAGCTGAAGTACAACCTGTATACGCAGGTTGAGTCCGACTTGGTTAAGCACGATGACGAGGGTGGCGTTCTTCCCGGGGCTGCCTTCGAACTGCGCACCGCCAACGATGATTGGACGGACAACAAGGTCATCGCCAAGGGTACGACCGACGAAAACGGTCACCTTACCTTGAAGAAGGACGACGGTTCCATTCTTTCATTCGACGATGAGTACGCTTCCGGCACTACTAAATACAACCTGTACGAAACCTCCATTCCGAGTGGCTATCAGGTGAACAGGATCGACGGGGTAACCTGCGGCCGTTTGGAGTATAAGGTCTCCAAGCATTCTTCCGGCACTACCGGCGGCGTCATCACCGCTCCTGCCGACGACGCTGCTAAAGAATGGCTGTATAACGGCTTGCTTTCTGCGAAAGAGTCGATCACGGCCACGGACAGCGAATATCACTATGCAGACGAGAAAACGGGCACTCAATCCACAGAAACGTTCAAGATCAAAGAAGGGACCACCTTCGCGGTAGTTCTGAGGCACGATCCGAACACTACAGCGGCCGATGGTTCGAATTGGCATCCTGTATCCGGTACGCCCACTGCGGGTTACACCGTTTCGACGGACTCCGGTGTTCAGGCCGCAATAGAAGCGCTAAACGATAGCGGCAATACGCTGGCTAAGGTGCTTGAAATGGATTCGAGCGGCCACTACGCCGTAACGCTTTCTGGCCTGCCTGGCGATATTACCAAGTACGTATTTATGATGGCCTCTAGCGAAATCGATAATGCCGAATACACGGTTGAGGTTTACCACTCGACCGCATCTAGCGTTTCGGAGATCACGGCCTCCAACACCAAGCCAGTGTATTCTTCCGAATTGACTCATCAGTTTGCAACCACGGTGAACCTTACCAACATTCAGAATCGCTTGTGGGTTGGTAAGACTAATACCGCTGGCGAAACGGTTGCAGGCGCGGAGTTCACTCTGTACAAAGCCAACGACGTTACCGTTAACGACGACGGCACTTATACGCTGAAGGAAGGCGCTACCGCTTTCGACTCTCTTACCACTGCCAAGGGCGGGGACAGCGTATACGGTCTCGAGGGCGCAGCCTGTTTCCCCGACCAGGGTGTCGAAAAGGCTGCTTTGGTGAGCGGCACCTATTACTTGGTAGAGTCTAAGGCGCCCGCGGGCTACGAGCTAAACAAAGTTGCTACCAAGGTAATTATTGATAGCGAAGGTGTTTACGTTGATGCGGGAGCTAAGGATGATGGCGTTCAAACCATTGTTTCTGCCGGCTCTCTGGTTACCTCTATGGCCCAGTATGGCTTGCCTAGCAGCGTCGATAATACGCTTACTAACGTAAAGGGCGTTCTGCAGAAAGGCACGTACGACGCTGACAAGAGCACGATGAACTGGAGCGCTGTTGACGCTGCTGCCGATACCGCCAATCTGACGCTCGATCGTAAAACGGATGCTTCGAAGAGCTACCCCTCTTTGTGGTATATCGCATTCGGCGAAGAGCAGGGCCAAGCCGTTGAGAAGAGTAGCTTCCTGTGGAACGATGAGGGCATTGCCCGTATGCGGGTAACGCAGGATTACGCCACTACTTCCGCCGCTATTTCCAGCACCACCAAGAGCGCTACCAACTTGGGCGGCCTTGAGCTGAACCAGCTGGTTACCGACACAACTGCCGTTGTTTACACCGACAAGCGCACGCCCGTTGCTTCCGACCCCGTTGCTGGGCAGGTAACGCTTACTGGCCGCGATTGGACCGACAGCGACAAGGCCACCTTCAAGGTTGAGCCTTCTGATCAGGAAACCACTATCAGCGGTAAGAAAACTACCACCAAGCAGGCCGTTAGCGACAAAGTTGTTACCGGCATCGTTGATACCGCTACGGCCACCAAGCCTGAAAGCGGCAAGG
>CAVEUW010000097.1:0-6157 GCA_963619015.1 Senegalimassilia sp. | reverse complement strand
CAGCGGTACGTTACGATAACGGTACCGTTGAGCTTCTTTTCGGCCATGCTACGCAATCTCCTTTTTGCTGTCGATCAACTCTTGGTACAACGTTATGAGCTGCTGCATGTATGTATCTTGATCGCAGTGCTCGAGCACGTAATTTTTGCAGTTTGTCTGCATCTCCCTGTGACGGTCCTTGTCATTACAGAATTCGACTCCACGGGAAATCGCCTCAGACAAAGACTCGATATCATCCGGTTCAGCTAGGAAGCCAGTTTGGCCCTCGATTACAAGCTCGGGGATTCCGCCGATGTTCGTTCCGACAACGGGAGTTCCCAACGCGAATGCCTCGACAATCGAATACGGCATATTCTCTCGACATCGCGAGCTCGCGATGGCGAGAGAGGCCCTCTCGACATAGTTGCGCAGGACTTCGCCTTGCTGGAAGCCAACTAGCTCGACACGCTTCGCTGATGCCGCATCCATGGCGGAAAGCTTTTCTTCGATTGCAGCTCGCTCAGGACCATCGCCGGCAATCACAAGCCTCATGTTCTCCGGCAGCGAAGGTATAGAGATGCAGAAAGCATCCACGAGAACGTCTATGCCCTTCTCGCGAGAAAGGCGACCGAAGAACAGCAGGTACGGATTCTCCCAGTCTGTGCGATCCTCCGCCTCCCGTGCATTAGCAAGAACAGAGTCTTTAGCAAAGTTCTGCATGAACAGAACCTGCTCAGCAGGAAAACCACCCTCAAGAAGCTTTGAGCGCATGAAATTCGATGGCGCAATAATGCGGTCTATTTTCTTGTAGCTGCCCCGACGATGAATAAAGCTCGCCTCAGCAACAGCCAGCATGCTTTTCGCGCGAGATCCCTTCACACAACGCTTGCGCACACATGGTGTAAAGCTACCGCCAAGGCAGTCATCACAAACATCACCTTCACCGTCAAGCATCGTACAAGCGGGGCAGATGGGTATGTAGTCATGAGCCGTATACACTACGGACACCGGATGCTTTTTTAAATAAGGAGCATCCAGAATGGAGAACGTAAGCTGCCGGTGAACCAGATTCATATGGATTACGTCGGGCTGGAACTCCTCAAGCAAGGCATTGAACTTATCCTTCGCCTCAACAGAGTAGATAAGCGAGAGTCCGTCCTTGACCTTCTTTAAAGGACTTGTTTTACCATTGTAGTCCGATGCGCTTACAAAATACTTGGACTGTCTGCAAGGGAGATTCTTTAAATCCTCCATTGCGAACCAAGCAACATCGCAGCCCGCGGCCTCTAGAGACTCGCCAACCGCAAAGTGATAGGTCTCCGACCCACCTTTGAGGTAGTGAAACTTATTTACCATCAGGACTTTCAAGGACTTCACTCGCCCCTCTTTTTCAAAACCTTGGCAGGTACCCCCCCCACAACGGAACCTGCAGGAACGTCCTTGTTAACAACAGCATTAGCAGCAATGACGCAACCATCGCCAATGGTTACGCCATCGAGCACAACAGCACCCTCGCCAAACCAGCAATCACGGCCAATCTTCACGCCCTGTCGCGTTGCACCCTGCAGCCGAATAGGCTGAGTAGGGTCGTCGAACACATGATTCTCGGAGTGGATGGAGACGTTTGGTCCAAAAATGCAGTCATTGCCGATTTCAACCGGCCCGCGAACAGCAAGAAAGCAGTTCTGAGCAAAGCCAACGTGGCTGCCGATTTTAATGTACTCTCCCAGTTCGCGGATAACGCCCGTGCATTCGATGATAGTGCCAGCACCGAGGGAGACGTTGTCGCCGAGCTTAACGCCGCCTTTAGATAAAGCATTGATATAGACACCATCACCAAGAGTCAGCCCGCCTTCGGCGCTAATGTGCGAAGCGTGCCTAATCTTGACCTTTTTACCAGCAAAGACAATGCCGCTATGTTTGCCAAAGAAAAGTGATTTCCAAGCGCCGCGCACAACTTGAACACACTTGTCACGAAGAATAATGAACAGGTCAGCCGAAGTCATGGCTTCATCCAACTTGTAAGGCTCATGCTTAATGCCAGAGATAACTTTCTCAATGAGCTTTTTCACCTGAGAGCTCCTTCGTAGGCTTCGAGTGTGCACGAAACCACATTATCCCAACCATAAAGCTTCTCTACGTGAGCTCTTGCGGCTTCGCCGGTCACGCGAACATAGTCGGGGTCAGCAAGTACGTTGACAAGCGTGTCTTTGAGTGCCGTCGCATCGCCCTTGGCGAACGTCACGCCGTTGCCAGCGAGGACGTCGGCACACTCTGGAATATCGCTCGTAATGCAGCAACGACCATATGCCATAGCCTCGAGCAGGCTCATGGGCATGCCTTCCACGTCGGAGGGCAGCACGTAGGCATAGGCGTTGGAGTAGAGCTCGGCTAGGGGCTCGCCATTAACGAATCCCATGAAGAGCACGCGGTCGTCGGAGCCAGCCTGGGTACGCAGAGAGTCCTCGTAGGTCGAGGTATCGGAGCTGCCACCTGCGATGACTAGGCGCTTCTTGGTGTCCAGACCACGGAAGGCCTCAATGAGAAGCTCAGGGCGCTTCTCAGGAACAAGGCGACCGAGGTAGAGAATGTAGGAGCCTTCTTCGAGACCCCAACGATTCTTGATTTGGTTAGCGGGACGCAGCTCCTTCGGCGAGACGCCATTGGGGATGAAGATAGCTTCGCGGCCGTAGGTCTGCTTGAAGTAGTCCTGTGCAGGGCGCGAAAGGACGATAAGACTATCGGCTTTGGTCGCTGCTACCTTCTCCCCCATCTTGATGTACGTGCTTGCCAACTTGCCCCACTTGGCGCGCCGCCAGTCCAAGCCATGAATGGTGGCACAGGTGCGGATGCTCGCACGCTTAGCTAGCGGTAGCGGTACACAGGGACCCTCGGCATGGTAGTGGATGACATCGAACCGGTCCTGTATCGCCTGTTTGGTGGCGAAGAATGAGGAGCTTAGGGCGGCGAGGCCCTTCTTATCGATGGTCTTGACAGGCACGACGCGCACACCATCCACGATGCGTTCGTGAGTCTCAGCAGTAGCGCCGGTCATCACGTCCGAGCCAGCACGGTCGTAGCAAGTAACCTCGTGTCCGAGCGCGGCCATTCGACGGGCCAGCTCAGTCACGACGACCTCGACGCCGCCCTCACGCGATCCATAGTGCTTGTGGCCAATCATTGCGATGCGCAAACCCTGCTCCACGTCCCCGATCCTGGGGATCCTCCCGTCGGGATCGCCCATCGTCCCATCCGAGTTGCCGGAGGGACTTTGCTGACAACTACCTTAGGTTAGCACAGTAAGTACCCCCTCCCTGCATGCGCGGGAAGGAGGTCACATAGAGTACGGATATTGGTAGGGGGCGCAAGCAGCAGCTGACCTGTTCCGCCGAAGCCGAAAAATCGCCGCTGTTACAAACCGAAGTACTTCACAGCGAGCGCCGACAGCACAGCCCCTAAAACAGCTGAGACGATGGGTGTGAGCACATTCCATGCGACCTTTGATCCGAGCTTCTCCTCCTTGTCTGGGGCTCCGCCAGAATAGTTAAGGACCACGCTGTTGATACTGGAGTTGTTTTCAGAAGCCCGCCTCCCCGACTCAATGACAATGCCGAGGTCGTCAAGGATGCCATACTGTTCTTCCAGCATGGTGAGCGCCTTAATAAGGCGCGTCGTCACCTCAGAGACAACTCTCACATAGAAGGAAGCGGGGACTCCTTGCCGTATTGAATAGCACTGAAGGGCGCCCTTAGACGTTTTCGCAACTTCTGCTGCTAGAACGGAACGGTCGAGGTAGGTCATTGAGCCGCCCTCGGCCATCTTGGTCATAAAGGCAATCCCCTGCGAATATGGAATGTCCTTAATCGCATCGAGCGTTTCTTTGCTCAAGAGGGTAATGCTAAGCGGCACGTTCTCAACCTTAAGGGCATATCCATTGATCCCGGAGTATGTGAAGCTGAGGCAATTCCTCGCAACCCTATATTCGGGAACATTCTGCTCGCCATAACCTCCGAGCTCACACTCTGCCCAAAGCTCAAGCTCTTTATTGCCGACGTCGTGGGCCAGCACCTCAAGGCGTCGAAGCGACTGTTCCAGCGACACCGACCCGTTAACGACGTCGACTATGATTTTGCTTTTCGGCATTTACTAGGGTAAACGAGTTGGGTGATGGTTCCCTACCATTTGCGCAGGTAGAGACCATCTGAGAGCGCCAGATGGCGGACCACCCTCTCCTCCACGGGCCACGTGTCGGCGTCCCGATGGACGCGGTGAAGGTAAATGAACCAGTCGAGGTAGGCCTGCAGGTTGTCCGACTTCATGCACGCGAAGCGGTCAACGTACCTCCTGATCCACGCGCACAGGTGGTTCACGAGCCTCATCTGCTCGAGGTAGACGGGGTCGGAGGGGTCGGCTTTGTAGCGCTCGTCGACGAGGCGGAGCTTCCTCACGAGCGCGTTGTGCGCCTTCTCGCAGCCGTGGACCAGGACCGAGCCCTCCTTTATGTGGCCCTCCAGGGCGGCGTTTATCCCCTTCGTCGAGGGCTTGCCGTTCTCGCTGGCCACGGCCAGGGCCTTGCCCCAAGAGTCGATGGCGACGACCACGCAGACCTTGTCCCTGGAAAGGCCGTGCCGCCGACGGGCGCCCGGCTCGCGCCGCGCGCGGGTGTCCGCGAAGTACATCTCGTCGATCCAGACCCTGCCGGAGAGGACGACGCCGTCCTGCCAGCTGCTGACGGTCGAGAAGATCTTGTGCCTCCACAGGAACGCCGTCGGGTGGCTGACCCCGCAGATCAGCTCGATGAGGCGCAGCGAGGCGTTGAGGCACATGACCTCGACGATCACCATGATCTTGTGCAGCGGGAGCTTCGCGTTGGCGAATATCGTCCCGCTCAGGGCGTTGAACCTCCGGCCGCAATAGGGGCACCTGAGCCGGCCACGCCCATCGGCGGACGCGCCGTCGAGCCAGGCCCCCTCGCGCCCGCAGCGCGGGCGCCTCGGCGCGCGGCCCCACTTCTTCATGAGGTCCTCGACCGTGTCCGCGCCGTACTTCTCGCGGCAGCGCCGCGCCTTGACCGCGTCCTCCAGCACGTCGAGGTCCTCGTCGCTGAGGCCGTCGACGAAAAGGCGCAGGTCCAGGGAATCGCAGTCCATGCGTCCTCCGGCATCCTGGGTTCCCGTCCGGACGGCCATCTCCCAGGATGTCGCCAAACAAAGAAGAAGATGGCCTTCCGGACGGCTTTGTTTGGCGGGGGAATCATATCATGAGCAACGATGCGCAGGTAAATCGGCAATCACCCAACTCGTTTACCCTTGTATTCGGCATTTAACTACGCTCCGGCACCATCGACCCAACCGATTTCAACAAACCATCAACCTAAAGTGGGAGATACATAAATTGCCCGTCAGGCAATTGGCCCGTGACAAGGACAACTTCTCCTCCAGCATCCTTGAACTTGTTAATCAAAAGGTTCCCCTCTTCAAGATCACTACCCAGTTCGCAAAGCTGCGCTAGCTCCTCGCCATACCGCGTGAATCTACGCAGCATCACCTCATAACCCTTGTCCTCGGGAAACCGGACGCCGAGAAGACGGTGCCCGACCTTAAGAACCTGCCAACCGCCGTCGCCAATCTTCGTACTTTCAAACATCCCGCCAACGGCACCATCGAACTCAATTAAACCAAGTCCCTTGAGTCCTGCCAGGTTACCCTCCTGAAGAGCAAGCTCTTCGCCCCTGCCTATAAACAGCGGTAATAGCTGCTGCCTCTCTCCCCAAGGAAGAAGTCCCCCGGCGCACCTTGAACATAGCGCGTCGAACGCCTCGGCATCCTCACGCTCCATGTCATCAAGAATTCTCATAGCCTTCCGGGAGAATGTACCCGGCCTGTTCAGTTCGCCAGTAAGCAGCCTTGCCCACATGCTCTTGGCGTCCTCGTCGTACTTTGAACCAGCGTGCTCCTCGAATTTTTCAGCCCACTCTGGATCGATTCCGCCTGGATCGGCCTCCACCTTTAAATCTGGAGAATTGACCGCCTTTTCAACAATGTCCTCAAGATTCAGCTGATGCGCCAACGACCTGTTTAGCGTTGAGATAAGGGTGTTCTTAGCCGCTACATCAATATCGCTCTGCTCGACCTTCTTGATTTGCTCAAGCGCCGAGTCGACATAACACCCCTGAGCT
>CAVEUW010000096.1:0-6195 GCA_963619015.1 Senegalimassilia sp. | reverse complement strand
GCGATTCATTCCAGCATGAATTGTGACGAAATCGACACCATCTTCCGCATGGCGTCGTACCACATCTAAGAAATCTTGTGCCGTAATGGCAATCAGGGCTTTCTCGAGATAGCCAATAGCGTCATACATAGGAACCGTGCCGATCATTGCCGGCGACTTTTCTATAAGCTTAGTTCGAAAGGATTGGGTTTTGCCGCTATTAGACAAATCCATGATTGCCTCTGCACCGAGTTCAAAAGCTGTGTCAACTTTTTGCCATTCAATAGCTTCATCTGCTAAATCGCCAGATATTCCCAGGTTAACGTTAACTTTTGTGCGCAAGCCTTCGCCAACGCCTTCGGGCGAAAGCGAGACATGATGGATGTTGGCAGGAATTGCAATACGACCTGCTGCTACACTTTCACGAATGAATTCTGGCGTGCGGCCTTCTTTTTCAGCCACAACACGCATAGCCTCAGTTACCTGGCCCGCACGAGCAAAATCAATTTGAGTAATAAGATTTGGTGACGTTGATGTAGGCGTAGACGTATTCGCCATGATAGCTCCCTTCGTTGGAATTACCCATACAGGTTCTTTGGGTCGAAACCTTCCGCGGTTTCCTCTCAGCCTGCACGACACCATGCACTTGCAAGCTCCCCAGTATGAAATTATCTGCCGGATTCCTTTACACCCGACTGCAGCGATTATACGTCAGCAACAGAAGCATCTGATGTAGCTAACGGGTAAAAGATGTAAAGCGTCCCTGATTCGACAGCAATGGACGCTTCTTCGCCAATAAGTTCATTTGAAAGGCCGAGGCTTGTTCTGTTTGTAAGCGGCTCATCATCAAGTGAATATTCAAGGCCACGCTCAATAACACCTTCGCAACGATCTGAAGCAGAGAATACAGAAACGGTGCCACGATCTAAGCCATCAGGCAAAACGAATGCATCCGGACCGGTTAGCACGCGAAGAGCAAACGTGTCTGCAATTCCCGTTATAAATAAGCCGCGTTCAGAATACGAGGCGAAAAGTTGCATGTTCGCTATGGTGTGATCAAGCCTTCCACCAATGCCTCCATACACATACACTTCGTCGTACTTGAAATTTAGCGCTTTAGTAAACCCAATTTCCATGTCGGACATATCTTTATGAACTGGGTAGCGCGAAACTCGCTTGCAACGGGGAACATAGCCAAGGGAATCGAAATCACCTACAGCCATATCAGGAACAACATTGCAAGCTTCAAGGGCAGCAAAGCCAGCATCAACTGCTATGACGCAATCGAATAAGCCGCTGTTATAGCGTGCTAGGAAGTCTTGTTCATTAAAGTATGTGGCTCCAACTAGTGCGCAGGTTGTCATGGTATGCCTCCTTGGTGCTCGGTATGGTAGAATACCACACGCGAGTGGGCCAGACGACTGCGCGGCGCGTATGCGACGTGAGGAAAGTCCGGGCTCCAAAGGGCAAGATGCCAGCTAACGGCTGGGCGGGGCAACCCGACGGATAGTGCCACAGAAAAGGAAACTCCCCCGCTTATGCGGGAGAAAAGCTGAAACGGTGCGGTAAGAGCGCACCAGCGCGTTGGTAACAACGTGGCTTGGAAAACCCCATCTGGAGCAAGCGCAAATAGGAACGCGATACGGCCGCCCTTCCGTGCGTTCGGGTTGCGTGCTTGAGACGTGCGGCGACGTACGTTCGAGATAAATAGTCGTCCTACGACAGAACCCGGCTTATCGACCCACTCGCCTAACACACAACATATCCGAAGCATAAAAAAGGCCCCTAACGGGGCCTTTCCTGTACAAGCTATACGTATTAGTTAGTCAAGATCGTCAACTTCGAAGTCATCGGCAGCATCGCCAAAACCTGAGAGATCCTTCTCAAAGCCAGCAGGCATAGGAGTTGCAGCAGGGGCAACTGCATTGGAAGAATCAACAAGAGTAGAGCCAAATACTGAAGAGCCATATGCGTCCGAACCATCAACGGTAGGAGTACTGAAATTGTTGGTTACAGCAGCATTATTTGCAGTAGAGGTACGGGCATGTGCGCTGTTATAGGGAGAAGAAACCTTCTCGCCAATAGCAGCGAGCTTGCGAGTTGCGTCGTCAATATAGTCGGTAAGCAGCTCACGATATTCGTCACGAGCATCTTCACGGTCTTCCTCAAGCTTTTTAATAGCCTCTTGAACCTTCAGGCGATCGGCCTCCGCCTTATCAAGAATACGAGAAGCTTCCTCTTCAGCATCGTTAATAGTTGCTGCAGCGTCAGCCTTGGCATTGGAAAGAATTTCATCAGCAGAACGCTGAGCGATGATAAGCGCCTGGGCAACTGCGTTATCGTCAGCAGTTTTGTTCTTAAGCTCGGCTTCAAGCTCTGCAATGCGTGCATCTTTTTCTTCAAGATCAGCGTTGCTCACGGCAGGCATGAGAGCGGTTTCATCAGAACCATTGATTTCTGATACGGGCTCATCGTCAAAGTTAGCAGGTGTATCAAAGCCAGCGAACGCATCGTCATTAAGCTGAGCTTGCAGCGATTCGATCTGCTGGTTTAATGCATCAATTTCATCAGCAACATGCTCGAGAAATACGTCGACTTCATCAACGTCATAGCCCTTGCGATCGATAGAGAAGCTTTGATTATTAATGTCGGCCGAGGTGATTGCCATCTCATATCCCTTCGTAAAAGTTGATTAAAACGTATTGCTTATAGTTTAAAGGAAACTTGCAATGAAACGCGTACCAAATTGTAGTACAAGTAGCGCAATGATGGGAGTTATGTCCACCATACCTCCAATCGGAGGTATGAGCCGCTTAAATAAGTTGAGGTACGGATCGCAAATTTTACCAAGAACCCTGTTAATGTCTGCAAGAATGCCTTGACTGGTCGGGAACCAAGACAAAAGCACATACACAAAAATAAGCATGCAGTATGCATCAGAAAGTGACACAAAAAGATATCTAAGACTGAGCATGTACGTTCTCCTAGCTGCTTAAATACATCTTGTGACTATAAAATGCCCTGGTTTTGCAGGCTAGTGCGCTCAGAATCAGAAAGCCCCTGACCGCGCGCAATAACAAATACCTTGTCAGCAACACAATCGACACTTGCGTCAAGGGCACTTGATGCGCCGAACGAGAAGTCAAGCACACGCTTAACCAAATCAGCAGGCGTAGCTTTCAGGACAAGAACAACAACGTCTCCAGCCTTCAAAGCCTTTGCAACCTTTTCGCATTCCCCATAGCTTGCTGGTTTAACAACCGTAAGCGAACGCGTGGGATTATGCTTTGCAACTGATGATCCCTCGTACGCCTTGTACGGATCAAACGAAGACGAAGACGAAGACGAGGCAGACGCAGCCAAAGAATTAGAAGTAGAAGCCTTAGAGACCTCTGCGGCTTTATCGGTTGTGCTATCAAAAAGCGAGTCGAGACTTTCGGAGCGCTCTTTTCCAGGGAAACCGTACGTAGGTGCGGCTTCCTCTGCTTTTGCATCAACGGTTACGCGACCAAAGCCTGAAGAAGCACGACGGGCAGGAAGTGGATCACGGTTCAAGCTTTCCGGAACCGTAGTATGAGCACGTACATCGTCAATGGAAACAAGCTTAGCCGGACGGAAACTGTTATAGCCAGCCCCAGCTGAACGAGTGCTTGCAGGACGAGTGGTTACTGAGTTATATGAATCGTACCTTGAAGGCTCAGGGGTGGAATCGTCTTGATAATCGTCGAAGTTGTCGAAATCATCGAAATCGTCTTCAAACTCATCATCGAAATTTTGATTGCGAGACCTGCGCTGATAGCCGCTTTCCTGCGAATTATCAGCAAAGCCAAGCTTGGACTTGATGCCGTCGAGCATCCCCTCGGCACCACCAAAGTTTCCAAATGCCATACCGTTCTCCTAGTTCGTTTTCCGAAGGCGCATTGTGCGCCACTGCGTTTCGGTATTGCCTACATCACAAATCGTGCGACATTAAGCAAATGAATCACTAAACAAAGCACGACCTACACGTATCATTGTAGCCCCTGCCGCAATCGCTTCACGCCAGTCCTCACTCATACCCATCGAAAGTTCATTGAAGACCAGGGCTTTTTCTTCCGGAAGAATGCTTTTAAGCTGATTTTGAAGGGCGCGTAGGTCATCAAAACACTTGCGAGCATATACTAAATCACCCTGCGGGGCCATGGTCATAAGGCCGCAAACGCGTAGATTGTCGTATTGTATAGCCTGTTCAAGAACGCTTTTAACTTCTGCTGGCGCAAGGCCAGATTTGCTTAGCTCGCCCGAAACGTTTACCTCAAGCAAAACGTCTTGAACCTTCCCTGCAGCCTTTGCCGCACGGTCAAACTTTTCTAAATGGCTTTCTTTAAACAAAGAATGCACCAACGATGCGTGAGCAACAATATCAGGAATTTTGCGAGACTGAATATTGCCGATAAAATGCCATGTTTCTTGGGGATACTGACTAGCTTTATCAGCTAGCATTTCAGGGCGGTTTTCCCCAAAATTATGAGCCCCGGCGGCAATAGCTTCCCCCACTGTATTTGCGTCAACGGTTTTAGACACAGCAATAAGCGTTACATCTTCCACATTGCGTTCGCAGGCTGCACATACTTCGGCAAGCTCAGCTTTAGTTGCCTCATAATGAATAGCAAATGGCATACTATCAGCCCTTTCTAAAGGCAATCGCACCATGGCGACCACATGTGCCACCACTCGCACGATACGAAAAATATGAATCAGAGTGACATTGCGTACAAATACTCACATCGCAAATGCGTTCTTGTGAAACACCGACGCGCAGCAAGTCAACCGCAAGTGCATGAGACATTGAAACATGCCGCTTTTCGGTAACACATTCGGCGCCAAACAGATTACTAAACTGATCCGCCACTTCAGCGCCTACTTCAAAGCATTCGCTGCGAATATGAGGACCGATATAAACATTGCAACCAGACGCAAATTCTTTCAAATCTGTTGAAGACGTGCATCCACATTCAGAAGCAAGTTTTTCAAGCGACAGACGTGCGATAGATGCCACAACACCACGCCAACCTGCATGCACAACGGCGAACGGCCCTTGCGGCGAGACGATGATAACCGGTGTGCAGTCGGCGTAGCACAACAACGCTCCTACGTTTTCGCAGGTAACAGCAAGAGCGTCAGAGCCTTGAGCAATACGCTGTTGACTTGCAACGAGCGACTTTGCGTCGTTTGCACGAACAACCTCTACATGGTTGCCGTGAACTTGATTTGGCACAAGCAAGGGAATTGTTTCGCCACAAAGAGCAGCCATAAGCAGTGTGCGGTTTTGCATGACATCGTCTAAAGCATCGCCGACATGTGCACCAAGATTTAATTCGTCGTAGGGGCTTGAGCTAACCCCGCCTGAACGGCCGGTAAACGCAATGCGAATTCCGGTCTGTTGGAAAAGAGCTTCGTCTGTAAGCACGGATAGACGACGCGCGCCGAAGGGGCGCGCGTCGAGTTGTGGCATTACTAGATTTTCGTAGGTGAAAGACAAATGCAATCCTAGTTTTGACGCTTCAGGAAATCAGGAATGTAGTCTTCATCAGCGAAGCGACTTGAACCACCGGAAAGCGTTGAGTACGAAGACTGTGCTACCGGAGCAGAAGCTGCGGGCTGCGTGGAAGAGAACATGTCTTTACGAGAGAAATCCATAGAAGACTGTTCGCTGCTGCCAACCTTGAAACCCGTTGCGATAACTGTGATGCGAACGCTGTCAGCAAGAGATTCATCAATAATTTGGCCATAGATGATGTTGGCATTCTCGTCGGCGCAGGCCTCAACAGTACGAGCAGCTTCGTCAACTTCAGTAAGGGTAAGGTCAGGACCACCAGAAATGGAGAACAGCACGCGGGAAGCACCTGCGATAGAGGCCTCAAGCAGTGCAGAGTTGGTAGCCTGCTGAGCGGCGTCGAGCGCACGGTTTTCACCTGTGGCAACACCGATGCCCATCATGGCTGTACCAGCGTCCTTCATGACGGTACGAATGTCAGCGAAGTCAAGGTTGATAAGACCCGGAATGGTGATGAGGTCGGTAACGCCCTGGATGCCCTGACGAAGTGTGTCGTCAGCAATACGGAAGGCATCAAGCATGCTGGTTTTCTTATCAACGATTTCAAGCAGACGATCGTTAGGAATAACGATGAGCGTATCAACCTTTTGGGAAAGCAGATCGATGCCCTGCTCTGCCTG
>CAVEUW010000095.1:0-6289 GCA_963619015.1 Senegalimassilia sp. | reverse complement strand
TACGGTGCGTCGCAACCCTGATTACGATCGTGCAAAGCTGCGTGGCGAGGGTATAACACATCAGACTTCCGATGCTGAACTTACTATGCCTGATGGCTCATGTATTACAGGTATCAAGAAAGTAACCGATAAAATTGTTGAACTGTTGGGCATTGATGCAGACCAGTTCAAGCAAATTGTCATGCTGGCGCAGGGCGAATTCCGCAAACTGCTTACGGCAGACACGGCGACGCGCGCAATTATTTTCCGCAGGCTGTTTGCGACGCAGCGTTTCGATGCATTTCAGAATAGGCTTAAGGATGAGCTGAAAGAACTCACCGAAAAGAATAAAGAACTCACTAATAAAGTAACCGTTATTGCTGGTCAGGTGAGTCTTCCTGAAGGTGAGTTGGCAGACGAACTGAAGCAGCGCCTATTCAATGGCGCCCGAGTCGGGGATTGGCTTGCCGATGCTTTGGAATCTGTCATTGCTGCTGATAAGCCAGAGCATGAAAAAATAGCAGCTCAGGTAGATGCCCTTCGTCAGCAATGGGCTGAAGCGAAGACGCTTGCGAATCAAGCTGAGCAGCGTCCTAAATTAGAAACTGAGCGAACGGCTCTGCAGCAGGAAATCGCTGCACTTGAGCAGGCGAAACCGCAGCTTGAAGCTGCGCTTGCAGAGCGGCAGGCAAAAGAACCCGAGCGTTCGGCGGCCGTTGAACAAGCGGCAGTTATTGAAGGCACTTTGCCCAAATACCAGCAGCTTGCCGATGCTAAGGCACGCTTGGCTGCCTCTACGAAGGCCGCAAACACGGCAAAACAGGCATTTGAACAGGCGAAAGACGCTCGAGCAGCAGCTGCAAAAGAAGATGCAGAAGCACGTCAAGAACAAGAAAAGCTGCAAGGCGCCGATGTTCGTCAGGTCGAGGCAAAGTCTGCTCATGCGGAAGTGAAGCGCGCTGTGGAAGACGCGAAAGCGCTGGTTGACAAGCATGCAGAGCATTCGCGGGCGGTAGCTAAAGCAAAAGCGCCCTATGAGCAGCAAACGGTGAAGTACAAGGCAGCTGAAAAAGCTTTATCAGCTGCCCAAGCAACGCTGGCTGACCTGCAACGCAAGCAGCGCGCGGGTCGTGCGGGTGTGCTGGCGCTTTCTTTGGTCGCAGGGCAGCCGTGTCCGGTATGCGGTTCGCATGATCATCCGGCACCTGCCGCCCAAGCGCAGGAGGTTCCAACCGATGCGCAGGTTGACGAAGCAGCGGCGGCAGAAGCGCAGGCTAAAGAAACTGCCAGTGCGTGCTCAACAGAGGCTGCTCGTCTTAAGGCAACGTTTGACGAGCGTACGGCAACGCTTACCGCTTTCGAGGCTGATCATGGCACTGCCGAAGCTCTTCAACGCGCCCAGGCTGCAGCCAATGATGCTCTTGCGGTAGCGCAGACGCACTTAAACAACGCTAATGCTGCAGCTGATGCTTTGGCCAAAGCCAAAGAACGCGTTGAGAAGGCTGAAGCGGCTGCAAAGCAGGCTGAAACTGCCGAACGCGAGCAGGAGGCAGCGTTGCACACGCACGAGCAAGAGCGTGCGGTTGCTGAAAACGATGTGAAGGCACTTGCAGCTGACTTATCGTTCGCCACGTTAGTTGAAGCACAGGCCGAGGTCGCGCGTTTACGCAGTGTGGCAAACGGCTTAAAGGAGCAATTAGAAAAGGCTCAAAACGCACTAACTACGAATGCGAGCGATATTCAGACTAAGCATCAAGTGTTGGCTGAAAAGGAAAAGCAACTTGCAGAATTACCGCAGGTAAATTTAGAAGAAGCGCGCGAAAAGCTAAGCGAATTGGAAGTGCAGGGCGCCAAAGCCAGACAGGTTGCAGATGCGATTAACTTACGCTTGTCTACCAATAAAGGCGCTCTGGCGCAGCTGCAAGATGTGCTACAAAAAACCGGCGACATCGAAGCTCGCTATGGTGCCGTGCGCGATCTTTCTGATGTGGCTAACGGTTCACGCAATGGGTCTGCGAAAATCAATTTTGAGGCATACGTACAGGCAATGTATTTCGATCGTGTGATTGCGGCAGCTAATGAGCGTTTGCGTTTGCTTGCAAACGGGCAGTTTGAGCTGGTGCGATCTGATGTATCTTCCGGCAATTCCAAAGCTGGCCTGGGGCTGTATGTTATCGATAGCTTTACTGGTCGAGCGCGTGATGCGTCAAGCCTATCCGGTGGCGAGTCGTTCCAGGCGTCGTTATGCTTGGCGTTGGGCTTATCCGATGTCGTGCAGGAATACGCTGGCGGTGTGGAATTCGACACCATGTTTGTTGACGAGGGCTTTGGCTCGCTTGACCAGCAATCATTAGCCGCAGCCATTAATTTGCTGACCGACCTTTCAGGTGGTACGAAGCTGGTTGGCATCATTAGCCATGTGGAAGATTTAAAGAGCAACATCCCCAAGAAGATTGTCGTGCGAAAAACCCGATCTGGGTCAACCGCGCAAGTGGAAGGGTAACGTCTAGGGCGCGTGCTGCGCTGCGCGCCTGTGGATGCCACGTCGGCAAGATCCTTGCGTGTGCTGCGCTCCAGCTTAGGAGCGAGAATGTAAGGATTGGGCTAACAACGCAATCAGTTCGAAGCGACCTCGAATACCGGGGTTGCTTTATTCTTTCTTGCATAGTGAATCGGTGCATGTTATATTGTCGTACAACGTACAACTAATGTAGGGGGTTGGTATGGCAGATGTAATGGTGACGGCTCGGATGTCAGCCGAAAAGAAGGAATCAGCGGTTCATGTTTTGGATTCGCTTGGCGCTAATGTAAACCAGGCAATCAATGGGCTATTCGACTACATAATTCGAAACAAGGAATTGCCTTACGAGCCAAAACAAGAACTTGGCCTGCATAAATATACGGAAGAAGAGCTTCGTGAGGCTGCAGCTTACGTGGATAGCCTGGTTATGCCTCAGAGTCGTTTTGCGAATATGACGCGCGATGAAATTAGGCATGAGCGCCTTGCTGCTAAAGGCTTGCTTTAGGCGGTGCTTGGTATGAAGTTGCTATTGGATTCAAATATCGTAATCGATTACCTCACGTGTCGCGAGCCATTTTATAAACATGCTCGCTTGCTTATGATGCTTGGTCTTGTGCACGAGCATGATTTATTTATTAGCCCAGCTCAGGCAAACGATATTATCTATGTATTAACGCATGGTGAAAATAAACTTTCACAGGATGAAGCGGCTGATCAAATTAAAAAGCTGCGAGAGTTCGTTGGAGTATGCACAATTGGTGCTGGGGAATTTGACGAAGCGCTCGTTTCCGGCTGGAGCGACATAGAAGATGCCTTTGTGTATCAGGCGGCTCGTAGCATTCGTGCTGACGCAATTATTACGCGCAACCAAAAGGGTTTTGAGAAGTCGTCAATCAAGGTGTTTGACTGTGACGAATTCTTCGCGTGGGTGAAAAAAGAATACAACGTTTCGTACGAAGAGATTGACTTCTAGGTTGCAGCAAGTTTTTCTTCGGTAGGCAGCCTTCGGCTTCTATGCAGTAATTTTTTTCAGGATGCGCGCAGTGGTCCTAGCTTATAGCTAGTTTTCCTTTAGTAGGCGAGCAGTGACTTTTAGGTTGGATTAATTTTCTTTCAGCAGGCGGCGCATTGATCCGCCCTTGCGACCAACAAACAAATAGCCAACCAGTGCCAGTGCTGCCACAAATGCCATGCTTATGAACAGGCCACGGTACCCAAGAATAGGTTCGGCTAAACCAAGCAACAGCGGGCCTATACCCACACCGATGTCAAGGAACATATAGAACGTGCTGTTTGCAAGTGCGATGCGGCTGTCGGGCGTCATGCGTACGCAGAGCGCCAATGCGCTTGACTGAATGGTGCCAACGCCGAAGCCGAGTAGAGCAGACGAAACAAGCATAGCTACTGGCGTATGTGCGCCAGAAAGAATAGCCATACCGATAACGAACGCCACGAAGGCTGGGATCATCACATACTTGTCGCCCTTGCTGTCGAATAGCTTTCCGGTAAATGGCCTGGTGACAAAAGTGGCAATGGCGTATACAACAAAGAAGAAGCTGCTAGCAGTAGAAAGATTCGCTTCGGCAGCAAAAGGGGTTAGGAAGGTGAGCAAACTCGAGTAACAGAAATACAGTACAGCGCATGTGGCCGAAAGCGGGAAGATAGTGAACTCTAGGAAGTCTTTCAGGCTGAAGCGATGCTTGGGCTTTGACTCTGCTGCAAGTTTTGCTTTTGTTTGAGCGGCCGGTTCTGCCGTTTTGTCCGACATTGAGGTTTCTGGTGTTGAACTGGGCTTTGTCTGGGTATCACGTGCGGCCGCTATCTGGTTCAACTTGAAACTTTCGCCCGGAACTTTCAGCAGAATTACCGAAATCAAGTTGAACACGGCGATAAGCGTTGCAGCACCAAAGAGCAGTTCGTAGCCAGCAACTTGGGTAAGAAACATGCCCAAAAATGGTCCAATTGCGGCACCAACAGTCACCGAAAGCATGTAGTAGCCGATACCCTCGCCTTTGCGCGAGTTCGGCACGATGGAGGTAACTACGGTACCAACAGTGGTTGATCCAGCACCGTAGCAGAAGCCATGACAGAAGCGCAGCACGAACAGCACGCCAATGTTCAGCCCGAGGAAGTATGCGGCAGAAAATATAACCTCAAGGGTAGAAACTACTAGCAGCAAACGCTTGCGGCCAAATCGGTCCATGATGTAGCCAACAACAACACGTGAAACCAACGCGCCAATGATGAAAATACTTGCAGCAAGGCCCGCGACTGCAGCGGATGCGTTGTACTGCTTCATTGCATAGTCGGCTACAACCACCATAAGGCTGTAGTAGTTGGCCATGATGGCGAAGTTTACGCCAGCGCCTAATATGAAGTCTTTCGTCCAGAGTTTTTCCCGTGCCATGTGGGGTTATGCGCCTACCTTGTTTTGTGATGTCTCGTATTTCATGAGGAGGGTGTCGTTTGTTTTTGTTCCGAGCGGTTTCGTTTGCTAGTTATGTTTCGAGCGGTTTTCTGCTTACTGTATTCGGAGCGGCTTTCCGCTTGCTATGCCCCGAGCGGTTCCGCTTGCTATGTTCCGAGCGGTTCCGTTTGCTATGCCCCGATCGGTTTTCTGCTTCTTCCAGTAGGCCGATGGGTTTTATTTCGTAGGTATGTCTTTAGCGATAAGTACGGCAACCTTCGACCCTTGCACCACTGCATAGCTAACCGAGCCTAAGTAGCCTTTTACGCCACCTTGGCCACGGCTACCCATAACAACCAGGTCGACGCCTTCTTCTTCGACGCATTTGAGAATCAGTGCGGAAGGGGAAGTGCCTTTCAGCAATCGCGCACGCGTGGGGTTTGGCATTGAATCGCCAAGTTCTTCCATTTCAGCAAGAACGCTTTGGGCCTGCTGCATTAAGGCGCCTTCGGCACCGGTGCCCATACCAATAAGCATGACGACGTGCACAAACAAAATTTCCGCTTCAGGGTTTTGTTCGCCAATGCTTCGTGCAAGCTCAAGAGCTTTATGAGAAGGGGCCGATCCGTCGTAAGCGACCAGCATTTTGTTAACCCACATGGTTCCTCTTTCTGTCGTATTTCTTTTGTTGATTGTATTCCTTGTCCGGCGCACATTTTAGTCCGCATACGTGATGGTTTTACGAATGCAGCATGCTGATGGTATGACGAATGGGGTTTTCTGGCTGGCTGCATGGTGTGCACCGCGCGACCGTGCCTCTGCCGTATAATATGCAAAAACAACTTCGGCGCACCGCTTATGTTCGGTGCGCCTTTTGCGGAAGAGGTACAAACCCTATGAAGACCAGCGATTTTGATTACGATTTGCCACCTGAGCTTATCGCGCAGGAACCTGCTGCCGTGCGCGACGCGTGCCGCATGTTGGTGATGAATCGCGAAACAGGTGAGCTGGAGGATCGAATTTTTCGCGACATTTACGACTACCTTCAGCCTGGCGATTTGCTGGTGGCAAACGAAACGCGCGTTATGCCGGCACGTCTTCTGGGCGCAAAGCGCGGCACTGGCGGGCAGTGCGAAGTGTTTTTGCTTCGCACGCTTACTGGCGAAGCGGCCGAAAAGTACACTGACTTGCCGTTTGCTGAGGGAGTAGACAAGCCCGGTTCGAATCAACAGGCCATTTGGGAAGTACTTGTTCGCCCTGGTAAGCGCTTGAAGCCTGGTAGTGGTGCGGTCGTTGATTTTGTTGACAAGGAAGGTACCGTGGCGCTTTCCGCCGAGATTGTTGACTGGGCTTGTGGCGCTCAGCGTGGTGAACGCGTGGCG
>CAVEUW010000094.1:0-6436 GCA_963619015.1 Senegalimassilia sp. | reverse complement strand
TCTGATTGACTTGGAAGGCCCACGGAGGGCCGACAGGGGGCAAGCAGCGCAGGAGCGCGTGCAGCCTGAACGACTGAGCGAGATGGCACCTCTTCGGAGGTGAAGCGACAGTCTGGCCTCGTCTATAATCCGAACTCTAAAGGCGAGATAACATCCGCAAGTTGGGCTATGGTGGCACTAAGGCCGAGATGGAGAGACTGCTGGCTGACGCGGAGGAGCTTTCAGGTGTGCATTACAGCCTTGACAGCCTCAGCGATGTCTACAGCGCTATCCATGTAATTCAAACGGAGCTAGACATCACAGGCACCACTGCGCTGGAAGCGGCGACCACGCTAGAGGGGTCCCTGTCTTCCGCGAAAGCGGCTTGGGACAATTTTATGAATGGCTCCGGCGATGCGCAGGAGTTGGCTGATGCTTTTGGCACGGCCGCTGATAACATCGTTTCAAATTTAGCAGAGATTATCCCCAGATTGGCGGGGACTATCCCCACACTTGTGGAGTCAATCGCTTCACAGATTCCTGGGCTTGTCACGGCGCTGGTTCCGGCCCTGGTAGACGCCTGTGGGGACCTATTTGGGCAGATTCGAGATTTTGTTACAGATTTGGACTGGGCGGAGGCGGCCCAGAAAATAGTGGACGGAATAACGGCTTTTATCGAGGATGACGGGCTCAATGACTTCCTGACCATGGCGGGGGAAATAATCCAGGGCATCGCGACGGGATTAGCGAGGGCTCTGCCAACGCTGCTTCCAGCGTTAGCCAAACTCTGCGCCTATCTTGTAACGTCCTTGTGCGAGTTCCTGCCCCAGCTTGTAACAGCGGGCATCACTCTGATAAAGGGGCTAGCCCGTGGTATCTACGAGGCACTGCCTGACATTAAGGCCGCACTAAAAGAGATCATTGGCGCGTGGAAGACTTTTGCCGCCGACGTTCTGGGCCAACTTGGGGGGCTCATTTCAGATGTTTGGGATAAGTTTATCGAGTGGGGCGCGGGTGTAGTCGAGCGTGTAGGCTCGGCGCTTAGTGATATGATAGACACGGCGATTTCTTGGCTATCGCAGTTACCTGGCGCCGTCTGGACGTGGTGTACAAGCGCGATCAATCGACTCCTGCAATGGGGCCGTGACATGGTCAGCAATGCCCACACCGCGATGCGCGATATGCTCAACACCGTCATAAGCTGGGTGCAGCAGTTACCAGGCAAACTCTGGAGCTATTTCTTGCAGGCCACTTATAAGGCCGCATATTGGGGCGTTTCTATGGTCAACAATGCCAATGAGTCAATGCACAATATGCTCAAGGTTGTCATAAATTGGGTGCAACAGCTTCCCGGGGAAGTGTGGGAATGGCTGACTAGCACTGTGCAGAAAGTCATTACCTGGGGCCAGAACATGGTCAACAATGCCAGCACGGCAATGAGTAACATGCTCAGCGCTATCATAAGTTGGGTGCAACAGCTTCCTGGGAAAGTGTGGGAATGGCTGGCTAGCACCGTGCAAAAAGTCATTACTTTCAAAAATGAAATGCGGGCCAAAGGCGTAGAGTCCGCAAAGGGCTTTTTCGACGCTGTGGTTGATGGCGTGAAGAGCCTCCCCAGTAAGATGGTAGAAATCGGGTCTAATATCGTCAACGGCATCTGGGACGGTATCAGTAGCGGATGGGGCTGGCTAAAGGATAGAGTCAGCGAGGTCGCCAATTCCTTACTCGATGGTGCGAAGGATGCACTTGGTATACACTCGCCCTCTAAAGAGTTCGCAAGCGAAGTAGGCCGCTGGATCCCCCCTGGCATGACGCAAGGTATGGCCGCGGCTATGCCCGCAGCGTTGAAGGATATGAAAGCGCAAGCGGCGCGAATGGTCGCTGGCATGCAGGCCGCGGTAGTGGCTAATGCGGGGAGTGTGACCATGAACGCCTCCAGCGCCGCCGGGCTACGGGCGTTTTCAGGCGCGGGCGCAACAGTTTACAATGACAATCATGTAGAGCAGAGTAACACCTACAACACGCCGGTAGCTACACCGTCCGAGACGGCAAAGGCGCAGCGTGAAGCAGTACGCAAGCTCGTAGGAGGTGTCCAATAATGACTAAAAACACGATCACGATCGAGCTGACCTGCAACGGCAGAACGCTCCGCCTGGGCCCTAACGAGGACCTTGATATTACACAAGTCACCGGCTTAGAGTCCTCGGAGTTGGAGATATCGACCTCTGACAATGCTCTGGTGGATGGCGCTAGCGTCGACGGCAAGAAGATCAAGCCGCGTCCAATCCACATCGAAGCCAGCTTTAAGAGCAACAAAAACAATCCGGAGAACCGGGCTAGGCTGATCCAGTTCTTCAACCCGAAGTACACAGGCAAGGCCACGATCACCAATATGGGCGTCAGCCGCAACATTGAGTACGAGCTCGAGGGCTGGACCTTCAAACAGACACAGAATTGGGACGTGAAGCTCGGGATCCTGGTGGACCTCATCTGCCCGGACCCGTACATGCTTAACGTCGATAACTTCGGCAAGAACATGGCCAACATCTCCCCGCTCTTCGCATTTCCGTGGAGAGTCCTGGGGCGGAGAGCCACCAACAAACTGGACTACCTTGAGGAAGCCCGCGGCATGATGCTGGGCGGCTTCACAATGGGCTACAGAACTCTACACAAAGAGGCCGTCCTGTCTAATGATGGCGATGTCTCCACAGGCGTTCAGATCCAGTTCGTGGCGACCCGTGGTAGTGTGGCCAACCCTAAAATCACCAACACGGCGACGGGCCAATATATGCGGGTCAATGTGGACATGAAACAGGGCGACGTGCTTTTGATTGATACCAATGAGAGGCGCCAGGTCATTACTTTGAATGGCGTGAATTATTACCAACACATCGACCGTAAGAGTGAGCCATTCCAGCTGGCCGTGGGTGACAATTATCTCGAATATGACGCGGATGAGAACTACACCAATTTAGACGTTAATCTGTTCTATACGCCAAAATATTTAGGAGTGTGAGGCCATGAATCTAATTATAATAGACGAAAACTTTGAGACGTTGGGCGCTATTGGCGTGTTCAATACGCTCATCTGGACCCGGCGGTACTATGAAGCCGGCATTTTTGAGCTGCACACGCCCGCCGAGTTTTTTGGGCTGATGAATGCCGGCCGCTATCTTTACCGGAGCGATCGGACGGAGCTGGGGGTAATTCGCGAGGTCAACTTTGCAAGAGATGCCACCGGTGCAAGAACGGCTTACTGCAGGGGCTACTTTGCAGAGCATTTATTGAGCGATCGCGTCATCGACACCTCCATCAATTTAACTGGCACGCCCGAGGCGATCAGCAGGGCGCTGGTGCAAAAGTACCTAATCAGTCCCACAGACTCCGGCAGGAAGTTCCCGCAGATTGTCCTGGGGGCCAGTGCAGGGCTCGGGGCCAGCATCACGGTCGAGTCGACCGGTGACGACCTCGGGCTGAAGCTGTACGAGATCGAGAAGACCCAGGAGCTGAGCCACAGGCTGGCCTATGACTACCTGACCAACAACCTCGTCTTCGAGGTATGGCAGGGCAAGGATCGCACCGACAGCCAGACGATCAACAGCTGGGCTATCTTTTCCGACAGCTACTACAACATCAAGAACGCCATCTACGACCGAGACGAGGGCGACTGTAGGAACTACGCCTACGTCGCCGGAGAAGGAGAGGGCGCCGCGCGGGCCATCGTGGAGGTGGACATCCGGAGCAGTTCCGCAGAGGAGCGCCGGGAGCTCTACGTCGACGCGAGAGACCTGCAGAGCACCTGGCAGGACGACAGCGGGACGGAGCACAGCTACACGGCCGCGCAGTACAGGGCCATGCTCAGACAGCGCGGGCTGGAGAAGCTCGCAGAGTATGAGAAGGTCGAGACAGTCAGCAGTGACATCGATCCGGAGGCGAATCTCGTCTACATGACAGACTTCGACCTGGGCGACCTCTGCACCTACCGCTACACGGAGGTGGGCATCGAAACGACCAAGAGAATCACAGAGGTCCAGGAGGTCTACGAAGGCAGCAAGCAGACGCTCAGCGTGACCTTCGGAGCGGGTGCTGCTACATCTATCACTAAGATCATCAAAAGGGAGGCAATCTAAAAATGGCTATGAGATACGGATATTTTGACTCCGAGATAACGGGGATCGACCCTGAGGGTATGCCAATTTTCGACAGGGCAGAGACGTCGGAACTTTTCAGACTTCTCTTTGCGAAGCTCCTGACCAATGGCGTGCTGGCTAAGCCGGCCAACACTTTCCAGGTCACCGCAGCCGAGTCCGGGCTCGCGGTCGTAGTGGCCCCAGGCTTCGGCCTGATCAATGGCGCCTTTGCCTATGATGCAGCACCCGAGACGCTGCAGCTTGAGGTGGCGCCGACGGCGTACAGTCGCATCGACAGGGTGGTGCTACGCTGTAATTACCTGGACCGCCTCTGCGAGATCATTGTCAAAACTGGCACAGCGGCATCATCACCAGAGGCCCCCGCATTGGTGCAGCCAACAAGTGGTGACTATTATGAGCTGGGCCTGGCCACTGTAAAAATCAGTGCAAACCAGGGGGCAATCAGCCAGAGCGCGATCACAGACACAAGAGCGGACAGCTCAGTCTGTGGGTACATCACTCAGTTCATCGACTCCATTGACACCTCGGTGTTCTACGCACAGTTCAACGCCTTTTACAAAGAGTTCGTGGAAAAGTCGAACCTTAGTTATGACACGTTCAATGAGATGGCCAATACGGCGTACAGTGCTTTTGCTACGGCCATCAACGATTACATCACCGATCTACAAACCAGAGGAGAGGCTAACCTCACAGAGGTGACCGAGTCCCTCAAGGAGTTCCAGCGAACACAGCAGAACGCCTTCAACGAGTGGTTCGCGGGCATCAAGGGCCAGCTTGACACTGATATAGCAGGTCATCTCCAGAATCAGGCGGATGAGCACGAGAACCGTCTGGCCGCGTTGGAGAAGATGGTGATTCAGAACCAGATATCTGCTCCAATCGCGACCGACGATGGCCCGCTGGTACTGCTTGCGGACGACGATGGTAACGTGATCACCGCAGACTGGAAATACGCATACATGTAAGGGAGGAAAAGCATGGCATCATTAAGCATTGAGACCAGGCGAGTAGATGAACTCGCCAAAACAACAGCTGGATCCGGCGATGAGGATCTCTTGATCATCCGTCTCGCTGATGGGACCGGAACAAAAAGCATTAAGGTGAAGGACCTCAGAACCGTCCTGGAGGGTGATATTTCAACCCTCGACACGGACGACAAGGACAGCGTAGTCGCTGCAATCAATGAGCTTGTGGCAGACCTCGCCACAAAGGCCGAGGGCATTTCTGGACTGGACAATCGCACCGAGATTCTAAAGTACACCGGTGCGGGGCTCCACAAGAGCATCTGGAGGGGGAAGAACCTCGGCTCCAGCTTTACAAGTACGCAGTCAGCTGCCATTCGTGACGGATCCTTCGAGGACATCTGGGTAGGAGACTACTGGGTGATCAACGGAGTGACTTGGAGAGTGATGGACCTCGACTACTGGTATCAAGTAGGCGATACGGCATGCACCACTCATCATGCGGTCATTGTTCCGGACGCGCCTTTGTATAGCGCACAGATGAACGCTAGCAGCACGACGACAGGAGGGTACGTAGGAAGTGTGATGCGTACCAGCAACCTGGCACAAGCCGAGACTTCAGCGCAGAATGCTTTTGGCTCTGGGCATATTCTGGGGCATAGGGACCTGCTATCAAACTCCGTCAGCAACGGAAGCTGCTCCGGGTGGGCGTGGTTCGACAGCACGGTTGAGCTAATGAGTGAGACTATGGTCTACGGCACCCGCGCGTGGGGGGCTGGTGCGCACAACGGATACGACATGGGCTGTGATAAGAACCAGTTGGCAGGCTTTAGTCTCCGCCACGACCTTGAACATGCAAGATCTGGATGGTATTGGCTCCGCGACGTCTATTCCGCTACGGAGTTCTGCGGTGTCCACGACGGCGGCTGTGCGAACTACACCGGCGCTTCGGCTTCTCACGGCGTGCGCCCGGCTTTCCCTATCTACTAATCACTATTTAATCCGGGGGCCCTTGTGGCCCCCGCAATACGATATTAAGGAGATGGGAAAAGCATGTCGGATATACCAAAGAGCGAAAGAACGCCATCAAGGCTGAAAGCCCAGGACAAGGCCTACGACATAAGAAAGCGCGTTACGGCGGAGCTAATGGCGAGCTTTGCATACAGCCAGAAAAGACAAGAAAAGCATATCATGGCAATGACCGCCCATATCAAAGACAAAGAAGTAAAGGAGGAAACAGCTGCAAAGATCAGGGCCCTGGAGGAGAACTTTGATAACTGGTTCATCCAAAGGGAGCGGGATAGGGTGGCTGACCTGTGTGGGGGCATCGCCCAACATCTAAGG
>CAVEUW010000093.1:0-6461 GCA_963619015.1 Senegalimassilia sp. | reverse complement strand
GTACTGGGCAACCATGTTTAACGGCGATTCGGCCAACTATGCTTCTGCTCAGCTGACCTCAAAGCTGCAGGCTGGTGGCCATTATCAGTATATTTACACCAACGCTTCAACTTACGCCTACGCTTGGCCAAACAGCAACATGGTGTGCGTTGCGAATGTTACCGATCCGCTGACTCAATCAGGCTCCGATTCCACCCCCGATACGCCCTCGGCGACGAATTCTTATAACGCCGATAGCGCGAAAGAATTGCTCAGTAACCTTAAGGCCCGCTTCTCAAAGAACGGCGCTGATGCTTCCATCAGCAACAACACTTATACTGCCGCCATCGCGCTGAACTCGCTCCGCTTAGGTGCAAACGTAGATGCGGACGCTATCCTTGCCAACATGAACAAACAGGCTGGCGAAATGACCGCAGGTCGCATGGGTAAATTCATTATGGCCCTGACTGCCGCGGGCCTCGATTGCACCAAGGTTGACGACAATGGCACCACGCGCAACCTTATTTCCGAAATGGAGGCTTTGGAAGAATCTGGCACCATCAGCGTCTACGATGCGGTGTGCATCCTGCCCGTCTACCAGTCTGGCTCTTACAAGCAGACTTCTGGTAAGACCGAAGCTGAATTGGCTGACATTGTCGTTTCCTCCGCTGATAGCGAAGGCTTGTTCGGCAACGCACAATATGGCTGCGATACACAAACTACCGCGCAAGGCATTTTGGCACTGCTGCCGTATCGCAGCGAAAACAAAACTGTCGATACTGCGATTGCTAAAGCTGAAAAAGCCCTGCTTGGCTATGAAAATGCTGACGGCAGCTTCGGTTACTCAGCTACCTACAAGGACGCAAACCTCGACGCAACTGCCACTGTCATTTGGGCGCTCGAGGAACTTGGTTATGATGCCGCTTCTGGCAAAGATTTAACTACTGCAAATGGGTCGACGCCGCTTGGCTACCTGGTCGCCTCGGCTGATAAATCGCTTGACGGCTACTTGGATGCTTCTGCTTACGACGAGGCTCAGACTTCGGCGACGGTTCTCATGGCGCTTGCCGCGCACGGCTTTGACCAGCAGTTCCCTGATGTCGACTACAGTCAATGGTATGCCACGGGCGTGACCTTCTGTTACGACAGGGGTCTGATCACCGGCTACACTGACGGCAAAGACGCCGGCAAGTTCGGTGTGGGCCGCACTATGACCCGTGCGGAATTCGCTAACGTGCTGTGGCGTTACTCGTGTCCCGAGGAGGCAGCGGCATACGACAGGACGGCCGCGAATACAACCGGCATGTCCGACGTGGAAGGAAACTTCTGGTACACCGCGGCTGCTAATTGGGCGGTCGAAAACGGCGTGATCCATGGCTACAACGAGGCTGACGGCGTGCACTTTAAACCCTATGTGGCGATGAGCTGCGAGCAAATGGTCACCATCATGGCAAACTTGTGCTCGGGCGGCGCTAACAATACGGCCGACACCTCCGCGCTTTCTGCCTTCTCCGACAGCAACGCCGTGAGCGGCTGGGCGCGCGGCTCCATTGCCTGGGCAAAGTCTTCCGGCCTTGTGAGTGGCTATGATAATGCTGACGGTACGCGCACGCTGAATCCTCAGGAGCAAATCAAGCGTGAACGCGCTGCGGTCGTACTGATGAACGCCTTCAAAAACGGCACGCTGGCCTCGCTTGACGAGGACGCCGTCGAGGGCGCAGTGGTTGAGACCGTCAGGTAAAAGCCCTATCTCCAAACAGTAAGGTGAACCGGGAGTAATGATGTCGGACGAAATAGCGAACGAGGAAATGCTGCGCGACGGTCAAGGCGAAAAGCCGCTTGCTACAGCGACAGAGGATCAGCCCGGTCAATCTAGCCAGTCTTGCCAGACCGCCGAAGTTTCTACGGGCGAGCCTTCGGCGGCTCGGTCGGTCGAGACGTCTGACCAAGACGCTGAAAATAATCAAGACGATCGTATTTCGCCGGCAACCGTTTCTGCCGAAGTTGCATCAGATACTTCTGTTTTACCTGCTCGTAAGTCCCGTAATCGCATTGCCGCATGCATCGCGGCGGCCGTTTTGGCCGTCGCGATTGTGGCAGGCATTGGCTACGCTTCCGGTGTGTTCGGGGGCGGCAACGTCGATGAGGCTACTGTCTCAGCCGAGCAATCACCCGCAAACAATCAAGGTGTCAATGCCGATGAAGGTGAGCCTTCGAAAACTGAAGATCAGTTGACGGATAACTCAAGCAATCAATCCTCTAACGTTCAGTCTTCCGAATCTGAGGAGGCAAGCGTTGATCAATCGCAGCAGCAGCAGGATGCTGACCAACAGACCTCGGCGGATTCGTTAGCCCCGGCATCCGCTGAATCTACCTCATCGAAGACTCAGCCCGCGGCAAGCGTAACGTCTTCCACTTCTGCGTCGACATCCGAATCAAATAGCCAGAGCTCAAGTAATTCCAGCTCTGCGAAATCCGATTCCGATAGTTCAACTTCCCAGGAGTCGTCGCAAAAAGCTGCCAACACTATTTCCGTCTATATTTCCGTCGACAGCTCGCGGGCCGCTGAATATGGCCTTTCCGGTCCGCAGGCTGGTCAAACAATCGAACTAGCCGAAGGCTCCTCCGTTTATGATGCCTTATGCGCTCTTGGCTACTCCGTCTCTGGCTCGTCTACCTATGTGAGTGCTATTGGCGGCTTGGCCGAAAAGCAATGTGGCAGCGGTAGCGGATGGACCTATGCGGTTAACGGTTCGTTTCCAGGTAAGGCTTGCGGGCGTTATATTCTTTCGGGTGGCGAAAGCGTGACCTGGATATATTCCACCGAAAAGAATCCGACTATAAGCATGTGATAGCCTAACCATATGGAAAGCCGCGCCAGTATATTTGACTTGTTCCATCCCGCAGTTGCGCTTGTGTACTGTGGGGTGGCGCTTGTATTTTCTATGGCAGTTATGCAGCCGGTGTATCTGTTGCTCACCTTTGTAGGGCAGCTTGCGTTTGCCTGCGTTCTTCGTGGCCTCCCTGCTCTTAGAGGGCTTCTTTGGCAAGCGCCGCTTATAGGGGTGCTTGCGGTGGCAAACCCGCTGTTTGTTTCCGTTGGTTCAACCGAACTTTTTAGAATTGGCCTGCACGCAGTGTACGCTGAGGCGCTTGTTTTTGGTCTCTGCCAAGGGCTTATGCTGGTAAACGTTTTGCTTACATTTTCGAATGCTGCTCATGTTATTTCGTCTGACAAGGTGATGGCGGTACTTGGCAATGTGGCGCCAACTGTGTCGCTTATGGTCTCGATGACTATGCGTTTGGTTCCGCAATTTGCCCGTCGTGGCAAAGTTATTTCTGCAGCTCAATCAGCATGCACTGCTGCAACATTGCGCACGGCGCCTCGTGTTACTGCTGAACTTGTGCAAGCGTCTGCATCGTCGCCTTCGCCGGCCGCGTACGCTTCGTCACTATCCGCTTCGTCACCATCCACCCCGGCGTTTGACAGCCGTGCCCGCAAACGTTCTTTTGCTGATCGCGCAGCAAACCGACTTCGCCTCACAACGGTCCTCATGGGCTGGGGGCTTGAAGATTCGCTCGAAACGGCCGATGCCATGCGATCAAGAGGGTGGGGCGCCGTTCGAAAACGCACCAGCTATCAGCGCTATCGCTTTCGTCGGACAGACGCGCTTGCGTGCGCTGTTGTCGCGGTTTTGTCTCTGTCGGCCGCACTTGCTGCAGTTGCCGCGCTTCACGCCTTTGCGTTCTACCCTCGCATTGCAGGCATTGCGCCTTGGTTCAGCTATCTGCCGTATGCAGCATTTTTGGCGTTGCCTTTAGTTGTGGAAGTAAAGGAGCGCCTCTCATGGCGATAGTCGAACATAATGCGACTGGGGGCAGCCCTCTGTTCCACAAAGAGACAACTAGCGGCTCCCTGCCTCACAACGAGACTACTGACAGCTGTCTGCCTCACAATGAGACTAGTGACGTCCCTTTGCCTCACAGCTGTTCTTCACGCGACGCGCTGTTCGATAACGAGGCGTCGTACAGCTCTCAAACTCGCAATGGATCTTCAACCAATCCTCAATCGCAGGCAATGGCCCTTTCTGCAAAGGGTTTTACGTTCGCGTACCCTGCAAGCGAAACTTGCATCGGACCTATCGATTGGAAGGTTCCCGAAGGGTCGTTTAGTCTGCTTGTTGGCGCAACCGGCAGCGGTAAGACCACGCTACTCAAAGCTTTCAAGCCCGCAATAGCTCCAAATGGGGAACAGTCCGGTCAGCTCGAAGTATTCGGTGTCCCGGTCAACCAAATGTCGGAACTCGAAGCAGCAACTTCTGTCGGCTACGTTGCCCAAAGCCCTGAAAATCAACTAGTTTGCGATACCGTTTGGCACGAACTTGCCTTTGGACTTGAAAACCTTGGCGTTAACCAGGATGTTATGCGCCGCCGCATTGCTGAGGTCGCACATTTTTTCGGAATAGAACCATGGTTTCGCCGTCAGATTGATGAACTTTCCGGCGGTCAGAAGCAAATTGTTACGCTTGCAGGAACGCTTGCAATGCTCCCGCGCGTCCTTGTGCTTGACGAGCCAACTTCTCAGCTTGATCCAGTTGCCGAGAAAAACTTTCTGCACGCGCTGTTTCGTGTCAACCGTGAACTTGGTATTACTGTGGTTGTTGCCACGCATGCGCCGGAGGCAATGGTGCAGTATGCAACTAGTGCCTTCCGCCTTGAGGCTGGTCAGCTAACCGAAGTGCCTCTTGAAAATTTGACCTGCGGATTCCTTGAATTCGTCGACAATCAGCAAACGCCAATTCAGTCAGAGACTCAAGCCAAACAGCAAACTCAAACCAAACCACAAACCCAAACCAAACCACAAACCCAAACCAAACCACAAACCCAAACCCAAACATCTGCGCCAACAGCAGTCCAAGCGCAAGACCTGTATGTTCGCTATTCGCGTAAGTCTAATTGGGTGCTGCGTGGTTTCGACATAGCCGTAACCTCTGGCGAAATTCATGCTCTTGTCGGCGGAAACGGTTGTGGCAAGTCAACACTTTTGCAGGCCATAGCTGGCACCCTTAAGCCCGAACGTGGCCAGCTTCGCAATACGCTCCGAAAAAATCAGGCGCTATTACCGCAAGATCCAAAGGCGTTGTTTGTTTGCGATACCGTAGCTGAAGAGCTGGCTGAATGGCAGAAGGCTTGTGGCTATTCGGATGTGGAAGTATCCCAAATTGCTTGCTGGGCTGGCCTTGCAAGTCGACTCGATAACCACCCCTATGATTTATCCGGTGGCCAACAACAGCTGTTAGCGATTGCAAAACTCCTGCTCACACGCCCGCAACTTTTATTGTTGGATGAGCCCACTAAAGGTCTTGACCCTGAAGCTAAGCTGCAAGTTGCCTATAAGTTACAGGAAGTGGCCCAAGCTGGCGTGACTGTCGTAATGGCTACTCATGATCTTTCGTTTGCGGCACACCTTGCTCATAACGTAACCATGCTTTTTGATGGAGAAGCTGCTACGACGCAAACTGCGGCAGAATTTTTTGCCGACAACTTGTTTTACCGTCCGCTCAACGACGCCTTCGCTCAACTTTGGGCGGCGCAAAACGCTCGCGCTCAAGCAACTTCTCAGACAACTACCCAAGCAAGTGCCCAAACAGCTAATCGGGTAGCTACTCAAACAGCTACCCAAAAAGCTAATCGGGCATCCTCGGAGCGCTTGGCATGAGTACAGTAGACAAGCTTACCCCAAAGCTTTTTTGCATCCTTGAACCCATAGCGCTCGTAGCAGTGCCTGCAGCCCTTATTGCTTGCGCGCTCACCGGTATCGACCAAAGCGCCCTGCTCACGTTTGCAGCAGCACTCGCAGCTATTGTTGTCTTTTTTGCTGGCTGGGAAACCTCACGCCCGCAACTTCGGCAAATCATGCCAACCGTGGTGCTTGGCGCACTTGCGGCAGCAGGCCGCATCCTGTTTGCCCCAATTCCAGATTTCAAACCTGTAAGCGCTATCTGCATCATTGCGGGCGCAACCCTTGGGCGTCGAAGCGGTTTTATGGTTGGAGCCCTTGCAGCACTCGTTAGTAATTTCTTTTTCGGTCAAGGCGCCTGGACTCCATGGCAAATGTATACGTGGGGCCTTATTGGTTATTTGGCTGGCGTGCTTGCTCCGCGTGGGTTACTCGACAAAACGCCCGTGCTGCTTGCTTTTGGTTTTCTTTCAGCCATGCTGTATGGCTTGGTGCTTAATGGATGGTATGTAGTGGGCTTTGTCAGGCCGATTACCTGGCCCTCTGTGCTGGCTGCCTATGCAGCGGGCTTTCCACTCGATTGCGTCCATGGCGCAGCAACTGTCATTTTCCTTGCCGCCCTTTATGTTCCATGGCGAAAAAAGTTGGAACGCATTAAGCAGAAATTTGCCCTAGGTCCTTCCGTATAGCCCCCTCCAACCCCTCCTTGTGAACGCCGTGTGGAGAAAGCCCCAATCCGCAA
>CAVEUW010000092.1:0-6774 GCA_963619015.1 Senegalimassilia sp. | reverse complement strand
GCAACGCTACTCTTCGAAGAACTCCAGCTGTGGTTATAGCCGCTGGTGCCGTTGAGCGTGCACGTCTCGCCAACATAAATGTATTTCTCGGTATCGGTGTCGGCACCAAGATCGCTTGCAACCGAAAGCGCGTTCACGCCGGAAGCGTTGTCGAACATGCTGCTGAGCGCCGTCATGAAGCCACTGCGCAAACCAGACACTGCATTGGACGCATTAGTCTTCTTCTGCGTTTCAGCCTCGGCAGCCTTGGTTTCCTCTACCGCCTTAGCAGTTTCTTCAGCCTTGGCAGCTTCATCGCTGGAAGCGGCGGTATCGGTAGCGCTTGTATCGGTAGCGCCAGACTGATTGGCAGCACCTGCATCAGCGGCACCTTCGCCAGCCTTATCGGTAGCCTGAGTGTCAGAACCCTCGGTGGCCTTGTCAGTCGCAGCAGACTTATCGGCATCGGCCTTGTCGGCCGCATCAGCCTTATCAGCCTTGTCAGCATCACCCTCAGTTGCAGACGAGGTATCGGTCTGCTCGATCGGCGTTGCTTCCTCAGCAGCAGGAGCAGTTACCTCTTGCTCGGTTTCAAGCGTAATGGTTGCGCCGGCAGCTACGTCGGCAGCTTCAACGGTATAAACCCCATCTTCATTTGCGGCGATTTCAACGGCTTCAGCCGTACCAACGGCAAGCATAACCTTGACAAGCTTGTAGCCATTTTCGGCGGTAACAGTGAATTCAAACTTCTGGTTAAGAGGTGCGGTGACTTTGTGGGCCGGTGCGGCGACATTCTGGCCCATGTAGGTGACATATGCGTTGTTCAAAACGAACTCGACATCGGCTTCTTCTTCTGCGGCGGTGGAAGAAGCCTGCTGATCGATAGCGGCACCAGTTTCGGTGGCAGCGCTATCAGACGCAACTACCTGAACACCCGACGTTCCCTCGTCGGCTGCAGTGGCTGCACTATTAGATGCAGCGGTGCTAGCGGGCTCAGCAGAGCTGGCCGCGCTGGTTGCGCTGCCTGAACCAGCCGCGCTATTGGCCGCGCTGGTTGCAGCATCGGATGCTGCGCTTTGCGTTGCAGTAGCGCTTGCTTGGTCAGCCGCGTACGCGCGCGACAAAGAAGTGGTTGGCCACCCAAACCCAAGCAGCACCACCGACATTGCAACCGCAATGACTTTGTGTCCGAGCGAATACCGCTCAGTCATACTTTCGACTGTTCCTAATTTCCTGTTTCCCTGTTTCATGTCACTCACCTCATCAACCGCTTTCTGGCGCGCCGCGCGCCCTTCGATTCATGTCGTTCGTTTTCTTTGTGTCGCCTCGGCCGGAAATTGAGCCAATTCGACACTTTTCGAATCTAAATAATTCTACCTCAAAATCACCTTCGCGTACATATATATGGCCATTCGAAACTGGCTGTTTCAATTTTTGTTTGTAATGGAAATCAATTTTGCGTTTTCCCAGGTGAGCGCAAATAAGAGCGCTTTACGGGAATTTAAATGTTGCCATTTTTGTAACAAACGCGCTAAAAATCGTTAGTTTCGAACGCTACGTTATTAACGAAATCGTTACCAAAACGGCAATTTTCGAATGGTTAGTGGCGGGAATCTCGCTCAACTCACTGCAACCTCGGGGGTATAATCGCAAGCAATGATTGCAACGCGTCACACAAGGGTTGTTTTCGCGAAAACGCTGCTTGCAGCAGCGCTAGCTATTTGCGCGCTTGTAACCGCCTTTGCGCTTGCCGCTTGCTCAGGCGAATCAGAGCAGGCAACGGGGGCTTCTTTCACCCCACAAACCACCGTAAAAATCGCAACGTTTGACGAGGCTGCAGCCACGGGCGAAAACGGTGCACTGATTGACGCTTCGCATGCCGCCCAAGGCTACGTCGGTGTTTCTGCCAGTGCCGCTTCACGCTTAAAAGTGCAGATCACAAGCGGGCAAGAAACCACCAACTACGACTTGCCACAAGACGGAACGGCAACTATCTTCCCGCTCACTTCGGGCGCGGGAAGTTACACCGTTCGCGTTATGCAGAATACCTCGGGCAACAACTACGTCGAGCTGTATTCCACAGCTTTTGAAGCAGCCATTGCTTCCGAAACCGAGCCCTTCTGCTACCCCAACGTCAACTGCAACTACACGCAATCGAGCACCTGCGTGTCTAAAGCCCGCGAACTGGTTGCCGACGCGTCGAATCAGGGCGAGGCCGTTAAAGCCATTTGCACTTGGATTGTGGAAAACATCAGCTATGACGACAACAAGGCGTCGCAGCTAAAAGACGCAACAGGGTATGTGCCCGACCCCGACTCCACGTTAAGCTCGGGCAGCGGCATCTGTTTTGACTACGCAAGCCTTGGCGCCGCTATGCTGCGCAGCCAGGGAATTCCAACCAAAATAATCACCGGATATGTTTCGCCCAATAATATCTACCATGCCTGGATAGAGGTTTACATAGATGGCACTTGGGTGTCGGCGCAATTTAGCGTTAGCCAAAACACCTGGTCGCGTGTCGATTTGACCTTTGCCGCAAGCAGCGGTGGAACCAACGTCGGCGACGGCAAAACCTACACCGATAGGTTTGTGTATTAAGGAGGGAAATGTTGCGCTCGTTCGCGAACCACTAAAGACGTTCCCCCAGTTATTCGCCACGAAAATAGACAATGTTCCCCACATTTTGAGGAGTTGTGAGACAATGCAAACATCTACGTTTAAAGGAAACGGAGAACCAGATGGCAGATAAGTTCTTAGAAAGCAGCGCTATCAGCGCTTTTTGCAGCAGCGTGTCCACCATGTTGGCCGCTGGCGTGCAAACCGATGAAGCGGTGCAAATGCTTGCCGAAAACCGCGAACAATCGCAGTTCAAGGCCGCATGCGACAGGGTGTACAGCAAACTGATTGAAGGCTGCAGCCTGGCCGATGCTATGGAAGGCTCGGGGGCATTCCCCTCATACGCCGTTGAAATGGTACGCGTAGGCGAACGCGCAGGTCGTACCGAGCGCGTGCTGCGCAACCTTGGTCACTATTACGAAAACGAAGACAACACCTTCGCCAAACTGCGCAATGCGGTGGGTTACCCCGCGGCGCTTTTGTGCATCATGAGCGTGATTTTGGCCTTCGTGGTTATTGTCATTCTGCCTATCTTCACCAAAACATACGAGAACATGGCCGGATCACTTACCTCCGGCTCGTTTAGCATGGTGGGAATTTCCATTGCTATCGGCTGGGTGGCACTGGCAGTTGTCCTGATTGCAACCATCTTGGCGTTGTATATCACCTTCCGCTCCCGCACTCAGTCGGGCCGTCAGGCTGTCATGCGTCTGCTTGAGAAAATCCCAGGCACTAAAGGCGCGTTATACCAGATGGCGCTTTCGCGCTTCACTGCTGCTCTTGCTGCATTTATTGCCTCTGGTGTGCAGGAAGACATCGCAATGGAACAAGCCATGACAACCGTCGGCCACGAACAGCTTTCCCACAAGCTTGATAAGGCCTACAAATCGATGACCAACCTAGACGACCCGCGCAGCTTGGCGCAGGCCATCGTTGAAAACGACGTGTTCGAGCCCGTGTATGGCCGCATGCTTTTGGTTGGCACGCGCTCCGGTTCGACTGACGACGTTCTGTCGCACCTTTCCGATGTGTTCTTCGAAGATGCAACCTTGCAAATCGACCGAGCCGTCAACAGCGTTGAGCCTGTTCTGGCAGCGTTTTTGACCATCGCTGTGGGTGCAACGCTTATCGCAGTTATGTTGCCACTTATCGGCATCATGGGTTCGATTGCCTAGCGGACGGGGTCGTACATGTTTCATGAAATAACAGACAACCAACTGAAGAAAAGGAGGAAGGTTATTGCCATTGTCGCGGCCTGCGTTGTTGTTATAGCCATTGCCGTAGTTGTTATCGTCGGCGTTATTCAAGCAAACACGCGTGTACAAGGCGCTGTTGCCCTGCGCGACACAGTGCTTGAATCGGCAAAGCAATGCTGCGCTATTGAAGGCAGCTACCCTTCCACCTTGGAACATTTGGAACAAAACTACGGGCTCACCATTAACCACGATACCTACGTGGTGTCTTACGAGTACTTCGCAGACAACGTGATGCCATCTGTGGTGGTGACGCCAAAATGAGTATGAGAACCACAACAGGAGTTGCCGCTGGCGGCGAAAAGATGGACGCGCTGGGCAAAGTTTCGCGTGTGGAACTACGCGACGAGCAGGAATCCATTGCTGGCAAGGTTTTCCCCACCTTGCTTTTAGTCGTGTTCTTTATCGCGCTGCTTTTGGCACTGATTGCTGGCATTTCGGTATATGTCCATGTGTCCGACGTGCAAAACACCAACAACCAGCAACGCGAAGGCCTTGGGCTTATTGTGAACACTGTGCGCGCGAACGATTCGACCGGTGCCATCGCTTCAGGCACAGGCCCCGAGGGCAACGCGCTGGTTATTGTTGAGCACGCAAACTCGGGCACCTACGAGACGCGCATTTACAGCTACCAGGGCAAAATCCTGCAGGAGTACAGCCTGGCCGGCAGCGCGTACACACCAGAAAAGGCCAATACGCTGGCAACTTCTAATACCTTCAGCTTCTCCTACACAGGTGGGCTGCTTTCTGTAACTACCGACCAGGGCACCGCTGAAGTGGCCCTCCGCTTTGCGCAAGGGGGTAAATAACATGGCAACTGAAGAAGCCCCCAAGAAAGTTGGCATATTCGCCGGTCGTTCTGGCAGCATTGCGTTTGTTGTGGAAGCGCTGTTATTGCTGGTGGCCCTTATTGCTGCAATGGCCGTGTTCACGCAGCTGTTTGCCGGGTCGATGACCACAGCTAACCAAGCCAAGCGCACATCAAATGCCGCCATTGTCGCACAGAATGCCGCTGAAGAATTTTCGGCCGACGCCGCAAGCGTTGCTGCTGGTAAAACGGTTGGCGCAGGTGTGGCAGCAAACGGTGCCGAAGGGTTCGACGTCAAATGCGACGTCAACTCCGCAGAACAAGGCGCGGGCACCATGTATTCGGCACACATCACCGTTTCTGACAGTGCAGGTGTTGCCTACGAGCTAGACACATCGCACTACGTAAGCGGGGTGAAGTAAATGGCGAAAAGCTTGAAAACTGGCGTGCGCATTGGCCCGGTCAGCTTACTGACGCTTATTTCGGTATTGCTTTTGGCGGTGCTTGCCATGCTGTGCGTAACCACCACCAACGCCGCTTCTGCCATGGCAACACGCCAGGCCGAAAGTGTATCCGATACCTACGCGCTCGATTCTTGCGGGCAGCAAGTACTCGCCTGCATCGACGAGGAACTGCAGTCTAGCAAGGGTGCGTCTGGCTCGTTCGCTGCTAGCACCATTACCGCTGGCTGGAATTCTATTCAGCAAAAGGTTGTTTCGGCGGGTTATACCGACATGCAAAACCTTTCAGCTAGTGCCGACGGCAGCGAAATCAGCTTCGAAATTTCCACGTACTCAGGCAAAACGCTTAACGCCAAAGTTCGTGTATCCGACAACATGACCTACACGGTCGAGCAATGGAAAACCACCACAACGCAGGAAACGCCGCAGGAAACCCTGTGGACCGGCGCTTCCAAGTAAGGGAAAAGGAGAAACCCAACATGTCCCTGAAATCACTTTTGAAGCAAATGATCGATCTGAAGGCATCCGACGTCTTCATCATTGCCGGTCTGCCGCTTTCCTACCAGGCCAGCGGTATTCACGTGCGTTCCGATTCGGCGCCTTTGATGCCCGCTGATACCGAGGCGTATGTGCGCTCCATCTACGAGATGGCCGGGCGCGACATGAATATCTTTGTCAACAAGATCAACCACGACGAAGACTTCAGCTTCGCCGTGCCTGAGGTTGGCCGCTTCCGCGTGAACATTTTCCGTCAGCGCGGCAGCTTTGGTGCCGTTATTCGTGTTATCCCGTTTGGCTTGCCCAACCCGGCAGAGATGCACATCCCCGATGCTGTTATGAACATCGCGGACGTGTCGAAGGGTTTGGTACTGGTCACAGGCCCAGCTGGTGCTGGTAAGTCAACCACGCTGGCCTGCATTATCGATCGCATGAACCACCAGCGCTCTGGCCACATCATCACGATGGAAGACCCGATCGAATACATCCATCGCCACGGCACGTGCATTATCACACAGCGCGAGGTTCCCACCGATGTTGAAACCTACGCCGAGGCTCTGCGCTCAGCCATGCGTGAGGCTCCCAACGTGATTCTACTTGGCGAAATGCGCGACCCCGAAACCATCGGCACCGCTGTTACCGCAGCTGAGATGGCGCAGCTGGTACTTTCCACACTGCACACAACCAGCGCAGCCGACACCATCGACCGCATTCTAGACGCCTTCCCGGCAAACCAGCAGCGTCAGATGCGCATTCAGCTTTCCATGGTGCTGCAGGCAACCATCAGTCAGCAGCTGGTGCCCACCATCAATGGCGGCGCCGTGCCGGTGTTCGAAATCATGACCGTAAACACCGCAATCCGTAACCTTATCCGCGAGGAAAAGGCTTACCAGATTGACTCGGTTTTGGCGTCCGGCGGCCGCGAGGGTATGCAGACAATGGACCAGGGCCTATTCAATGTGGTGAAGGAAGGCATTGTTGCCAAGGAGGTTGCGCTCACCTACGCAAACCACCAGGAAGCCTTGGAACGCCGCTTCCGCGCCGAAGGGCTGTAAGGGCCGCTCGCTTCGCAAGCTACCGCATAAGGTGCGACATGCATTTTCAAAAACCCGTCTCATGGCGGGTTTTTTCTTTTCGCTGGCGTTGTTGCGCTTTCTTG
>CAVEUW010000091.1:0-6776 GCA_963619015.1 Senegalimassilia sp. | reverse complement strand
TGTCAGAGTTGCCGTGCCGTCTTCGCCGGTCGTAAGCGCTTTCTCGGTTGCGCCATCGGCGAACGTAGCGCCATCAACGCCCTCGACCTTCAGCTGCGCACCGGCAAGCTTTAGGTTCTCGTCGACAGCAGATTTCTTCGTAAGCGTCAGCGAAACAGGCTGGTCAACCAAGGTGGCCGAAGCTACGACATTGTCCTTGTCGAAGCTTACACCCCATGCGCTGCCGCCCGTGGTCTTTTCGATGGAGCCATCGGCCTTCACGGTAAACGCCATGGAGCCTTCAGCCTTCAAGAAGCCCGCAGGCGCCTTAGTCTCGGTCAGCGTGTACGACTCGCCCGCCAAAAGCTGAGCGGACAGCACGTCGCTTTCGCCCGTCGCGCCAATGGTGAGCGTCTTTTCCGTTTCGCCGTCCAAGAACTTGCCGGCAAGCGTGAACTCAGCGCCTTCCATGGCGGAAGCGTCGAAGCCGTCCGCGCTCTTGGCAACCTTGAACGCAATGGGCGTATTGGCAAGTTCGGGCTGGCCGCCCACGAACGGGTACGCGCGCTTGCCGTCAAGCTCGTCGGTTACCTCAAGCGTCTTGGGCGTGGAATCTACCACGTAACCCGGGTTTGACGTCTCGGTGAGCGTGTAAGTGCCCTTCTTCAGGCCGGAAATTGCCACCGCGCCAGCAGAGGTACTGATGGCCTGCGTGTCAACGATCTTTGTGCCGTAGACGTCAAGTTTATAGGTGTTTCCAGGGGTAATGCTGTCGAATACGACGGTCGCCTCGGTGCCCTCTGCGGCACCGGCGGGCAGGTAGGTCAGCGTGAACGTGGCGCCGTTGATGCCCTCGTCCGTGGCGGCATCAGTCTTCACGAAGTAAGCGTCAAGCGAGAACTCCACGTTCTTGAAGTCGACCGTGGCCACCTTGGGCTGGGTCGTGCCGCTGCCAAGGATGGTGAATTCACGCGACTCGTTTTCAGTCGTAGGAGCGCTCGTGATGGTGCTCGAACCAGTTTCCTTGAAGAAATACTCGCCCGCGGGCAGACCGTCGGAAAGAGCCTTGTAGTAGTCGCCCAGACCGGAAACCTCGATGCTGGAACCTTCAGACTTCCAGGCGCCCTTTTCGTCAGTGGTGATGCCGGTGGCAACGCGCAGGTCGGCGCCGCCTTGGCCCGCGCCCTTCTTGTACAAGTCGAAGGTCATGCCAGCAACGGGAACCTTAGCGCCCTCGTGCTCGATGTACTTATCGAGCGTCACATAACCGCGCAGAACCTCGTCGGTGACCTGGACGGTCGCAGTCTTGGAGTCGGTCGCGGCCGTGGTCTCGACGCCGGCAGCGTCGGTGGAAATCGTGCCGTCAACAGCAATGACAAGCTTGAAATCGGCGATGCTCAGGTGGTTTGCCGGGGCCTTGGTTTCGCTCACGGTATAAGTGCCGGCGGCGAGGCCCACGATGTAGCCCTCAGTCGTGCCAGTGCAGCCGCTGGTTTCGGAAACGGAAACGTTGCCGCTTGCGTCACGCGTCCAGACCGCAACCGTGTCACCTTCGGCATTCTTCACCGTGAACTCTGCGCCGTTAAGCACGGCGCCCGCAGCACCCGTTGTGCCCGATTCGTCCACCTTGTTGAAGGTGAAGCGCGTGGCCGTGTTGGTGATGTTGCCGTTAACCAGCGCGCCATCGTCGCCCGCAGTGGCGTTACCCTCGGGGTTGGTGGGGTAATAACCCGCCACCGCGCCCGCGGTTTCCGTTACCTTGTAGACGTAATCGTTGCCGTTGGCGTCGGTCTTGGGCAGGCCCTCAATAGAGAACTGCCAGGCGTTGCTCGCGTATTCCTTATCCCAGGTAATCTGGACTTTGTCGGTGATGTCGGCTTCAACCTGTTTACCATCCTGGGCGGAAATCTGGGTAACCTTCAGATCGACGCTATCGGGCATCGTGGCGCCCAGAGTGTTCCAAAGCTTTTGTCCCGAAAGCGTTACGGTATCAAGGGCGTTATTGAAGTCCTGGGCGCCCTCAGCGACCGGCACCACAACCAGACCGGTAGCAGTTGCGCTGTCGCTTGCGTTGTTGGCAACGTAGCCAGCATCACGGCTAGTTACGGAATAGCCATTCGGCACAGCTTCAACCAATTCATAGGTATAGGCATTGCCGTTCACATCGACGGCAGGCAGATTCTCGAAGGTCTTTGACCATTCATCACCCGCATCAGCGTCATCGCTGGCAACCGTGAACTTCACCGCCTTGCTGTTGGCAGCCGTGGGGTCGGAAACGTCCGCGCCGTATTCGCTCAGCCACTTCCACGTGCCGTTATCGCCCGCCTTGTAGCGCAGGTAGTACGTCACGCTTGCCGGACGAACGCCCCACTTATCAAGGGAATCGTCCCAGTGTTTGATTGCACTCACGCTCGTGGTTTTATTCAGCGTGTTGGTAACGGCAGTGTTGCCGGTCTGGTTTGCGGAATACGGCTGCGCGGTGGCGTAGTCGCCCGTATCGGTAGTCGGGGCAGTTAGGTTCACAACCTGCTTGTTTGAGGATTCCTTGTTGTAAACAGCCATAACCTCCACGACGCGGTATTCAATGCTCACCGTCTTCGCGTTTTCGGTTCCCGCATTCACAACGCCGCTTGCCGGCAGATCGACCCAGGTGTTATTGAACGTCTGGGTATCCTGGTTGTTCGGGTTGAAACCAATGATGGAATACCTGGTTTGGTTGTTACCCGAGGCTCCAGGCAGCACGTAGACCGTGTACTTGGCGTACGGGTCGTTCGTGATTTCCTTAGTGGAAAGCTCCGCGCCGAACTGTTCGTTCAGGGTTGCGCCGGCATCTTTCCAATCGCTAGTGGTAACGCCCTCGCCCGTCACGCGTGACTGCAGCTGGATGTAGATGCGGGGGCGCTGCTTGTACGGATCGTTGCCGTCGTTTGCCCAGGTCTTGGTGAAGCCGATCCTGGTCTGCTGGTAGTTGCCCAACTTCAGCGATGCCATACCGGTGCCGTTATCGGCGGCCACCGTGCCGCCCTTGTCATTATTCTGGTTGTAGCCGGTGGGCACGCTAGCCTCGGTGAGCGTGTAGTACCACGCCTTGCCCGCAGGGCTGTATTTCTCCAGATTCTTAATGGTGAAGGTCCACTTGTTGTCCTTCTTGGTCCATTCGATGTAGCCCTCAGCGTCGGGGTCGGTGTCCTGCAGGGCGATTTCGCCATTGGTCAGCGATTCGTCCTTTTGGGTACCCGCCTTGTCGTAGGAACGAACAAGCTTCAGGTCAAGGTCGGTCGGACGGCAGTTCGTGAGATTGTTCTGGTCGAACCAGGTCTTGGTTCCGGAAAGGCTCACGCTGTCGGTGGCGTAGACGTTCTTGAAGCTTGCCTGGTCAGAACCGTCTGCAGCGGTTCCATCAGTCGTGGGATACAGGCCAACGACCTCGGTGGCCTGCGTGGTCAGCTCGTCGGCAGACTTGTTGCCCTTGGATGCATAGGTGGTATAGCCATCGATGGACTTTTCGACCACCTTGTATTGGTACTTGCTGCCGTCAGGGGCATACAGCGTCAAAGCGTCGAAGGTGACACTGCCAGTACCGTTCGGGTCGGTGATTGCGCTGGTGTCGAGCGTCTTTTCGTCGACCTTGGTCCAGGCGTCATCCGCAACAGTGCCAGCATCGGCCGCACGGTAGAGCGTGAACGTTACTGCGGGGAACTGGTCGCCCGTGGCACGGTCAGCGAAGTTCTTAGTAACGGTGATCTTGCCGCCCTGGTCCTGCTTAAACGCGTTATCGATACGGAAGTACGCGCCGTTGCCGCTGTTCACCAGCGACTCATCGTAGAACGCGGTGCCGTCATCGGTGGTTTTCAGGCTATCCAGCTTAAAGCCGCCCTCGGGGTTGCCGAAAGCGTCCTGAATAAGGCCGTCCACAATCTCGGTGGCGTGGTATTCATAGCGATAGCCGTATTCGTCGTACATCGGCAGCGCGTTGTCGCTGGCGGCCGAACCCGCGCCCGCGCCCTCGCCCGAACCAGTACCTTCGCCCGAGCCTTCGCCCGAACCAGACGCGGCGTTTTCGCCGTACACGTTCATACTAAACGAGGCCGACGCCGTAGTGGCACCGCTTTCAGGCGTCATGCCCTCAAGCGTGGTCCAGGCCACGGCAACGTTGCCATCGGTATCATTCTTGCCGGTTGCAATGTCGTAGCCGGCACCCGTAATGCCCGTGCCGCTCGTAGCCTTCGTCACCGCAAGCGGGCGCCAGCCCTCGTCAAGCGCCACATTGGGGTTGCCCAGACGCTGCTGCAAGAACACCGAGATAGCAGGCATGCTGCCCTTAAAATCGCCGGGGATGTTCGTCCACAGCTTGGTGCCTTCTGCCACCACCGTGTTGGCGATGCTGAAAATGAAGGTGCCGTCTTCGCGCAAGGCCTGCTTGCCGCCTGACACATCAGCCTGCGCCGCCGCCGCGCTTACCTCGCTATCGGCAGCATCCCACTTCTGGTTGCCCAGCTCGAAGCTGGACGTGCCGAACTTGATGTCCTGGTAATCGAGCCCCGCGATGGTCTCGTCGGAAGCCGCGCGGATGATGGTGCCGTAATAGACGATCTCGGCGCCGTTTTCATCGTACTTGGGCAGGTTCTTGATGGTGGCCGACTGGTTGTACTTGCCGCCCAGCTCGGTGGCCTGGCCGTTCCAATCGGCAAGATCGGTCCACTTGTAGCTTTCATAGCCGGTAACCAGCTCAAGCTGGCCATCCACCATCTTGTACAGGGTCAGGTACACGTCGGGGCGCTGGCCCAGCGTGTCTTTCACGTAGGCGTCGTACCAGCGCGTGTAGAACGTGACGTCCTTCACGCCCTGGCGCGCGTTGGTGAAGGTGTAGCGCTTGTAGTCGGAATGCTGCAGGTGCGTGTCGAATTCGCCCGTGTAGTCCATGGACTTCAACGCGTAATCGTTCTTGGGCAGGTAGGTAGATTCGCTCTCCCACACCTCGTACATGACAACGTCGCCGGCTGCATCGTATTTCGGCAGGCCGTACACGGTAAAGGCGCTTTCGGTCTTGTTGCGGTTCACCTCGAACACGATATGCGACGTGGGGACGTACGTCACATCGTGCATCGAAATATGCTGAGTGCGCGCTTCGTCCGTGTACAGGTAATAGCGCTCGCTGCTACCGGTGCACGAGAAGTAGATGTTGCCCGATTCGTCTGCGTTGAAATGGTCTTTGCCATCGGGGCTCTGCAACTGTATGCCCATATAGAAATCGGGGCGCGGATTTTTGTCGCTCGTGGTGTCGCCCACGTTGTCAATCCATTTCTTGGTGACCTCGATGTTCACCAGGCCCACGCGGCGGTTCACCACCACGATCTTGGCGCCCTGGGCGTCGGTTGCGGTGCTATACGAAATGTCGTAGGCGTAGCCGCCGTTGCTTACCTCGGTCTTCTTGGTAACCAGGCGCTGCACGCCATCTTCCCAGGCGGAAAGCGCAACATCGGCATACGTGCCCGTGGCTTGACTCTTATCAATCACGTCGTAGTTGCCGTTGCCAACCTCGCGCACGCCGTAGTAGAAGCCGTTGCCGTTACCGGGGGTGAAACCCTCAGCAGGGTCGGACCCCTCGGGCAGGTACATGCCATCGGCCGCGGCAATACCCACTTCGCGGTACCAGCCGTTCGTGTCGTTCAGGTCCACCGTGGCAATAACGTCGCCCGCTTTGATGGCGTTGCCATCGGCATCTAGGGCGGCGTTGCCGTTCTGCTTCACCACGTCGGTTTTCGCGTACACCTCAACCGTTACCGTGTTGCGACCGGTGGTGTTGCCGCCATCGAGCCACTGCTTGGCCAGGCGCACGCGCGTGCCCTCGCCCGGGTACGGGGTGTTGTAGAAGCTGCTGAAGTTGATGACCTGCTGGTCGGCGGTGCCGTTTTCACGCGTGAACGTGGTATCGGACGTGGTGGGCGCGAAATTCGAAGAGCTGCTAAAGCCTTCGGGCGTGTATTCCATAGCCTGGTAGAGGTACTTGGAACCCGCCTCGTCGCACTTGGCCATGCCGTCGAAGTCAAGCGTCCACGGCGCGCTTTCGCGATAGTAGAACGTGGTGTCATCAAGCGCGGTGGCCTGGGTCCATTCGTTATCCACCGTGCCGTCCATCTTCAGTTCGGAGGCAAACTTGGTTTCGTTCTGGTACAAGTCAACAGTAAGCGTCGCGGGGAACGTGACGGTGATTTCGCTGCCGTCATCGGCCTTGACGGTGAACTGCTCGCCCGGCGCCACGCCATAAGGTTTGGTAACACCCGTCACGCTCTTGTACGTGCCGTCTTCCTGCTTCACCGTCCAGTACTTGGTTGCGCGCGCGTAGGTTTGCCCCGTGTAGGTGTTGATGATGGTCTTGTTGGTGTATTCGACATCGCCATCGCCGTAGTCGAATTTTTCGGCAGAATAGCTGCCCTTGAAGCTGACGGTTTCGGGGTTGCCCTGCTCGTCGGCCAGATTCAAGGTTGCATCGCCCGTGATGCCCGCGAAGTCGCCCATGGTATAGGGCGTAAACTTGCTGGAATCGCCCTGCTTCACGTCAACCTCGCACCACTGGTACACATATTCATGGCCCATGTCGTCGTAGCGTTGCTGCGAGCTGGAAACGGTTTGGCTTAAATTGGCAGCCGCCCAACCAGTAAGCTCCACGGCATCACCCACGGCCTGCCAGGACTTGTCCACGGGGTATAAGCCCGTGTTCTGGTTCATCTCCATGCCGTCCTCGAGCGCATGACGCTTCAGCTGCATCACCACGGTGACGTCTTTCAGCTGGTCTT
>CAVEUW010000090.1:0-6933 GCA_963619015.1 Senegalimassilia sp. | reverse complement strand
AGTCGTAGTCCAGCTGCTTCAGCTCCCAATCGTGCAGCCACAGAGCCAGATCGTATTCTGGGCTCGTGGAGCCGGCGGTTGCGGCCTTTGCCTGCGCCACGGCGTTGGCCACGATGGTGCTTACAGCCGGGTGGCTAGCGTCGTTGATGGTCACCTCCACCTGCGCGCGGAGCCAGGTGATGCTGTTGGTGGTGTCCATGAAGTAGAAGTAGAACTTGTACGTGCCCGTAGCCGTGAACTGGAAGCTGAAGTCATATCCGTCAGCGCCAAGGGTCTTATACGCGTTCGCTCCGCTCCATTGAGTGCGGCTGGGGTCGCAGACACTCTCATTGCTACCGTCGGGGTCGTAGTAGGTGGGCGCGTCCATGCGGGCCTTCGCCGCGTCGCTTCCGCCCGTCTGGGTTACGTGGAGAACGGTATCTTCGCCCGCAACGGGATCGTTCCATTCAACAGTGAAGGTGACGCCACTTTGCGTGGCAGCGGCGCTGTGAGCATAGGTGGCAGCCGTTGCTTTGGGCGTTTCGGCGCCCTCCGTTCCGCCCGTGGACCCTACACCATCAGTAGAAGTAGTAGGACCTAAAGCCCCAGAATCGCCTGCGCTGCCGGAAGCTGCAGCCGGGCCATTGTAGGTGGCGTAGGTCCGGTTGGCATAATCGGTGGCGGGCGTAGTGTAGGCAGCTTCCCAGCCGTAATGGCCTAAGCTGTTCGTCATAGTGGAGTCGGCGCGCAGGAAGTAGCTGTGGCTCACGTCGGCACTAAAGCCTCGGTCGGGCGTCGGGTCGTCCCAAGTGGCGTCAACGTGGTACCAGTTTCCGTCGTCCATCTGCACCATGTTCCAGGCGTGGTTCATTTCTGTGCTCATAACCAGAACGGCAGAAAGCCCAGCGCGTTTCAGCAGCAGCTTGTAAGCCAAGGAATAACCCTGGCACACGCAGCTGCCCTTCACCAAGGCGCCATATGCACTGTAGCTAGTAGTGTCGGCGGGACTAGTGTCGCTTGCCATGTCGGTGTCGTAGGCGCAATTGCGCACCAGGTAGTCGTGCAGGGCCTGCACCGCTTCGAACTGCGACATGTTGTCGAAATCAACCCAGCTCAGAGCCTCGGAAATCTTCGCTTCGGTATTTGCCTTCACGGTTGCAAGGTCCGAGGTGTCCACGCAGTAGTACAAATTGATGGAGGCGATTTGCTCATCGCTATCCGGAGTTTGGTCTTTGTTGCTGTCATAGTAGCTGTAACCCCACTGGCTGGCCGCCCAGTAGTACTCGGGGTTAGCGGTGATGAGCGTCATGGCTTCCTGGAAGTCGTCCACCGTGCAGTTGAGGCTCTTGGCATCAACCGAGGCGGCGGCGTTTTCGTAGCCGTTGCACACAAGGTTATACAGCGCGGTTACATTGCTGGTGGCCGTCGCGCCATCAGCAGTAACGGCACTGGTGGGGTCGGTTGCGGTATCAACACCGAAGTTGTCAAAGCCGTTGAATTCGGCCCAAGCCAAGTTGGGCTCTTCAGATGTTGCGGCATCCGCGGCGGAGTCGCCTTCGCTGGCGCCGTTAGCGCTGGCAGAATTGGAGGAGCCGCTGGCCGCTGAACCGCTGGACGTACCGCCATTGCCAGTGGCACCGCTGGAAGAAGCTGCGCCGGAAGCTGCCGAGCCATTGCCCGCAGCTGCTTGGCCCGCGCCCGAAGAATCGGCCGCGCCTGCGCCCGCGTTCGCAGCTGCTTGGCCAGCGCCCGAAACCGAACTCGCGCTCGAGCTCGAACCGGCCCCCGCAGCAGCGCTGGCGGCGCTTTCGCCCGAGGCTTCGCCGGCCAAGCTTTGGCCTGCTGCACCGCTCTGAGCGGATACCTGCACTTCGGCAGATTGGGAAGCACTCCCCTGCCCCTGGCCGGTGGCGGCCAACGCGGCGCTGGGCGTTAGCCCAAACACGAGTGTTACGGAAACTAGAATGCTCAGAGCAATTTGGAATGGCTTTTTCGCGGCACCCATGGCAGCCTCTTTTCTTGCCCCGCTAAACAGCAGGTGAGCCAGTAAATTCGCTACCCAAAACTTTAGCGCAGCCGCACCATATTTTCCACAAAAAGCCCGTCAGCGCCGCCCGCATCGCGGCAAGCGCAGCAGTGGCCTGCGCGCAGCCCGCTGCGTGAGCAGCATCACCCGCACCAGCCCGCAAGGCTCCACCTGCCGGCTTATGCTATATTTTCAGTACTTAAGTAATTACTTTACGCATTAAGGAGCCGCCATGCCTGCGCTCGATATTCTAGAGAACATTGTTCCCATCAGCGATTTCAATCGCGGCAAGTCTACCCAGGCATTCAATAAGTCCACTGATGGCAATCCGGTATTTGTGATGAAGCGCAATGTTCCCGACCACGTAATCGTCACCGTAGACGACTTCCGCGCTGGCGAAGAAGCCAAGGAAGATTTGGGGCTGCTCATGCTGGCGCTTCAGCGTATGAAATCGTTCGACCCGGCCGAGGCAACCAGCCTTGAAGCGGCAATGCAAGAATTCGGCATCACCGAAGACGACCTTGCCACCACGCCCGAACCGGAATTCGAATAATGCAGTGGCAGGTTAAACTTACGCCCGATGCCAAGGCCGACATCAAGGCCTTGGACGGCTCACAGCGCAAGCAAGTTTTCAAAGCGCTCCAAAAACTAGCCAGCAACCCCCTGCCACAGCAGGAAGGCGGCTATGGCAGCCCGCTGGGCAATAAGGGCGGCATCGACTTGACGGGTTTCTTGAAAATCAAACTTCGCGGCGCAGGACTGCGCATTGTATACAAGCTCGTCAAAATCGAGGGCGTTGCATACGTGATCATTGTTGGCGCCCGCGAGGCCAGCCAAGTTTACCGCGAAGCGAAACGCCGCATGGAAGCTTTCGAATACTGGTACGACTCGTTATAGAACGGCCGGGGCGCAACGGCGCTGCGAGCTGATTTAGCCGAGGTCAGGATGTCGAAAACGAGAATTGCGACTTAAACCAGGCGCAGCCACAACTAAGCCGTGCGAGCAGTGGCCTGCGCGCAGCCCAGCTCCTTGCGGTGCAGCAACGCTAAGCGGTGCGCCGCGAAAGAGCCGCCGATGCTGCCCTACTCCATCAGTACCTGTAGCCTTTCAGGGCTAAGACCTAGGCGCTCTAAGCCTCAACTCAGGATCAACTCCTAGAACAAGCGCGTAGCCCAGAATTACGCCCGCGCCCCTTTTAGCCGATTCAAAACCAAGAATCGGCACCCAATTGGCGAAAAAGCTGTCTTGCGAATTTTTCTGGGCACGTAATGGGGCTAATTGCGCATCATATTTTCCAAAACTGTGGTCTAACGCCGTGCATCAAAGTTTATTTTTGCCTTGATCGCCCGCAAAATGCTCCGAATTTAATTCACAAGACGTCTTATTTGACACAAGAGGGCCGATTTCTGGTTTTGGGCGCCCAACCGCCGCGCTGTGCCCAGCTTCAGCTCCAGCACGCGCCCGCTGCTGTGCCCAGCTTCGGCGCCGGCGCACGTCCGCCGTGCGTGCCTCCCCTGCACCCCGCACCAACCCGCCGTGCGGGCAGCATCCCTGCACTAGCCCGCAGACAAACAGAAAGGCCGGCGATGCCGGCCTGTGAAGTTGGTGGGCGTTACCGGGATTGAACCGATGACCCCTTCCGTGTGAAGGAAGTGCTCTCCCGCTGAGCTAAACGCCCGAATGTAAAACCGGGCCCTAAGGGCCCGGTGTAGTAAGTGGTGGGAGATACAGGATTTGAACCTGTGACCGTTTGCTTGTAAGGCAACTGCGCTCCCGCTGCGCCAATCTCCCGAATGTCACGGGTTGTTATTATTCCAGAACCCCTTGCCGAATGCAAGCACAATTCTGCTCCTCTTTCACACGGGGCACACAAAGGGGCGCCTGGGCTCCGCCGTACCGCCGAATCGCCCGCCCGGTTTGCGCCCACCTGTCCACAGACGCCACGCAACTAACCACCTAGGCTGCCAAGCCCATCGAAACAAGCCCGCAGTCGAGGCTCGTCCATTCGTCGAAGCGCGCCCGTTCGAAAGCGGGGAGCGCCTAGGCACCAAGGCGCCCGTCCACAGCACAAATGCGCCCACCTGTCCGCTGGCGCCACATTGCCGAAGCGCCTGTCCGGTTCGCACTGTACCGCCGAAGCATCTGCCCGCAGATGATCCACGCCACCGAAGCACCCGTCCGGTTCACGCCCAAAACCACAAAACGGGGTGTGTTTGGCAAAAAACACGCGATCGGTTCATGATTTTCTGTGCTTTAAGCAATTTTATTGGACAGTTGCGACACAAATGTTGCGCAACTTTTCGCCAAAAGCGCCGTTTCAAGCCAAAATGGCAATTTTTACCGCTCCGGTCCATCAAAAATTGCCAACAGGAGGGCGTTTTGTGGTTTTGAGGGCTTCGCGACATGGCCCGACCAGGCACGCGCACGCAAGCAAGCGCACCCCCAGACAGGCAACAGGCTTGGCGCAAGCAAGCGATATGGCCCGACCAGACGCGTGCAGGCAAGCAAGCGACAGGCCGCGCCCCAAACAAGCTATAGGCCTGGCCCCAGACAAGCAACGAGTCTGGCGCACCCCAAACAAACGCGCCGCACCCTTAGTTATGAGTGCGGTGGTCTTTGTAATTGGCCAGGTAGGTAGCGAATTCTGGATTGGTGTCGCTGTTGCCGGTGCGCCAATCCTTATGGTCGATGATGGTGCTTTCCTTGCCGTAGTACGCATCGATGTAGGCAATAAGCCCGTCCACCGCGTTCAGCTGGGCTTCGGTATACGTGCCGCCGCCCACATGCACCATTTCGATGCCGATGGAATACGAATTCATACCATAGTCGGTAAGGCTCTTCGAAGGCGCGCTGGTGGTGCCCTTCTTGTCATCGCGGCCGTCTTCGGTAACGCCATAGCTGGCGTTGTGGCCGGTGTCTCCGTAACCCGCATGATGCGCGATGGAATCCATGGGCACGCACTGCACAATGCTGCCATCTTTATTCACGATGAACTGGGCAGCCACGCCCGTACCGTTGCCGTCCCAATAATCAACCACGCTTGAAGCGCTGCCCTCCCCTTCGGTGTCGTGCAGCACGATGTACTTCTGGTACGCAGCGCCCTTTTCGCCGTGGTCGAAGCTGTCGCGGTAATCTTCGGTGATGCTCAGCTTGGCGCGCAGCTCCACAGCGCTGGGCGCGGAGGTAGCCTGCGCGTCCGCTGTATCCGCCTGCGCGGCAGGCTGCTCTTCGGCGGGCTTGCTGGCATCGGCCACCTGCAAAACCTCTTCGCTCTGCTGTTCCTGCTGCTGGGCGCACCCAGCCAAGCCCAGAGCAAGCGCCAAGGCCAGAGGCAAAATGTATATTGCGGGCTTCAAGCTCATAGAACTACTTTACTTGAGCTTGGTGCCAAGTTCAGCTTCTACCAGGTCAAACGCTGCGTCGATAGCCTTGTCCATGTCGTAGTACTTGTAACCACCCAAACGACCGGCAAACACAACGTTGCCCTCTTGCTTGGCCAGCTCCACGTACTGCTCGTACAGGGCGCTGTTGCGCTCGTCGTTGAGCGGGTAATACGGCTCGTCGCCGCGCTCCCAGTTGGCGGGGTATTCGCGCGTGATGATGGTAACCGGCTGCGTGCCGTACTCGAAGTGCTTGTGCTCGATGATGCGGGTGTAAGGCACTTCGCGCTCGGTGTAGTTAACCACCGCGTTGCCCTGCCAGTTTTCGCACTCGATGCGCTCGCTTTCGAAGCGCAGGCTGCGATATTCCAGCGCACCCAGCTTGTAGTCGTAGTACTGATCGATGGTGCCGCAGTAAATAACGCGATCGGCAATGCCGGCGTTTTCGGCAATGAACTCGCGATATTCGGTGTTTAGCAGAATTTCGGTATCGCCAAACATGCGCTCAACCATGGCGGTGTAGCCGCCCATAGGAATGCCCTGCCAGCGATCGTTGAAGTAGTTGTTGTCGTAGATGAAGCGCACGGGCAAGCGCTTGATGATGCTTGCGGGCAGCTCGGTGCAGCTGCGGCCCCATTGCTTTTCGGTGTAACCCTTTACCAGCTTTTCGAACACGTCTTTGCCGATGAGGGTAAGAGCCTGCTCTTCTAAGTTGCTGGGTTCGCCCTGGCCAATTTGCTCGGCCGCTTCAGCCTTCTGGCGCTCGATGATTTCTTTAGCTTCAGCTGGGGTTTTGATACCCCACATCTTGCTGAAGGTGTTCATGTTGAACGGCAGGTTGTACAGCTCGTCCTTGTAGCTGGCCACGGGGCTGTTTACGTAGTTGTTGAACTCCGCGAACTGGTTAACGTAGTCCCACACGGGGCGCAGGCTGGTGTGGAAGATGTGCGCGCCGTACTTGTGCACGTTGATGCCTTCCACCTGCTCGGTGTAAATGTTGCCGGCAATGTGATTGCGGCGGTCGATGACCAGGCACGACTTGCCAAGCTTGGCGGCTTCGTGTGCGAACACGGCGCTGGTGATGCCGGCGCCAACAATAAGGTAATCGTAGTGACTACGCTGCATGGGACGAACCTTTCTGTTTCTGTTTCAAGCGTGCGCGGGTGCGTTGCCGCAGGCTACGGATGGCACCAGAAGCGGCACCAGTTGCAAACAAACGTTAGCCGCGAGCCAATTCCAGCCACAAGCAAGCAAAGCGCAAATACGCACGCCCAATATTCTACAGCACCTGCCGCAACGACGCCCCGCAGGCACCCAAAACCAAAAAACGGGACTCCGCTGTCAAAAAGTCCGCCTTGTGAATTTTTCAAACAGGAAAATCGAGTAGATGGGCAACATTATTCCGCAATCCGTTGCCAAACAAGGGAGGAAACCAGGCGTTTTGAGGGGAAATTGACCCAAAAAGGCGTGAAACTAATTCTTTTGACGGCTTATTTGACAAAACCACCTCGAATCTTGGTTTTGGAGGGGTTGCGGACGGGCTTATAG
>CAVEUW010000089.1:0-7128 GCA_963619015.1 Senegalimassilia sp. | reverse complement strand
ATCATACATCATAGACGCACGTGCAACGCAATAAAGCGCACATGCCGCACAGAGTGGACAGGAAGCTTGATTAAAATGCTACTAAAATAGAATCATTTTATGTTGAAGGTCGGTAAAATTTATTGCGAATGAGCTCCGCAAGCCCTACTATCTGCCGTGGAAGCTAATATACGCTTCAGAAGCTTCAACGAGAGCCAGCTGTGTCAAAATGCCAGCATGGGAAGCTTACATATCTACTGAAAGGGGTATCTATGAGCAAGTACGCAGGAACACAAACCGAGAAAAATTTGCAAGCCGCTTTCGCCGGTGAATCTCAGGCTACCAACAAGTACACCTATTTTGCTTCGGTCGCAAAGAAGGAAGGCTTCGAGCAGATTGCTGAAATCTTCCGCAAGACAAGTGCAAACGAACAGTATCACGCAAAAATGTGGCTGCGCGAACTTGAGGGCATTGGCTCGACGACAGACAATCTTAACGCTGCTGCTGACGGCGAAAACTTTGAGTGGACCGACATGTACGACGAATTCGCCAAAACTGCTGATGAAGAAGGCTTCCCCGAGTTAGCCGAAAAATTCCGTCAGGTTGGTGCAATCGAAAAGCATCACGAGGAACGCTATCGCGCACTATTGAAGAATGTCGAAACAGCACAGGTTTTCGAGAAGTCTGAAGTTAAGGTTTGGGAATGCCGCAACTGTGGTCACATTGTTGTAGGCACGAAGGCCCCTGAAGTCTGCCCGGTATGCGCACACCCGCAGGCATACTTTGAGATTACGGCAGAGAACTTCTAAGCCGACCACCTCAAACATGAGCGCGCCTGGCGCTTTGCTAGCTCACTTAACGCTTTAAGCACGTCACGCCAAAAAATGAGCCGTCCTTTCGGGCGGCTCATTTTCGTTGCTAGAAGTTCGTACGCTAAAAGCAAGGATGATTATTCAACATCAATCTTGCAAACCCAACCATGCTTATCTTCAACAGCACCGTCTTGAATACCGGTAAGGGTCTCACGCAATTGCTTCATCACCGGGCCAATTTCGGTGCATCCAGCTGAAAACGTAACGGTTTCATTAGCCCCGTAGGCCTTGTTATCAATCTGACCAACCGGCGAAATAACGGCAGCAGTGCCACACAAGCCGCACTCAATAAACGTTCCAGACGCAACCTCTTCCCAGGTCACCGGGCGCTCATCAACCGTAATACCCAAATCCTTTGCAACCTGAACCAAGCTGCGGCGAGTAATGGAAGGCAGAATAGAATCAGTATGCGAATGAGGAACAACCAGGGTGCCATCTGCAGCTACCAGCAAAATGTTCGCGCCGCCGGTTTCCTCAATATAAGTACGGCTTTGGCTATCAAGATAAATGTTTTCAGCATAGCCATTACGATGTGCTTCCATTGTCGGACGCAGGGACATGGCGTAATTGAGGCCTGCTTTAATGTTGCCGGTGCCATGCGGAGCAGCGCGATCATATTCAGAAACACACAGCTTAATAGGCTTAAGGCCGCCCTTGAAATACGGACCAACCGGCGTCACCAGAATACGGAAGGTATACTCAGGCGCCGGAGCCACACCAATAACCTCACCAGAGCCAATCATAAACGGACGAATATACAGCGTAGCACCCGAGCCATACGGAGGTACCCAAGCAGCATTTGCAGCAACAACCTGCTTTACCGCATCGATGAACTTATCCTTCGGGAAGCCCGGCATTTCCAAACGCTCGGCAGAATCAAACATGCGCTCAGCATTCATATCCGGACGGAAGCAAACAATGGAGCCATCTTCGGTGGTATACGCCTTCAGGCCTTCAAAAACTTCCTGGCAGTAGTGGAAAATGCCAGCACATTCTGAAAGATGCAGGTCGTGATCTGCAGTTAAGCCACCTTCGTCCCACTGCCCGTCTTTCCAATGGCACTCATAGCTATAGTCGGTCTTGCGGTAGCCGAAATCTAAGTTACCCCAGTCCAAATCTTTCTTTTCGACCGTCATGTAGGAACTCCTTCTTCGCATACAGCTATTACTTCTAAATGCACTTTACACCTGAAAGCGCGCCGTAGCTCAATCTATCTGGCTGACGGCGCGCTATCTAACTAAATGACATGCGATTTAACAAACTTGAAACATAAACCGCCATAGGACCTACATGCTAAACAAACCAAACTGTGAAGCGGTGTAAGCAACTAAAATGACAACCAACAGCACTGGTGCGATATATTTCACCATCACAACGAAAAGTTTCTCACCAACGAATTTACCCGACGAGCGAACTTCGTCAATAATAACCTTTGGCTTGATAACCCAACCAACAAAGACGCAAGCCATCAAAGCAGCAATCGGCATCATGACCGAGTTCGAAATGAAGTCGAGGAAGTCAAGAATAGTAGAGCCAGGACCAAGCGGCTCGATGATAGCAAGCTGGCTGTAACCCATGTTCACCACAATAGCAACGATGCAGATAAACGCGCTTGCAACAACCACCGACTTCCTGCGCGACCATTTTGTCGCATCGTGAACGATGGACACACAGGTCTCCGTGAGCGAGATAGCACTGGTAAGCGCTGCAAACACAACAAGCAAGAAGAACAGCACGCCCATAACGGTTGCAATGCCACCCATCTGCTGGAACACCTCAGGCAAGATGATGAACATAAGCGAGGGGCCCGATTTTGATGCAACTGCTTCGGCAGAACCCATTGCCACAAAGGCTGCCGGCACAATCATCAAGCCAGCCAAGAAAGCGTAGCCTGAGTCGAAAATTTCAATACGACGAACAGATTGTTCAAGGTTGTCCTGCTTACGCATGTAGGAACCATAGGTCATCATGATGCCCATGGCCAAGCTCAAGCTATAGAACATCTGACCTAGCGCGGCAATAACCAATTGGACGCTAAACTTACTGAAATCAGGCGTGATGTAATACAGAACACCATCAATAGCACCCGGGAGCGTCATCTCATAAATTGCAATACCGATGGTCATTACAATCAAAATAGGCATCAGCACTTTGTTGGCTTTTTCAATACCATTTTTCACGCCGAGGGCAACAATAGCAATAACAATGAGCAGGAACAGCGCCATAAAAATGAAGCTTTCCCCACCACCAGTAATAAAGTTAGTGAAGTATGTTCCGCCATCAGCCAATGCAGCCGGGCCATCGGTGACATACGCCGTCGCATATTTAAGCACCCAGCCGCCTATAACACAGTAATACGGCACAATAATGAAAGGAATTGCCGAGGTAAAAATGCCTATGAAGGCATATTTCTTGCCAAACGACTTGAATGCGCCGATAGCAGACTGCCCCGTTTTTCTACCGAGTGCAACCTCAAGCATCATAAGCGTAAAACCAAAGGTCACCACAAGGGCAACGTAAGTGATCAGAAATACACCGCCACCATACTTTGCAGCCAAATATGGAAAGCGCCATAGGTTACCAAGACCAATGGCAGAAGCGGCCGACGCTAAAATAAACGCCCATTTACCAGACCACGAAGCGCGGGTTAATTTCCCAGCCATATTTCCTCCCTACCAAGTTGCAAGCCATTTTCTTGCAAACATGAATTCGTAATAAACAACGCCCTAACAAACAGCGTGTATTCCCTAGTTGCAGTCGCATCATTATACCGACATTTAAGATGACGAAAAGCAAATACGCCCCGATTTACGGTGAACGCACTGTCATTTTCAGATGTTATTAATTTCTCCCGAAATAGCCACTTCCAGCGAATTGTCAGCTTCCGCTAACACTGATATATTGTTAGCGAACTATAACTTGCCATTTTGGCTGGAAAAGGAGTAATTATGGGAGAGAATCAAACGCCTTACTTAAAAACGGTAGGCCTTTGCAAACACTATGGCGAAGGCGATGCACGAATTAGCGTACTTGAAAATATTGATGTTGAAATAGATCGCGGACAAATTTGCGTCCTGCTTGGCCCTTCGGGTAGTGGTAAATCGACATTCCTTAATCTGATTGGCGGCCTTGAAGCTGCAGATAGTGGAACTATTACTGTCGCTGACACGGAACTAACTACGCTTTCGTCAAAAGAGCTTGGCGAATATCGCCGCAGCCAACTTGGCTTTGTGTTCCAGTTCTACAACCTTGTACCCGATCTTACGATTCGTGAAAACATCGAAGTCACGGCACACCTTTCAAGCAATCCCCTTCCCATTGATAACCTCCTTAAATCTCTTGGGCTTTGGGATCAGCGCTCGAAATTCCCAAGGCAGGTTTCAGGCGGCCAGCAACAACGCTGCGCAATTGGGCGCGCTTTGGTGAAAAACCCGGGTCTGCTGCTTTGTGACGAGCCAACAGGCGCTCTTGATTACCAAACGTCAAAAGAAATTCTTGAACTTATGGAGCAGGTCAACCGTGAATACGGCTGCACAATTGTTATCGTCACCCACAACGATGCCATAAAGAATATGGCCCACAGAATCCTACGCTTGCGTGACGGAAAACTTGTCGAAGACCACCTCAACGACAACCTACTGCCAGCTCGAGAGCTTGTTTGGTAGGAGTTTAGTATGTCACCATTAACCAAACGGCTTCCTCGTGAGCTAAAAAACAACCTGGGTAAATACCTTGGTATTTTTCTACTGATGTGCGTAACAATCGCACTCACATCGGGCTTTTTGCTGTGCTCGCATTCAATTTCTGAACTTATAGATAAGACCAATGAAACCTATAACGTTGAAGACGGGCGATTCACGACAGCCTTTGAAGCAAGCGACAAAGCACTTGATGCGGCTAAAAATTCTGCCAACAACTCTGGCGGTGTAAATATTTACAAGAATTACTCGTTCGACGCTACCTTTACCTGCGATAACCCTGGAGCCACCAATGAGACACTTCGCACTTATGTACACCGCACCGATATCGACCTTGCAGCATATGCCGAGGGTGACATTCCTCAAGCAGCAAACGAAATTGCAATAGATCGCGTATTCGCCAGAAACAACAACATCAATATTGGCGATACCGTCAAGCTGTACAACACTTCATTTACTGTCGTCGGAATCTTGACTCTGTCTGATTATCAAGCGCTTTTCCAAAACAATTCAGATTTCACCCTTAATTCCTTATCGTTTGGTGTCGCCGAAGTCTCCGAGGCTGGCTTTAACAAGCTTGGCGAAAGCGGCTATCAACCAACGTATACCTACTCCTTTAAGTTCAAAGATTCAGGCTTAACCACAGCTGAGCGCACCGATATTGAGAAAGATATGGTAAAGGCGCTCTCAAATGCGCAGGCCAATGTTGAAAGCCTACTTGATTCATCTGTCAACCAAGGCATTTCGTATGCGAACGAAGACATCTCGAGCGACTCTTCTATGTGGACGACGTTGCTGTATATCATTATTGCGATCATGGCGTTTGTCTTCGTAGTGCTCACTTCAAGTACCATTGAAGAAGAAAGTGCGATTATCGGCACGCTTTTGGCAAGCGGCTACCGACGCTCCGAGATTATCAGGCACTATATGATTCTTCCAACTCTCGTTGGAATTGTGGCAGCAGTAGCAGGAACCATCATTGGCGCTAACTGGATGCTTGAACCAATGAAGAACCTGTACTACACCTCCTATAGCTTCCCGCCCTTTGAGCTCTCATGGGATTGGTCGATATTTGCCACCACAACAATCTTCCCCGTACTTGTGCTTGTTCTTATCACTTTTATAGGGCTGCTGCGAAAAATCAATCACACGCCTTTGCAGTTCCTTCGTCACGAAACAAGTAAAGGTGGGGTGAAACGCGGTTTTGCATTGCCAGAAAAACTGAGCTTTACAACACGATTCCGCCTTCGTGTCTTTTTACGTAACTTAGGCAATTTTGCAACGCTGTTTGTTGGTATTGGTTTTGCGAGCCTGCTATTACTATTCTCGCTGGCGATTCTTCCTACTATGCAGCACTATGCAAGCAACCTGCACAATACCGTAGTTGCTGAGCATCAGTATTCACTCAAAGCAGCACTTGAACTTGAAGGCACCGACGACGACCGTAAAACGTGGGCAGCTATTGATGAATTACAAAGCATTGATGCCAGCAAACTTGATGAGGCCGAAAAGAATAGCGATGCACTACAAGAAAAAGCTAATGAGTTAAAAGCAGCAGCTGAACTGCTTGCGTCATCACCTTCAACAGAGACAATGCAGAAAGCACAGACCGCACAGCAAGATTTCAACAGCGCGCAAGACAGGTTGTATGCCTCAATTGATGCAATTGCTGCAGATTTAAACAAATCTCGCGACGAAGTAATCGACCTTGTCGATGCAGCATCAAAAGTAGATACCGACAACGAAAACGTACATCCTGTTAACACTACTGACAACGGAACGGCCAAAATCAATCAAGCTGAAAAGTTCGCAACGTATTCGCTCGAATATGACCGTGGCGAAGATGCTGGTACGGAAACTATCACCATTTATGGTATCCAGGAAAACTCAAAATACTGGGATGACCTTCACGCCGAAAACGGCAAGATTGTGCTTGGATGCGGTCTTATCGACAAATTTGGCTTCAAGTCAGGCACCGAAATTAAGCTGTATGACAAATACGAGGACACAACCCACACTATCGCCTACAACGGAAACGCCTGGGGTACGAAATCGAACATGAACATCTATATGAGTCTTGAAGACTTCAACAAGATGTTTGGCAATGAAGCAAGCTACTTCAATGGTTACGCATCTGACGAAGTACTTGAGCTTGATAACCGCTATCTTGCAAGCGATTTAACACCAGCTGCGATGGATGCTATTGGCGACCAGTTCACGTCGATGATGAACGACATGATTGGCATGCTGGTAGGACTTTCAGTTTTCATCTTCCTGATTTTTATCTACTTACTCACTAAATCAATTATCGACAGATCTGCACGCGCAATCAGTTACATGAAGGTCTTCGGCTATCGAGATGGCGAAATTAGTAGGCTCTACATCAGGTCAATGACAATAACAGTGCTCGTATCGCTTATTGTGCTGCAACCTCTTATCATTAGCGGGATTTCTCTAATTTTCAAATCAATGCTCATGAGCTTCAGTGGAAATATCGAAATCTATGTTCCAATGGAATGCATCCTTGAAGTAATTGCGGCAGGCTTTGCAACCTATCTTGTTGTTGCCTTCCTACATAC
>CAVEUW010000088.1:0-7405 GCA_963619015.1 Senegalimassilia sp. | reverse complement strand
GTATAGCTGTCGTCGACCTGCCCCTTGTCATCCTTTGGCAAACGACGTGTTTTACTAATATACTCGTCAACCAGACCAAACTGCTGAATGAAGATCAAGCCGTCGTCGGTCTCAAGGGTATTCGCCTCAACGACTAAAACGTCGTCAGCGTTGCCCCTGCGACGCTGGTACCTCATAAGAGACGTCGCTTTTTCAACGTCCTCCTCCGTGTCGCACACGATGTAATCGTACGTAACGGTTCCGCCAACCGTGCTGCGCGGGAGCTTTCTATTAGAGTGCCACCGACCATCAGATGTCTTCGTAAAGACAAGGACATCCTTACGGTCTTCAGTGCCGCGGACACGTGGGTCCTCTTCGGGGAGCGTCTGCTCGTAGACGAGGCGTTCAACTCCACCAGAGACTTCGGAGTACTGGCGAGCGAAGTCAACGACGAGCTGACGGACAGAAGTGAGTTCCTCGTCAGAACCAGTCTCGACAGGGATACGCAGACTCGACGCGATCTCAAGAATGTCAGTCTCCGACGGGGTATTATAATTAATAGTGCCATCAGCGGCGACCGCGGCAGTCGCGACACGACGGAGGACGTTGTTAGACAGACGAACGGCGGAACCCTTAACTGCATCAGTGACTTTGTCCCCCCGCCCCAACCGAATCGTACGGATCTCGGAAGCGGAGAAGCCCGCCATGCGCATAGCCAGGATTGTCGCGATACGTTGTTTCTCAGGAGCATTGGCGGGGACCCGGAGGAACCTGCGCGCACCGCCGATATCGCGCCCGTCGGCGAGGAGCTTCAGTGTAGCTTCGGCGATGTCATCGCGAACCTCGTTGACGCCCGCCTGGTTATTCTCATAAAACTCATTGAAGGAGACAACCTCCTCCTTTCCATCAATAACACGTGAGAAAGAATTATTTGCGCCATTGAGTTTCCATCCGCTACGGCGGGCGACCTCAAGGACAGCTTCGCTCAGCATCTCACGCTGTGAGAACATTTGGACACCGTGGATGGCGAGGTTCGATTCGGCAAGTTTTGCCGATGCCGCCTTATATTTAGCCTCCATACGATGCCAAATCTCTTCTTCGGTCACCTGATAGGTGCCCCCTGCTTCGACAGCACCACCAGCCTCCAGTGCGGCTTTAGCCTTCTCATCAAGCAGAGCCTTCTTCGCTTCTTCATAATGTTTATCATGAAGCTCAGTGAACATAGCAAGTGTGACTGGATCAAGGCCTTCATCAACGGCTGCCCAGCTTGCGTAGTTACGGAAGGCGAGAGCGGGCTCACCAGAAAGAATCGCGGCGCCAATCTGTGTAATCTTCGCTGCAGCCCCCTTCATAAAGCGACCGACCGAAGACCCCCTTTCATCGACGCCTTCAACGCCACGACCTTTCTTCGACGTGGCGCGTCCGAGTCTCCAAGCCTGATTAACGAACGCCTGACGCGCACCCTCACGACGTTCAATCTGCTCCGAGGTCTCGTCGGGGCGGAGCTTGTCCTTCGTTGTGTCCCCCGACTTCGTGTTCGTCGAGATGATAGGCGAGTTGATGATCTGTTTCAGGTGCTCCTCAGCGAGTTTATTCACATCAGACGGGAGCCCGTTGGCTTCGAGCGTTCGAGTTCTCGCGTCAGTCTGAGCCTGAATCTGTGACGCCTTCTCTGCAATCTGTGCGTCAATAGAAGAGAGAAGTCTGCTATGCTCCGCCCTATCCGTCGTATTGATTCCGACGGCGTTCGCCTCTGCAATCGTCTGCTCCCGTTTGGCCTTAAGCTCGTCGAGTTCTTTGTTAAGTTCCTTTACCTCGGTGTCATAGTGGCGGACGAGTGCTCCGACGCTCACCTCAGCAGTCGGCGTACCAGACCCAGCTGCCTTCAGAGCACGGGCGATACCACGGATCTCCTTGGTCTCGGTCGGTGTACCTGCCCAACGTTGTGCGTTCATCGCTGCATAACGCGCGACCATTGGGACTGCGAAACCGACAGCCTCTGCCGTAAGCTGGTCCCACCCAGGGAACAGGTTCACCCACGCCTGCTTGAGGTGCGCAGCAAACCCCTTATTGTTCTTCGTGTCCCAACCAAAGAGCCCCGACGCAAAATCATTATAGCGTTCCTCGAGCATTTCTTCGATGATGCCGTCGTAGCCCATCTTTTCAAAGAAGTCGAGTGCTTCATCAGGACCAAAGTTATGACGAGCCATGATATCTGCAAGACAATACCTAAAGTACGTTTTGTAGGTATCGTCCATGAGGCCGTCATCGAGTGACGTTTTGACCGCTCGCTTAACAAACTTCTGAGCGTCTTCGCCAACAAACTTACGAAGAGTCTCATTCGTGATACCGGTCAAATCGCCGTTCGCAATCCGTGCGGCTTCCTTCTCGCCGATGTGGGTGAACGGGACTTTGCCCCCTGTGGTTGCTGCAAGACGATCGGCTTCCTTGTTGATAGCATGCATGACGGACTTCGTACGTGCCTCTGTCGTGCTATGGACTGCGTCGTCAACAGTACCCGTCGCCTTACGCAAAATGCTACGAAGAAGCCCACCGTGCTGAATTGTCGGCGTCTCTTGCAGGAGCCCACCTGCTTTACCAACGAGTGCACGCCCCGCTGGCTTCGAGATACCCGTGGCGAGTCCAGCAGAACGGAACAGTGCACCAAAGCCCTTACCAGTATTCTCCGAGGCGTACTCCATGAACTCGAGGCCCATGGCAATCCACTTAGCCTTCTCCATGAGTTCCTTATCCCCCGTCTGGAGTGCCGCCGCCTGCAGGGACAACTGCTGTTCAGTAGCAACTTTACCGGTCAGACGAAGCGGGGAAGTGAGAGCGAGGTTGACACCGTACTGAGTGGCACCTGCAATAGGCGCTTGGACGAGAAGAATCCCGAGGGCATCCATAAGAGCATTACCCGCGGAGTTTTCACCACCGAACAGAATGGTGGAACGAGACGTGCCGAACGTGCCCATGTCGAGAAGTCCCCCCACCGTCCAGTCTTTTGCCTTCTCAGTGAGTGCACGGCTGAACCGACGAAATGCAGTAGATGCTCCCATCTTAGCCGAAGCACGTTCAACAACCTGCTTTGCGAGGCTGTCTGCCATCGCGCCAATGAGTGCGTCATCCGTAGCGAACTCTGTCAATCTACCGACACCCGTACCAAAGACTCCGCGCTCAACAGCAAAGGAGGCGGCGATCCTCGGCTTCATAGAGGCAGCGATACGTGATGCGATTTCGGTCTTAGCCTCTGCACCAAGACCACGGACGCCTGCTGCAAGAGCGTCATTCGTCACATGGTCACCAAGCTTCTTAGCGACAGCCCCTTTAATCTCCTCCTCTGCGATTTCACGGGCGAGACGCTTATCGGCAGTCTTAAGTCCCCACCGGACAGCCTTACCCGCAGCACGTTCAACGCTCTCTTTAGCAACGGCTTCCACCCCCTCTTTGACTGCTTTGTTTGCGAGGGCTGACGCACCGTGGGACGCAGCCTTTGCCGCCGTGAGGCGCCCCGCGGAAAGAAGTCCCCCCGTGGCCACCATTTCAAGCATGAACCCCGGGGCTGCACGGACAATATCACCGACCATAGCACCCCACGAACCATTCGAGTCGTATTCTTGTTTAGCGAGATAAAGCCGGGTCTTGATGAGTTCCTCATCTGTGCACGCTTCACCATTCTGCAATTTCTTCATGGTGTTAGACACGACGGCGCCATCATAAATGGAGCCCGCAATAGAAGCGAACATACCAATGAATGGAAGGTCTGACCACGAGAAGTCAGTGATCGCGTCGAAGAACCCACGACGAGCACCCTCGCGACGCTTCTTCACCAGAGCAAGGAGAGCTCTGCCTGCGTCGGACGTATTAAGGTCCTCTTCTGAGAAAACCTTACCAAAAATATTGAGTCCTCCGACACCAACAGTCTCAGGGGCGACCCCGAGTGATGTGGCCCACGCGTCAGTCTTCGCCCCAAACGGATCGGGGTCCAACGTCATGAGGTCATAAGGCCCGTTAACATAAGGAGGTTTAACCGTTGCGGTAGAATCCCCATCAGCGTAGTTCACATAACCCCGTTGAAATGCTGTGCGCTCAGGCTCTGCCTGTTGGGCATGTTTCTGCTGATAATCCATATACTGGGAGTACAGCGTGTCTTCATTACCAAACATTGGGGCAATCAGGGAATCGGAATCGTTCATGGGTGCCTTTCGTTAACGAACCAAGGTATAGAGATATGATATCATATCTCTAAGAGTTTTTCAACTGTAGAAGATTCTACTGTAGCTCAGAGGGATCTGTGGATTTACGTGTTGAATTGTAGAACCTGATCCTCTGCTGCTCGGCGTATTCTGTGCGAAGCGGTAACTGGGTAGAGTCGATGTAAGCGAGTACTTCTTCCTTACTCTTGTTCTTATCCGCCGGATTTTTGCTGACCCACCACTTATATAATTCGTCTTTAGACGGAAACGCCATCGCATATATTACAGGGTTGGCGGCACCCCCCGCACTACCACCCGAGTTTTTCCCCGGTGACGACATCCTGAAAAAGTACATGCCAGTGTTGTCTTTGATTCGCTTCAGATACCGTTTGGCGTCCGTTACGTTCATGTCTTTGATGGCGTCTTTGCATCTCTGAAGCATAGTATTCGCAGCAACTTGGAACGATTTGTCTTCCTCGGGGAGCCCATAGCACCCCGCAGTAAGCTTCTTTGTAATCCCATCGAAGTCTTCTGCGAGAGCCTGAACCTTTGTCTGCCCCTCAATATAAGCACGTGCTTGATACCGTGCGGTATCATTAGAAGACTCGACGTCTGCCGCGTTCTCCTTTCGGATTGCCTGTGCGTCGGAGAGCCCCTTCAACCTATTATTAATAACACCGAGAAGGTCAGGGGCGTCCTGCTTTCTACCAATATCAGTAGCCCCATCGAAGGTGAGACCCATCACCTCAAGGGGGGATGGACGTCCTGGCAAACGGGTACGTGCGGTAGTATCGACGAGTCGCGCATAAAATTCGCGTGCAGCATCATCAGAGTAGTCTATAGTATAGTCTCCCACGGACTGGCCTATCACATACACGGGGCCTACCACAGACTTGGAACCATTCGTCACAATTTTACGCATCAACGGCACCCCAAGCTTACTACACATAGTAGCCATCCGCTGATAAGAATCGAGGAAGTTCCGACCGGCTTTTGACGCGGCCGACTGGAGGTCGGTATTAGTTATTACAGGAAACAAATCAGAGATAAGCTGGCCGGCGTCTGCGCGTGCTTCTCCACTCACGCTCTCATCAGTGTAAACTGCAACTAGGTGCTCCGTGAGGTCCAGAAGAGGCCAGAACTGACGACTCGGGATTTCCGAGACCCCCGAGGATCGGTCACACTTCGTGATGGCTTTGACTAGGTCACCGCTCTTGATAAAGTTTATATCATCCGTAGTCAGTTTGGCCTTGAGGTCAATTGGGATAACTGCGTCATAGTTATCCCACATAAGGCGTCCTACCACAGACGTACCACTCTTGTCAGGGTCAAGAAACTTGGTCAAAGAGGAATCATTACGTATGGTGAGATTGTGAACAATGGTGGTCACGTCGCTCTTCTTTGTGTCATCAAGGCCGTTGAAGATATTGTCATCAGTGGGTCTATCAACCCGTGCTTGTTCAAGAACCCATGCAGCATATGCGTTCTGAGCTCGCTGAACCCCTCCCGAAGTCTCATTGGTTCTGCGAAGATCAACCCAGTATGCGTCTTGTTTTACGTCATTGAGCTGCGCGATATCGTCAAGGATAGCTGCAGCACTCTCAGTTTTCTCCCCCGTAATAGAGTTCGTTATAACTCGCTTGAATAACTCTTTCGCTGCGGTGACCCCTAGTGAATGGAAAGGAACCGGGGCGTCAAGTTTCGTATTTTTGTCTTCCCCATAATATTGTGCTATAATCGAATCAACCCGTTTATCTACTATGGATGAGTCAACCGAACCTTTCTGTTTCAGAGTTCCCAGTTCATTTCCGCTGTAGAGATTGCTCCCTGTTTGTGCATATTCATTAGCTAACAACGCACCAAAAACCGCCTTATCAATGTCAGTACTAAAAAAAGTGCCCCCCGTTGCTTTATCGTAGGCGCCATTCAGAGTACTCGCGAACCTCTCAGCCACGCTCATCATCTGGGTAAGGTGGTCTGTACCGCTACCAGACAACCGAGCATACACACTGTCAGAGACAATATTATTCATCTTATTAGGTAGGTACCCGCCTGCGCGTTCCAATGCTGCTCGCTGAGAAAGAGCTATCTCGAAGGCCCTAACCACCTTAGGGTCCGCAGGGTTAAAGACTTTCTTATCATTGTTGTACCGGGTAATCAACTCAGCGGCGGACGCATGTACCAAGGCTTCGGGAACTAGCGGATCACGTATGGTCTTCACTACTTTCCCGTCACCCCCGTCAGGAACTGTGACGGTAGGAACGACAGATGAAAAGAGTGTCTTCATACTCTTATCCCATGCTGCGGGAGAAAAGTTGGGAATGGTGTCCTTTGCTTGCTTCCACGCATGAGCATATGCTTTCATCGCATCGTAGTCTTCTCCCCCTCCGACGAAGCCTAGGTTAATCAACGACCCTGCAAACATGTTAGCTTCAGCGCTAGAACTAAATACGTCATCGTCAAGCAACTTACCAAAAGAGCTTGCGAACTTCACCACCGCGTCAGAGTTAACAATACTTGCCCCATCCGGTGGTTGCAAGGCCCCCCTATCTGCATATTTGTCTGCGGACTTCTTAAGATCTCGGATATTATCAAAAGCCCCGTACATCGCGTTAGACGGATCCGCCCATGCGGTGGCTACCGCATCACTGAGTCCCATTGTACGTTTCGCTTTATCTACGGGCTTTTCGTGTAGCACATATTGGGTAAGAGTCACGCCTTCCGAGTTCTTAATCCCATCCGTCCACGTGCCCGTAACAAGAGATTCAGCCATTTTAGCGAGCTGCTGACTCCTCTCGTCTTTATAGGTGCTAGCGACATATGACATACGATTGAGCCCGTCACGATTCTTCTTAGTGAACTCTTGCATGCTACTAAGTTCTTTGTCCACCAAGTCACGGTCATTCATATTCAATCCGTACTGGAGATTAGTAGTCGCACTATGAAACAGCTCAGGAAGTTGACCCCACAATCCAGGGTTTTCCTTCATCCCGTATTTATATTCAGGGGAGTCAAAGAATGTCTGCTCCGCTAATCCTGCTCGTACACGAGTTTCTGCAGTCAAAGGGGTCTGTTTAGTAGGAGCCCCGTCGTCCACATTATCTTCTCCATAGCGTCTTCCATATTCGATATCAAACGCATACGGACGAATAACTTGATCTGCTAACGGCATCTCGACCCCCTATCGATAGAATTTAAACATCGCACGGTTATACATCGTACGGTCACCA
>CAVEUW010000087.1:0-7449 GCA_963619015.1 Senegalimassilia sp. | reverse complement strand
CGCATACGTCGGCGATGCTCAATACGCACAACGTCTTTCGCCTCAAGCGCTTTAAGCGTTGAAGCCACAGCCCCCAACTGGGCAGATAGCTCAGCAACACGTACTTGCCCACCGCCAAGTGCTGCCACAACCTGTGCCTGCTTCACGGCATTTTTACGCGGGACAAACTCCTTAAAAGCCGAACCTGGAACCACCCAACGGTCATCAACTTCTCCAACTGTAGGCTGTTCAAAACGCCAGCGACCATCTCGGCCATGCACCATTCGCGGCACACCCCCCGGCGGGGTAAACAAACGCACACAAGCAGAAAGCGGCGCAATATAACGCTCAGAAAGCCACTGCGCGCATGCAGCACCTTCCTCATCAAAATACGGCTTGCTCACAGCCCGATAAATGCTTTTTAGCTTGGCCGGGTTTAACCCTTCAGGCCAATCGGGTCCGCCAACTTCGCCACATTCCTGAATTGCAATCACAAAACCAATGGCACGGCGCGATCCAAACGGCACCAGCACAGCACAACCCACACACACGGTATACGCAGCTGCCGCCATTGCCGCGCCTGCCGGGTCGCACACTCCGCGCGTGCCCGGAAGGCCAAAATCACCTTCGTCATCTGCATCAATGCGCACAGTGTCAAACAGGCCCTCTTCGGGGACTGCATACGTGTAAGGCGAATCAAGCGATTGCGTTGGTATGTCCAAAATGACGGAAGCTAATTTCATAAGGCATCAAGTATATAAGAAAAGGGCCCGCATGCGCGGACCCTAAATTGCGAAATTTGCACGGGGCAAACTTACTTGCCAAGGATATGATTGATAAAGCCCTTGGCCTGATCAGCGATGCTAGCAGCTTCGCTCGGCAGGTTCTCTGCGATTTGGGAGAAATCGATGTCCTGAACCTTTTCCTTAACGCCTTCAAGAACCTCGGCCGGATCGATGTCTTCGATCGGCTGACCGATGATGCCCTCAATGGCAGCCTTCGGGTCGGCAGCAATCTCGCTGATCTTCTCGGGGGCGTCAGCAACGGCTGCGGAAACCTGGTCGATAATCTGCTGAATGTCCATGGGTACTTCCCTTTCTCTAGAACTGCGCTTCATGCGCACTTCACTAATTGTTTCATGAGGTCGCGCGCGTCCTCATGACATTCATCATACTAAACAAATAGTGAAACACTCGACTAAATTTGTGGCAAATTTTAAAGACGATGAAGACAGCAGAAGATAACGCTCGACGCTTTTATAGCAGCAAACGCCACCAAAGCGCGGCATTTGAGCCGCAGGCAGCCAGCCCCGCAACCCTATGCGAGCCAGCAGACAGCCAACCCCGCAGTTACTATGCCAACCCGCAGGCAGCCTTAAGTGCCGCAGCTTTATCAGTTTTTTCCCACGTAAATTCAGGCAGCTCACGACCAAAGTGACCGTATGCAGCAGTCTTGCGATAAATCGGACGGCGAAGGTCAAGTTCGTCAATAATTGCACCCGGACGCAGGTCAAACACCTGGGCTACGGCAGCTTCAATGTCTGCCACAGGAGCGTGCTCGGTGCCAAACGTTTCCACCATAATAGAAACCGGACGGGCAACACCAATAGCATAGGCAACCTGAATCTCACAGCGATCAGCCAAGCCTGCTGCCACCACATTTTTCGCCACCCAGCGAGCAGCATATGCAGCAGAGCGGTCAACCTTTGTGCAGTCTTTACCCGAGAACGCACCGCCGCCATGACGGCCCATACCGCCATACGTGTCAACGATAATCTTGCGCCCGGTTAAACCGCAGTCGCCCATAGGACCGCCAATAACAAAGCGGCCGGTCGGATTAATGTGCAGCTCAGCATCGGCGGAAAGTTCCACGCCTTCATCGGCAAGCACCGGTTTAATCACGTGGTTGGTAATGTCGGCACGCAGCGTTTCGTTATCAATATCTTCGGCGTGCTGAGTAGACACGACCACCTTTTCCACACACGTAGGCTTGCCGTCAATATAACGTACGCTGACCTGGGTTTTTCCGTCAGGACGAAGGTAGGCAAGCGTGCCATCTTTGCGCACGGTAGCCAAGCGCTCGCTCATGCGCTGCGCCAAATAAATAGGCATAGGCATCAGCGTTTTAGTCTCGTTGCAGGCGTAACCAAACATCATGCCCTGGTCGCCCGCACCAACCGTTTCATATTCGTCAGCAGCGCTGCCATGCTGAGCCTCAAACGACTCGTCAACGCCCTGCGCAATGTCAGGCGACTGCTCGTGAATGGCATTCATCACGCCGCATGTCGTGCCGTCAAAGCCAAACTTCGCACGGTCGTAACCAATTTCGCAAATAACGTTACGAACAATAGCCGGCACATCAACATAGGCCTGTGTGCGCACCTCACCTGCGACAACTACCATGCCCGTAGTGGTTAGCGTCTCGACGGCGCAACGCACTTGGGAAAGGTCGGCAGGCTGACCGTTCGGGGCGACGTAGCCAGCCGCGTCAAGCTCAGCTTCCTTTTCAAGAATTGCGTCTAAAATTGCGTCAGAAATTTGGTCGCAAATTTTGTCAGGATGACCCTCGGTCACCGATTCGGACGTAAACAGATACGAGTTGTTAGCTTCAGCCATGAATTCCTCCTTCATCGTTGTCGGCCGGACCACCTTGGCGCGTATGCGCTGGTTGGTGTCGGGATCTACGAGCCAACTCTCTACCCCGACTCTTGATAAACGGATATGTTCGGACGATGCGTTTCACCGCCCGCGTTTATGCTAATTGGGAATCCTACCACATTATTTAGTACACTTTGAAGGTACACAACATGTGCACCAATTACACCCTGGCCCTGCGTGCCAATCGCACCCTTACAACGAAAGGAAGCCCATGGCTGAATGCGAAAACGCCACTACCGCGCCTAACGTAGCTGACACACCCACCGCGCCTACCGCGCCTTGCGCGCCCACAGCGCCCGTGTTCAAAAACGCCGCGTACACTCAGGAATACATCGACATCGCAAACTCGCTTGACGGCGACATTGCTGGCCGCCGTGCCGCTCGCGCTTACATGGATAATTCCACTGCGATTGTGCACCACCAGGTAGTTTCTACAAGCTTTGTTCCAAAACTATACGACGCCGCGTCACGTGAGGTCATGCGCGATGTCGTAGAAACAACGCACGGCATCCTGTGTAAGGTGATGCAGCATTATTTAGATGATGCCGAATACCGCAAAATTTTCGACTACGACCCACGCTTGGCCGAACTCATTTTGATCCCGCGCGGCTACGACGCGCTGCTACCCTTCGCTCGATTCGATATTTTCTTGGACGAAAACACTGGTGACGTGGCCTTTTGCGAATTCAACGGCGACGGTAGCTCAGGAATGAACGAAAATCGCGAGATTACACACTCTGTCGAAAATACCGCCACCTTCAAAGAATTCGCGAGCCGTCACCATGTGCAAGCCTGTGAACTATTTGACGCCTGGGTAGCTGAGTTTACAAAGATTTACAGCACCTATGAGCATCGCGTTGAAAACCCGCGCTTTGCCATCTGCGATTACCTGCAAAACGGCGTAGTTGACGAGTTTCACCTGTTCGCACAGCGATTTGCTGAAGCCGGTCACCCCTGTACTGTCTGCGACGTGCGCGACCTTACCTTCGACGGCGAAGTATTGCACGATGCGCAAGGCCAGCCCGTGCACGCAATTTGGCGCCGCTGTGTAACCAACGACGTGCTGGAATTCTGGGACGAATCACAGGCACTTATCGAAGCAGTCCGTGCGCAAAAAGTAGCTCTCATCGGCAGCTTTGCTGGACATATCGTGCACGATAAGCAGATCATGGAAGCCCTCTACCACCCCGCTACGCAGGCGTTTTTGTCGCAAGAAGAAATCGCTTTCATTAAGCGCACTGTTCCCCAGACGCGCTACCTTGACGAAACTCAAGTTGACTTAGATGACATTCGCGCAAACAAAAACGCATGGATTATTAAACCAACCGATGCTTATGGTGCGGCCGATGTATATGCTGGCTGTTTCCAAACCCAAGAGGAATGGAACGCCATTGTGGCGAAGTTCGCCAACGGCGCCGCAGGCGCACCCTTCTTGGTGCAACGGTATATCACACCGTTTAAAACCCAGGTACTCACGCCCGACAACGGCATCGCAAATCTTACTGATAGCCAGGTAGATCGCACACCAGTGCTGTACAACAACCTTGAGGGTTTGTACTGCTACAACGGACGTTTTCAAGGCATTTTCAGCCGCCTTGGCCCCTACCCGACCATCAGCAAGCCCATGAAGGGCATAACGTGCGCAACCATTTGGGTTGACTAGGATAAACGCATGAAATTCTTCAACGCAATAGTTGCCTTCGGTACCACGCTTATGCTGGCAGTCACACTTGTGGCCGCCGGCTTTGCCGCGGTTGCCGTACCCGACTGGGCGACCCAAATGCTTTCACGCGCCTATAGCGGCTGCGATCAGCCTAATACGCCTTTTTCGAAAGATGAACTGGTCAATCTTGCAGTTGCCGGCAAGCACTACACCTTCGACGACAACAACCCGCTGAAGTTGCAGTCAGCCCTTGATGCTGCCAACAATTCTGCCGAAGGCGCCGGGCGCGCAACCGCATCTGATCGCACCAGCATTACCCGCACGCTTGACGACGATGCAATTAGCCACCTTGACGATGTATTCAAGGTTGTGAAAGTTGTAAAACCGGTGCTTGTTGTAATTGCGCTGCTTACTATAGGCGGTCTTGCCCATGTTGGCGTTCGCATGAAGCGTCGCGCACTTGGTCATGTGCTTGCAATTGGCGCAGGCCTCGTTATTGTTGCGCTTGCAGCAATGGCTGGGTGGGCTGCGTGGGATTTCTACGGCATGTTCAACAGCTTACACGGGCTCTTTTTTGCTAACGGATCTTGGCTCTTTGATATCGATAGTCTGCTTATCACCATGTATCCAACTGCATTTTGGATGGGGATGGGCGGCATTTGGTTGGCGGTCACAACAGTTCTCTCTATACTTTCTGTAATCATTGGTCTGAAGTTAGGAAAGAAAAACCATGGCAGATAACACGGTTCGCGTTCGTTTTGCGCCCTCTCCGACTGGCAAACTGCACGTCGGCGGTGCTCGCACGGCAATTTACAACTGGGCGTTTGCTCGCGCAATGGGCGGCACCTTCATTCTTCGCATTGAAGATACCGACCCTGAACGTTCTACGGAAGAAAACACCCAGGTCATCTTAAATGCCATGAAATGGCTTGGTCTTGATTGGGACGAAGGCCCCGAAGTTGGCGGCGAAGCTGGCCCCTACTTCCAAACACAGCGTTTCGACACCTACACTGCTGCACTCGAGCGCCTAAAAGAGCGCGGGATGGTCTACCCCTGCTTCTGCACGAAGGAAGAGCTTGATGCAAAGCGCGCAAAGGCAGAGGCTGAAGAAGGCGGCTATGCAGGCTACGACCGCACATGCCGCCACATTGACGCCGCCGAGGCGCAGCGCCGCATTGCTGCAGGTGAACCGCATGTTTGGCGTCTTGCTGTACCGGAAAATCACGGCCCTATTGAATTCGACGATGCCGTGTATGGCCACATGTCCTTCCCTGCCGACGTCATGGACGACATGATTGTTGTGCGCACCGACGGCACGCCGACCTACAACTTTGCTGTGGTCTGCGACGATGCCAACATGGGCATCACGCATGTCATCCGCGGCGACGACCACCTGTCAAATACTCCACGCCAGATTCTCATTTACGAGGCGCTTGGCTTTGAGGTACCCACGTTTGCTCACCTGTCAATGATTTTGGGACCTGACGGCCACAAGCTGTCCAAGCGTCATGGCGCAGCAAGTGTTGAAGAATTCCGCGATCGCGGCTTTTTGGCTGACACAATGGTGAACTTCCTTGCCCTTTTAGGCTGGTCACTTGATGGCGAAACTACGCTGATTGATCGTGAAACACTGTGCAGCAAGTTCAGCCTTGATCGCATTACCAAAAAAGATGCTGTATTCGACGAAACCAAGCTTGACTGGATGAATGGCCAATACATCCAGCGTATGGGAGCAGACGCTTGGGTTGCCGCCGCACGCCCCTGGCTTGTAGAAGCCGGCGCTACCGAGGCTGATATCGACGCAAATCCCGAATGGTTTGCAAAACTCTACCCGCTGGTTTCCGAGCGCTTGGCCCGCCTTGATGAAATTCCAGCGAAGCTTGCATATATGTTCTGGGGTGCAAAGGTGCCCGAACTTGACGAGAAGTCAGTGAACAAAGTGCTGCTTAAGGAAGGCGCTCGCGCCGACGAAGCGCTGGCCAACTGTCGCGCTATTTTGGCTGACGAATCGCGCGAATGGGAATGTCATGGGCTTGAGGCTGCATGCCGCGAGCTGGGCGATACCATGGATATGAAGCTGAAATTCGTCCTGCAGCCGCTTCGCGTAGCTGTTTGCGGCAATATGGTTTCGCCTCCATTATTTGAGTCGATTGAGCTTTTGCCGCGCGAAGATATTCTTGCGCGCATTGACCAGGTTACCGCCGAGGTTTTTAACGCATAAATGGCCAACGTCGACGAACAGACACGCCAACAAATCCCGCAGCACACCTTAGTACTGCGGGATTTCTGTATACGCGCAGCGGGGGCAGATTGCATGCGTTGCGTTGACGTTTGCCCAGCTGGTGCAATTAATTTTGCAGGGCATACAGCTACAGCTGGAGCTGTATGCGAGCACATCTTCCAGCCGCCGCAAATTGATGCATCGCTGTGCAGCATGTGCGGCATCTGCCAAGGAATCTGTGATGCTTTCACCTCAACTGATATGAAAGTTGCTGATGTTGCAGCCGCCGTGCGGCGCCTTGCCTTATCGGCTGCGGGCCGCGACATTGTGCTTACCTGCAAGCACAACCTTCCCCAAGACTGCAGCCCTGCAAGCAATGTAGTTGTTGTGCCCTGCCTTGCCATGCTTCCCTCAGAGCTTTGGGCTCAGTTGCTTGCTGAAAAAACCAACCTTTCAGTTGCGCTTGACCTGGGTATATGCGAAGAATGCCCGAACTGCACAGCCGAAGTGCCAGCTGAAGCAATCTATTCTGCTGCAATTTCTCAAGCAGAAACATGGGCCGCCAAATCCATCGGATTCGCTCAGGAAGTTCCCGCCGCCGCAGATGAAGGCTTATTCGCCAACCTGGCCCGCGCTGGAGCCTCTGGCAGCAAGCGAGATGCGTTTTCCGATGTGCTATTCCAGCTTAAAGAAGCCTCTTCAGGCGACTTACGCAAACGCACCGACCTAAAACTACAACGATTCATCGAGCAAAATGATCGCTTGAAATCGCGCGATCGCCTAAATCTGGGAACCGGCAGCGAATTCAACCAGTTCGCCACTCGTGGACGTGCGCGCACCATTATGATGCCAACACGCCAGATGCTGCTTGCCACCATTAAGGCTGACCCCGAAATCGCTGACCGCATTACGCTCGCGCTTTCCACAAC
>CAVEUW010000086.1:0-7513 GCA_963619015.1 Senegalimassilia sp. | reverse complement strand
CCGCGTGGAGTCGCTCACGCCGGTTGACATGTTCCCGCACACCAAACACGTCGAAACGGTATGCATCTTAACCCGAAAGTCTGCGAACAAGGATTATGTCTACGTAGACGTCGACCCCAAAGAGTTCTCGGTGGCCAAAGAAAAGCCGACCTACGAAAACATGAAAGCCTGGATTAAGAATGAGTTCGGACTTAGCGTCTCTTCGCTCTATATCGCTCAGCTCAAGGACGAGTTCGGGCTTGAGAAGCAGGCGGATCGTAGCAACGATAAGAAGCAGCCCAATTGCCCTGAAAACAAGCGGCAGGCGATAATAGCTTGTTTCAAGCATTACGGTCTCATATAGAAACGCCCCGACAGGACTTCTGAATCCTGTCGGGGCGTTTCTCACTAAATCGCTAATTGGCTATTTCTTTTTGCTATCACCTTCAGAGCATCAACCATTTGCTCAATGATCAATGGTGTTACCTTTTGCGCAATCTTATCAACCAGCTGGTCGCTAACTTTATCCGCCACCCTCTCGGCGATTTGATTAGCCACGTCTTCCCTCAGTCTGTTCCTATTCGCCGAACGAACCACGTAATTGTTGTAGTCCTTCAGGCGTTCCGTGCTTTGGAGGCTGGAGATCGTCACCCTGTCACCGCCGTAGTACAGCGCTTTCACCATGTCGGATCTCAGCATCTTCGTATCGATTTCCTCAAAAAACAGGCCGTAGAGGGACTCGAGCATAATCTGGTTCTTCGTGAGTTTGAACTCCTCGTCTGTTAAGAACTCAGGAGTATAGTGCTCTGGCATCCATGGGTTCTCAGCCACATCCCGTCTCCACCTGTCGCGTATCTCTTCCACCTCTGCGACCATTTCCTCATAGGTGGCGAACTTTCCCGAACCGTATTTGCCGAACGCCCCGGATTGCTTGCGCATGTACGCGTAGATTGTGGGCGAGCTGAGAATCTGGTCCTTCTCCTCTTCCGTAAAGAAGTGATCGAGGTTCCCCGTGGCCCGCGGATTGCCCTTGTCTTCGGCGCGATCCCAAAGAGTCTTGCCCTCTTCATCCTTCGTCTCATCGCTGGTGAGATAAGCCTTGAACTTCTTCACGAATTTCTCGGGGACCCTCGATGTGGAGCCGTCTTTCCTTCCTTCCGGGACATGGAAGCGTTTCATGCCCTCCTCGATAACATCTGCGAGTGAATGCTCCCTCATAATCTTCCTCCATTGATATTCTCGCGATTTCTTTACGTATCTGGGATTATACCTCGTATTCTCCCTTGTTAGTGGGAGTTGTTCTATTTTCATTTCCTTTCGATGGGGGAATAATAATCTCAACGGAGGGCCAAAGGGGCCTTCCCCGACCGAAAGGAGGATCGGCAATGATTCCCGAAGATGAGCCCCTGAATCATGGTGCAGCAGAGCTCCTGCAGCTGCTCGATGCCGACGAAGAGGAGATGGCCTGTCATTATCTCGACGTGGTGCCCCTCACGTACTATCGCGATAGGCTTCTCGCCGAGCTTAGGCGCTACACCCCGGACGAGTTCCTGCGAATCGCCAACGAGATCACAGGGGTCCGCACCGAGCGCTTCGTCACACCTGCGATTCGCGAGCTATGGTTCGGCGGGTACGTCTACTCAGACGACCCAGTAAATCTCGCGCGCGCCTTGCGGGGCCTTGTCTTGAGGCTGCGCGATGACGCCCTCGAGCCATCAGCGGTTCTGGAGCTGGAATCGCTCTGTGCACACCTCGAGAAGGCCTTCTTCGACGCCGAGATCAGAATGTGGGAGGAGGTGAGCAATAATGTCACTCAATAACTCGTACCACTTCCAAGAGACCCTGATTCATTGGGACATGATCGAAGAGGCGACGCACAACCATTATATTGTGGTCGCTTCTCGCCCCTACAAAGGCAACAAGGATAAGGGTCTGGACGCTGGTATCACCGTGACCCTTCAGGTCATCGAAGACGACTTCGACTACGGTGTCGACAAGACCGGCAAGCCCATCGAAAACAACGTTTTCCAAACTTTCGATGCGACCGTCATTGGCTACGACGGTGAGGTCGCGAAGGGCGACCTCGTCTCCCTTCACGATTTCGACCAAGAGAACAGCTTCGTCGTCAAGTTCGACATGATCCTTCGTTTTCACGGCATGCAAGTCCTGAAGCGCGGTGCAGTCGCGCCCAAGCCGGCTAAGCAGGCGGGCAATGCCCCGGCATAGCGTGGTTCGGCTGTTGGCCTCCGTTCTGTCGATGGCCTGCCTCGCCGCGTCCTACGCGGCGTGGCGGGCCATCGCCCTTTTGGGCCACGCCGAACCGCTCTCTCGGATAAGCGGGTGCCTGCTTGCCGCCGCCGTGGCCGTACTCGTCTTGGTCGCCGTGCAGTACCTGATTTCTCATCGCATCCATAAAGGACCTCGGCATTTCCTGACGCACGCGAGCGTGCAGAACTCCCTCGAGCGGCAGTTGATCGATGCAGGCATATACATAGACAGGGGCGTATGGCTTGAGGTTCCCAACATCGAGTTAACCTTCGAGGACAGCCTGTCAAAAGGCACCCTGACGATCAAAAACTCCCTCAAGTTCGAGTCCCGCCTCGACGATGTTGTCCTCTCGTGCGCCCTGGGGAGATACATCGTCGAGCGCCACTACACCACGGACGACGAGAACTATTACGTGTACGAGCTCGTGGACGCCTCGACGCCGTTCAAGCTGACGTTCAAGTCCTTCGCCGCCTTCATGGAACACAACAAGACCATCCCGACGTACAGGTTGTTCCTGGACGAGCGCTCCGTCGTCCCGCTCACGCACGCCCTCGTGGTCGGCTCGACGGGATCGGGCAAGAGCTACTTCTGCTACGGCCTGATTCTGCAGATGCTCAACAAGGGCGTTCCCTTCAACTTGTATTTCGTCGACCCCAAGGGAAGCTCCATCAAGGTTGTCGGAGATGTGGTCGCTCCGAGGAGAACCGCCGTTACGCTCGAGGATACGATCGCACTGCTCGAATCGTTCGTGGATAACATGCGCGGGCGAAAAGAGGAGGTTGCAGAGCTGCTGAAGGCGAGGCTCGACTCCGACTACTCGGACTTCGGCCTCTCGCCCTCGATTCTGATCTTCGACGAGTACGCCAGCTTCGCCTCGGTACTCGCGGCCCAGGACAAGAAAACGCGCGACCACGTCAAAGCGTTGCTGTCCGAGGTCGTGCTCCAGGGACGACAGCTTGGTTTCTTCCTCATGATCGCGATGCAGAAGAGCGACTCGACGCTGATAGAGACGTATCTGCGCGACAACCTTCTGCTCAAGGTGTGCCTGGGAAACGCCGAGCAGACGACCATAACGACGTGCTTCGGCCCAGGCGTGGAGATACCCGCCCGCTTCATGGGGATTGGCGAGGGCTTCTACACCGCAGCCGGAATCGCCAACGAGCCCAGACTGATGATGTCGTCCCACCTGGACTTCGACATCCTAGGGGCAATCAAGGCCTGCGCCCCCGTTATGTAATAACGGGGGCGCAGGAATCCGAAAGCCATAAGAAATTCTAAGTTTTCAATTGAGGGAGGTGCGACATGCTCGAGTTAGGAGTAGACGAGATCACACTGGTCCTGCAGGTTGCGCCTGCCTATAGGCACCTGCTCGGAATAGAGGGGTGGGAAGACGTCGCGGTACGCATGATAGGCACGTTCGCCGAATTGGCCGGCTTCCAGGACGTTTACGGCGAGCGATTTGACGAGCCGAGGGTTCCACAGGGCTATACGATGGGCTATCACTACGGCGACCACCCCTTCTACCTGGCGACCGCTTTCCACGAATACCAGCCCGACTTCGGGTGCATTGTGAAATTCAGCGCCCAGGCGCTCGATTACTACTGCGAGAAGACGGGCATGAAGGCGTATCAGCTCGTCCAGGCCGTCGAGAGCGACCTGTACACGATCAGGGCATCCAGGGTCGACATGACCGCCGACTACATCGACGAGGGCATAGACACCTCAGTAATCTACCAGTCCCTGATGGACGGAAGCGTTTCGCTCTCCAGGGAATACGTGGCGAAGGCCACGGGCGAAACCAAATATCGACGCATGCAGACGAACTTCAGGGGGATCATAGACGGTCAGGAGGTCCCGACCATCTACATCGGAAGCCCGAAAAGCAACGGCATGCTTCGCATCTACAACAAGAAGCTCGAGCAGATTCAGCGCTCAGGAACGAAGCTCGAGAAGGCCCGCAGGTGCGACGATTGGGTGAGGTTCGAGGGCGTCTTTAAGAACGAGTACGCGCACAAGCTCGGAGAGGAACTTTCCAAAGTCTCCAATGACGACGAGTTCGCAGAACTAATCGCCGTGACACTCTTGAACAAATACCGCTTCATGAGTGTGGCGGACGGCGATCCCGACGGCCTCACCGATTACAGCCAGATGCTAGATGATTCAATCGGCAATGCCAGCTATTGTCTCAGGGGGTCCACGAACAAGAACTACGACCTAGCAAGAAGCGTTGCCTATGTCTACGGCGGTAGCGGAATTATGGGCACGTTCTATAAGATCAAGGAGATATGGGGTGCCGATGCGGTGGTCGAGTTCATGGAATACCTGCTCGACTCGCTGAAGCCCGACTACCTCCCCAGCGCCAGCTGCGTCGAGTGGATAAAGAAGCACAAAGGCGCTTATCAGGAAAGCTACCCGTCCTTTTCGGACTTCATCTCAGAGAATGAGGTCTACTTCCCTGACACTTGCCGATAGTCTGGGCAAGAAAGGCGGCTTGAAGCTCAGATTCGACTTCCTATGTTGTATATTTATACAAATCCTTAAATATACAAAGGAGGTCATCTTGAAGGACTCGATGCGAGACGCAGAGGGAAAACGGACCACTATCCAGGTCTCTTTGTCCGTCGAAGACAAAAAGCTGCTGAAGAAGTACGCAGCCGAGCGAGGGACCACCGTCGCGGCGATTATCCATGAGTGGATCTCTATGTATTGTGCGGGGGTGCGTTAGATGGCAAAAAGCGCGAATCTCGGCGCCGCGAAAACCGCGAAGCAGGATGAGTTTTATACGCAGCTGAGTGATATAGAGAAGGAGATGCGGCATTACCGCAAGCACTTCAAAGACAAGACGATCCTCTGCAACTGCGATGATCCATTTGAGTCGAATTTCTTCAAGTTTTTTGCCCTCAACTTCAATCGGCTAGGACTCAAAAAAATAATTGCTACCTGCTACTCAGGTTCCCCGATTGCCGGTAAGCAGCTTTCCCTTTTCGATGTTGTCGGAGACTCAAACGAAACGAGAAACAAGCCCTACAAAGCTGTTGTCACAAGCGTTTATGACAAGACCGGAAATGGTGGGGTGGATATGTTCGACGTCGCCGAGCTCTTCAAGTCTCATGAGAATGAGCTTAGTGAGCTCGAAGGAGACGGGGATTTTCGCTCGCCTGAGTGTCTGTCGCTACTTGACGAGGCTGATATTGTGGTGACAAACCCGCCTTTTTCGCTCTTCCGCGAGTATGTCGCAACCTTAATGGAACACGAGAAGAACTTCATCATCATCGGAAACCAAAACGCCATTACCTACAAGGATATTTTCCTTCTCATGCAGGAAAACAAGATGTGGCTTGGTGCGCCGTTTCAATCTGGGAATGCCTATTTCTATGTTCCTGAAGGTGCCGATACATCTCAGTATGCGAAGGGTGTTTTTGATCCAGAGACGCGACGAGTCAAATTCCGCAACTGCTGCTGGTACACAAACCTTGACCTGAAGCTTCGCCATGAGGAAATGATTCTCGTAAAGAAGTATAAGCCAGAGCTATATCCGAAATACGACAACTACGACGCAATTGAAGTCGGAAGGATGGCCGATATACCCTGTGATTACAAGGGAATCATGGGCGTTCCGATTACCTTCATGAATAGCTATTGCCCCGAGCAATTTGAAATACTCGGACGCCGTGGTGACCTCGAATGGGCTGAGAGTGAGTGCTCGTTCTATACGCCACCATCACCTGAACTTCAGCAGAAGTACAAGGCAATGAACCGAACTTGGCGCGTTCAGAACACGTACATCCTCGAGAACGGCGTACCGAAAATCACCTATGGGCGAATCTTCATTCGTTATACGGATGAATGGATTGAAGCTCATCCCGATGACTTTGCAAAGAAGGGGGTCTAGCCATGCAAATCAAAGAGCAAAAGGTTACTGTTGGCGAAGTCTGCGACGGGTATTTCAACGACGCCGAGGAAGGCGTTGTCGGCTACGGCGAGCGCCTGGATATTCGCCCCAGGTATCAGCGTGAATTCGTCTATAAGGACAAGCAGCGTGACGAGGTGGTCAGGACCGTTATGAAAGGCCTGCCCCTAAATGTCATCTATTGGTGCAAGACGGGCGATGATGCTTACGAGGTCCTCGATGGACAGCAGCGCACCATTTCGCTGTGCGAGTACGTCGACGGATCGTTCTCCGTCGACGATAAATACTTTTACAACCTGCCCGAGGACCAGAAAAGAAAAATACTCGACTACCAACTGTTCGTTTACGTCTGCGACGGAACGGACTCGGAAAAGTTGGACTGGTTCCGCATTATCAACATAGCCGGGGAGCAACTGACCGACCAGGAGCTGAGGAACGCCGTCTATGCCGGTTCCTGGGTGTCCGACGCCAAACGCTACTTCTCGAAGACAGGATGCGCGGCGTCGACCCTAGCAGGCGACTACCTCAAGGGGGCATCTATTCGCCAGGAATACCTCGAGACAGCCATTTTATGGGCCGCATCGGCCGAGGATAAGACCATCGAGGCATATATGGCCGAACGCCAGAACGACCCGACGGCTCAGACCCTATGGAGCTACTTCCGCTCGGTAATCGATTGGGTTCAGGCTATCTTCCCGAAATACCGGAATGAGATGAAGGGCCTTCCGTGGGGCCTTTTCTACAACGAGCATAAGGATAGGACCGACCTCGACCCGAAGGCCATCGAGGCGAGCGTCTCGCGCCTCATGGCCGACGAGGACGTGACCAAGAAATCGGGTGTCTACGAGTATCTACTCACAGGAAAGGAGCGCTGCCTGTCCATTCGTGCGTTCGACGACCGTATGAAGCGAGCTGCCTACGAACGCCAGAATGGCGTCTGCCCGTATTGCAAGGAGCATTTCGAAATCTCCGAAATGCATGCCGACCACATCAAGCCGTGGAGCAAGGGCGGCACCACAACCGCAGACAACTGTCAGATGCTCTGTCGCGATTGCAACCTTAAGAAAAGCGACCAGTAGTATTTTCGCCAAATGACATAGTGGCAGGATGAAGGCAAATGGTCACCAAAGCAAAAAGCAAGAAGAAGGCGTTCGCATACCTGCGCGTCTCAACGTTGAGGCAGGTGGAGGAAGGCGAATCGCTGGATGCCCAGCTTTCCGCCATTGAGAGATACGCCAACTATGAGGGCATCGAAATTATAAAGGTGTTCCGTGACGAGGGCGCGTCAGGCAAGAGCATCGCGGGCCGCGCCCAGTTCTCTAAAATGCTGAGAGAGATCGAGGACGGCGCAGACGT
>CAVEUW010000085.1:0-7561 GCA_963619015.1 Senegalimassilia sp. | reverse complement strand
GGCCACAAACTCGTACAAGAAATCGCAATCGAACTGCTGGTCAGATGCGTGTTTGCCCGCGCCAACCCACCACGGGTGCAAGCCCGCGCCTACACGCACGTTTTCCGCACCTGCAAGCGCCAGTCGTTGTTCGTCGAATTCAGCAGGGGTCACCGTGTTGGAAAACGCGCCTACGCCAACGGAAGCCAAATCGCGCGCCGCCTGCTCAGCATCCGGACAAAAGCCCAAATGACAATGCATATCGAAATATTCCAGCATTTGCTGCGCCTTCTTTCATTGGCAATGGCCGAATAGCCAACAGGCCGGGAAATTCTGTCGGCCGGATGGGGTCAAGCATCCCTGCACCGGCTGCGGCCTGGTCGAGCTTTCGCTCGACCCTACAAATTATTTCTCCAGGTCAAGACCTGTTCGTAGGTGCGAGCGAAAGCTCGCACAGCAATAGGGAGCGCCGTCAGGCGCGACACCAACACCACAAGCACCGCCCGCACAGTGCCAAACAAACCCTTATGCCTCCGGGACTTGGGCAATTTCGCACAGCACCTTGCCGGCAAGCATCTGCCCCATGATGGGCGGAATGTATGACGCCGTGCCCAAATTCGTGCGATCAGCACGGCTGGCGCCCTCGATAGCCGGGCGTTTCACCGGCTCCTCGCACGAATACAACACGCACAGCTTGCGGATTCCACGTTTGCGGCATTCTTTGCGCATCACACGCGAAAGCGGGCAATTCTTCGTCTTCGAAACGTCGGCAAAGCGCAGCATTTCCGGATGCAGCTTATTGCCACCGCCCATGCTGCTGATCAGGGGCATCTTATTGCGGTAGGCAAATTCGGCAATGGCCAGCTTCGCGGAAACCGAGTCAATCGCGTCGATTACCATATCGACACGGCCCAAGTAACGCTCAAGCAGCGGCGCAACGTCTTCGGCGTGCAAAAACATGTCGAGCGCCTCGACCTCGCAATCGGGGTTAATGTCGGCCACCATATCGCGCACGACCTCGTGCTTCTTGCGTCCGATAGTGCTGTGGAAAGCAATGGCCTGGCGGTTGATGTTGCTTTCGCTCACCACGTCGTGGTCGATAACAACCAGGTGCCCCACTCCGCCGCGCGCGAGCGCTTCCACGCAATTCGAGCCTACGCCGCCAAGGCCGATAACCATAACCGTTGCCGCTTCCAAACGGTCAAGCCCAGCTGCGGTCATGATGATTTCCAGCTTCTCAGTTGGCGTTCCCTGCCGCGTGCGAACACGCAAAGACTCGGCAATTTCTGCCCGCGTCGCCAAATCTTCAGCGCTGTGTTTTTGCATAGTGCCCGGTGCCCTTTCGTTGAAAAGAAGTGTTCAGGCTGTTATACTACAAATGTGCTAGCAAAGCCCGCACGTGTTTGAACTGGGGCGGGCGGAGCGGTACGATTAGAAAAGGGCTAGCTGCAACTAGCCCTTCTTTATTTTATTCAGGAAGTTCAATCGAAGGTTTCGGGCCGTCAGCAAGGTCGGCCACAGTGACTCCGTCGACGTAGTTTTCAATCACTTCGTCGAGCCCTGCCCAAAACCGCACGGTCGTGCACACATCGGCGCGATGGCACGGCTCGTCGCCTTCCAAAGCAGCGCAGGTCACAGGCACGGTGGTGCCCTCAACAGCGCGCAAAACATCGCCCGCCAAAATATCCTTCGGGTCGCGCGCCAATTTGTAGCCGCCGCCCTTTCCGCGCACGCTTGCAAGTAGCCCCGCAGACACCATCGGGCGCGCAATTTGTTCCAAGTACTTCAGGGAAAGCTCCTCGTGCTGCGCCACTTCACGCAGCGAAACCTTTGCATCGTCGCCCGCCTGCGCAATGCAAACAGCCAACCGGAGCGCGTAGCGCCCTTTCGACGAAATTAGCACGAGTCCCCCTTTGAACCGACCAATAATCCTCGGTTATGAATAATTCATTTCTCCCAAAACATCAGGAAAAACGCTCAGCTTTAGAATATGCTGCGAATTGTATCGCAACAAGTCCGATTTCGCTTGACATTTTAGCGCGACCGGGTATCTTAATCCTATCAAACGTATATGATTAAGCAAGAGCTTACCTTGCCACGATCTGAAAAGGGGTAAAGAACATGGCAGACGAGAATGCATTGCTGCGCGTCAGCGGACTGACCGCTGCAGTGGACGAGAAAACCATCCTGCATGACGTTGACCTGGCCATTGGCGCCGGCGAAACGCACGTGCTTATGGGCCCGAACGGCGCCGGCAAATCGACGCTGGGTCACGTGGTGATGGGCGACCCGGAATACACCGTAACCGGCGGCTCCATCACGTTTGATGGACAGGATATCACAAATCTTTCTACAGACAAACGCTCGCACGCGGGCCTTTTCTTAAGCTTCCAGGCTCCGGTGGAAATTCCCGGCGTGCCCGTCAGCAGCTTCCTGCGCGCTATTTCCGCAGGTCGCCCGGGTATTGGCGACATGAAAGGCAAGCAGTTCCGCAAACATGTGCGCGAACTGGCTGAAGAACTCGACATGGACCCGGCATACCTTGACCGCGAACTGGGCGTAGGCTTTTCCGGTGGCGAAAAGAAGAAGCTCGAAATGCTGCAGCTTCTGCTTTTGGCTCCGAAGCTGGCGTTCCTTGACGAAACTGACTCCGGCCTTGACGTCGACGCACTTTCGGTAGTGTCTCGCGGCATGGACGCGTATCGTCGCCGCTGCAACGGCACCATGGTTATCATCACGCACAACACGCGCATCCTTGAGCATGTTGACGTTGACCGCGTGCATGTGCTCGTGCGCGGCCGCATGACCGCCGAGGGCGATGCATCGATGATTGCCGACATTGACTCGAACGGCTTTGAGCAGTTCGAACAGGTTGCCGCCGAGCGCGAGGCCGCCGCGGGTGTGGGTGCCGCTGCCGACGCGGGTGCCGCTGCTGCCAACGAAGCCGCCGACCAAGCTTCCGCAAACTAAAGGAGCTGGCCATGGCAAAGCAACGCACCGAGGTCGCGGACATTGACCGCAGCCTCTACGATTTCTCGTACGGCGAGGCCGCCGAGGCCTTGGCAACGGGCCTCACGCCCGAGGTCGTGCGCGAGATCTCCGAGAAAAAAGACGAGCCCGACTGGATGCTTGAACATCGCCTGAAGTCGCTCGAAATTTACCAGCAGATGGCAACCCCTGATTGGGGCCCGTCCATCGCTGGGCTTGATATGGACAACATTGTCACCTACGTCAAGCCTAAGGCCGACCAGAAGTCGGATTGGGAAAGCCTGCCCGACGACGTAAAGAACACCTTCGACCGCTTAGGCATCCCCGAGGCCGAGCGTAGCTATCTTGCAGGTGTGGGCGCGCAATACGACTCTGAGCTGGTGTATCACAACATGCAGGACACGGCCAGCAAGATGGGCATCGTGTATTCCGGCATCGAAGAAGCACTGCACGACCCCAAGTGGGAGCCGCTTATTCGCGAGAAGTTCATGACGCTAATTCCGCCGACCGATCACAAGTTCGCGGCCTTGCACGGCGCGGTTTGGTCAGGCGGCAGCTTCGTGTATGTGCCGAAAGACACCAAGCTTGACTTCCCGCTGCAAAGCTACTTCCGCTTAAATGCGAAGGGCGCGGGCCAGTTTGAACACACGCTTATTATTGTAGAAGACGGCGCTGACCTGCACTTTATCGAGGGTTGCAGCGCACCGAAGTACAACGTGGCCAACCTGCACGCAGGTGCCGTCGAGCTGTTCGTCGGCAAGAACGCCCACCTGCGCTACTCGACCATCGAAAACTGGTCGAAGAACATGTACAACCTGAACACCAAGCGTTCTACCTGCGACGATGGCGGCACCATCGAGTGGGTGTCGGGCAGCTTTGGCAGCCATGTGGGCTATCTGTACCCCATGTCCATTCTGGCGGGCCGACGTTCTACCTGCACGTTCACCGGCATCACATTCGCCGGCGCAGGTCAGAACCTTGACACTGGTTGCAAGGTCGTGCTGGCCGCTCCCGAAACAAGCGCGTCTATCGAGACCAAGTCCATCTCGAAGGGCGGCGGCGTTTCCACATTCCGCAGCTCGGTTGTTGCCACGCCGAAGGCCGAAAACTCCGCCTGCAGCGTGTCGTGCCAGTCGCTCATGCTTGACGACCACAGCCGCTCGGACACTATCCCGGCGATGGATATCCGCTGCAAGCACGTTGATATCGGCCACGAAGCCACCATTGGCCGCATTGGTGACGACAAGGTGTTCTACCTGATGAGCCGCGGCGTTTCGGAAGAAGAAGCGCGCACGATGATTGTCAACGGCTTCGCCGACCCGGTTTCTAAGGAACTGCCGCTTGAATACGCGGTAGAGATGAACAACCTGATCAAGCTAGAGATGGAAGGGGCGATCGGCTAATGACGACTTTGAGCAAATCCAACGCGATGCCCGCTTTCACCTGGCACCGCCTTGACATGAACTATACGGATGTCGAACTTGACGCCGCGCTTCACGCCACATCGCAGGTGACTGTGGAAGCTGACGGGGTGTTTGCAGGTGCCGCTGATGCGACTGGCGCCGCTGGCGCTGCGACCGCCGACGCGACCACCGCAGCCGCCCATGCAGCAGCCGCCACCGCCTTCGACGCCGCCGTCGCCGGCCTGCAAGCGCAGGTTGACGCCGACGCCGCAGCCGCACCGGCCGACACGCGCGCCATCCTTCACGCTGCCGACGGCACCGAAGACCCGTCCAACCTTGATGTGCCCGCGCTTTCGGCCTACGAGCAGCGCGCACTTTCCGAAGAAATGGCCAACAACGTGGCCTGTGCATTCGAATGCGGCATGGGCCAGGCTGCAACCGAGTGGCTTGCCGCCCAGGTTGACGCCGCAGGTGCGGCGCCCATCGTACTGGCCGCCGCCAAGCGCCAGACTGGCAGCGCAACCGTGCGCGTGCCCGGCGTTGACGGCGCCGCCAATGTAGCCTGCATCGACGTAGTCGCCGCCGAGGGCGCAACCGTGAACCTGACCATCTCGCTTGACTCCCCTGTCGCAGGCACAGGCGTCACGGGCGTGCAGCTGCGCGTATTCGCTGGCGAATATTCCCATATCAATGTTACGTCTGTCCACACGCTTGATGAAAGCTGGACAGCGCTTGACAACACCGGCATTGTGGCCGCCGAAGGCGCGCACGTCACCATCACGCATCGCATGCTCGGCGCCGGCAAGTCCTACACGGGCTTGGCTTGCGACCTTCGCCGCGACACCGCCCGCGTTGATATTTCAACCCGCTATTTGGCCGGCAACCAGGACATTCGCGATTTCAACTACGTCGTGCGCCACCGCGGCCGCAAGACGCTTTCCAATATTGAAGCGAACGGCTCGCTTATGGGCGAATCGAAGAAAACCTACCGCGGCACCATTGACCTAGTGCATGGCTGCAAGGGTTCGCAAGGCTCTGAAAACGAAACCGTACTGCTGGTCGACGAAAAAGTCGAAAACAAAACCATCCCCGTTATCTTGTGTGATGAAGATGACGTTGCCGGCAACCATGGTGCCACCATCGGCCATGTTGCCCCTGATCAGATGTTCTATCTGAAGTGCCGCGGCCTTTCACAAGCTGCTGCCGAGGGCCTGTTCGCCACAGCAACGCTTGAAGAAACCGCCATTGCCGTTGAAGACGCTCAGGTACGCGCTGGCATTGCGCGCCTAGCCGCCGCAACAGGCATTCCCTACCAGGAAGTGGAGGACTAGCATGGCAACGCAACCCGAAACTGAACTCGTGGGCACAGCCTGCGCCGTTGCCGATGCGGCCCACGCGGCACAGAAAGCTGCCACCGCCGAAGATATCGTATGCGCGGCAAACATCGCCGAAAACCCCTACAAGCGCGACTTTCCGCTGCTTGCAAACCACCCCGACCTGGTGTTTCTTGACAGCGCAGCTACAGCTCAGCGCCCTGCTGCCGTACTCGACGCCCAGCGTCGCTTCTACGAGGAAATGAACGCGAACGCCCTGCGTGGCCTGTATCGCCTGTCGGTCGAGGCCACCGAGGCTATCGAAATCGCTCGCCAGCGTGTGGCGAAATTCATCGGAGCGCCCGACGCGCACGACATCGTGCTCACGCGCAACGCATCCGAGTCGCTTAACATCGTGGCGAAGGCATTTGCGCCGACCGTGCTTGAGCCCGGCGACGAGGTATGCATCACCATCATGGAGCACCACTCCAACCTCATTCCCTGGCAGCAGGCTTGCCGCGCCGCCGGAGCAAAGCTGGTGTATTTGTACCCCGACGAAAACGGCATCATCCAACCCGAGGAAATGGACGCGAAAATCGGCCCGAAAACCAAGATTCTCTCGGTCGTGCACGTGTCCAACGTACTGGGCGTGCAAAACCCGGTCGAAGAGCTGGGTCGCCGCGTGCACGAGCAGGGCGGCTACCTGGTGGTCGACGGTGCGCAATCCGTTCCGCATATTCACGTTGACGTGCAGAAACTTGGTGCCGACTTCTTCGCCTTTAGTGCGCATAAGCTATTTGGCCCGTTTGGCATGGGTGTATTGTGGGGTCGCGACGAGCTACTAAACGCCATGCCGCCTTTCCTTACTGGCGGCGAAATGATCGATTCTGTAACCGAGCAGGATGCAACCTGGGCGCCAGTGCCTGAAAAGTTTGAGGCCGGTACGCAAGACGCAGCCGGCATTTATGCCACCGCCGCGGCCATCGCGTATGTGGAATCGGTCGGACTTGACGTTATCGCTGCACGCGAGGCGGCGCTGGTGCGTTACTGCATGGAAGAAATGGCGAAGCTGCCGTTTATCCAGGTCATTGGCAGCCCCAACCCCGACGAGCATCACGGTGTCATCAGCTTCAACGTCAATGGCATTCATCCGCACGACGTGGCAAGCATCCTGGATATGTCGCAGGTGGCTATTCGCGCCGGGCATCATTGCGCGCAGCCTCTGCTAACATGGCTTGGCGTAGAAAACCTTGCGTGCTGTCGCGCGAGCCTTGCCTTCTACAACGACAAGGGCGACGTTGATGCCCTGATAGAAGGCCTGAAAAACGTTTGGAGTACTTTTAATGGCTAATATTTACACCGCGGCTCTCATGGAGCACAACGCCCACCCCGACTACAAGTACGACATGGACAACGCCACCGACGAGCACGAGGGCGTAAACCCCAGCTGTGGCGACGAAATGGTGCTGAAGCTGCGTGTAGAAAACGGCGTTATTGAAGAAGCTGCGTTCACGGGGCATGGCTGCGCTGTGTCGCAGGCTTCGGCCGATATGATGGCCGATTTGGTCACGGGCGAAACCGTCGAAGAGGCGCGCCGTCTGTGCGGCCTGTTCATGAAGATGGTGAAGGGTGAAGCGCTCACCGAAGATGAGCGCGAAGACCTTGATGAAGCTGCTCAGCTTGAAAGCATCTCGCACATGCCCGCCCGCGTAAAATGCGCTGAGCTGGGCTGGCGCACCCTTTCTGAGATGATTGGGGAATAAAAATGTGACGCTCGCTGCGCGAGTGTCTATTACTGTGCGAGCTCTCGCTCGCACCTACAGATTGTTTCCGCAGGTCATGTGCCGGTTTTCCACAACGATTTCGCGGAGTCGAGCG
>CAVEUW010000084.1:0-7620 GCA_963619015.1 Senegalimassilia sp. | reverse complement strand
AGGTTGCTTGCGCTGCAGCAGAAACTTACGACAGCTTGCCGCCAAGTTCTTTCGCAGATGATACTTTCAGTTATTCAAGTTCTTCTTCGGGGAGTTGTTCCTCGGTAGGGTTCTCTGGGTATGTTTCGAAGGTAATACCATCAGTTGCTGTAGTGGGCAGTTTCGCAATATGCTGATATAGAACTTGCAGGTGGTTGCCAAGGGCAGCATCGACATGGTAATGGCCGCAGAACCAGGCTTTGTAATCGAGTTTTTCTTTAATCGATTCAAGCCAATCGGTATAGCGATCCATAGGGTGCAGTTCCAAGCGATCGGTAACGTTGCTAATTGCTGTTTCCGCTGATGAAGGTGCACAATGGGTAAGTACGACATCGACTTCCCAGTTGCAAGCTTCTAAGGTTTGTTCGGCATGCTTTCGCTCTTCTTCACTGGGTACTTCCTCAGGAAACCATGAAACACCAGCTTCGCGGTGTTCTTTATCGTAGGCACTTGATGCAGCGCCTCCCATAGTGAAGAATTTTAGGCCGTCAATGTCGAATACTTCGCCACGTTTAAGATGCAAGATACTACTGTTGACGCGATGGACCTCTCCGCCATGCCATTGTTCAGTAGGAAGGCTGTTCAATAGTCCGAAGCCCTCATGATTGCCGTCAATAAACAGCGTTGTGAATGGACGAGATTCAAGCCAACGTCGCCAGTAAAGTTCTTCTTCGCCTTCATGCCACACGAGTCCAAAGTCGCCGCAGATAATGACGTAGTCGTCTTTGGTGAGATTGCTTGCGTCGAAACGACTCTGCATGAGCTTGTGTATATCGTACGAGGCGTGGATATCGCCGGTGATGTAAATGCTCACTTGCTAACCTGGCCTTAGAAAAGCGACATCGTGTTTTGCTCTGCGGGTTTCTTTTTGGGCGCAGAACGTTTGACCTTGCCGGTTTTAAGCGTAGTTAGATCGGCTTTGATATCTTCGTTTTGTTCAAGAATGGTATCAAGCCTTGCGATGATGGCTTCGGTGCTTTCAGTGCTAGTCAAAGCAGCAGAGGAACCATTTGCGCTTGCGGCCTTATTGTCGTTTGAGGCTGTGTTTGCGCTGGTCTGGCCACTGGATAGTAGGCTGCTGAGCTTTTCATCGAGCGATTGTAGCTGTTGGGCAGTGCTGGTTTCTTCTTCAACGTAACGCTGAAGGGCCTCTACAATTGCTGCAGTTCGCGTAATTCCACGCTTTGATGCAACTTGATCAACCTTTTCGGCAAGTTGGCGTTCTACCCAAGCTGCCATTTGTCGTTTGTCTTTGCTATGTTCGTCCGACATGGAATACCTCTTGCTGTCAGCGTAAATCGTATTTTTTGGTCCCTCTAGTATAACCGGTAACAATCGGTAACCGGTGAGATATCTGCTGGTTGAACAGAAGTTTCGTTGTATCTCGTTCAATCATATTTGGTTATCGTTAAATTGTATAGTCCGACTTGCATTATTTCAGAATACAACAAGGCAGCGCACAGAGTATTCGCTATAATGTACGGCATTATGAATACTATTACAGACATTTTCACACAGGCTCGTAATTCGGGTAAGCAACCAGTGTCCTTTGAGATTTTCCCTCCAAAGGGCGAAATGAACGTTGAGGGCGCGCGCGAAGTTGTGGCGCCGTTGTCGCAATTGGCGCCTGATTTTATCAGCGTCACGTATTCAGCAGGTGGTAGCGGCAACAAACGCGCGACGGCTGATATTGCTTCGATGATTCAAAACGAGTACGGTGTGCCCTCTATTGCGCATTTGACCTGCGCAGGTGCTTCAAAAAAATCTATTGAGGCCGCCATTTCTGACATGAAAAGCAAAGGCATTGCGAACGTTTTGGCTTTGCGTGGTGATCTGCCTGATGGTTGCGAGCTTTCGGATTTTCACTATGCGAAAGATTTGATTCCTGTGCTTGCGGATGCTGGTTTTTGCGTTGGCGCGGCAGCATACCCGGAAGGACATATTGATTGCGACAGCTTGCGCTTAAACATTGAGCACTTAAAGCAAAAGCAGGAGGCGGGCGCTAGCTTCTTTGTATCGCAACTATTTTTCGACAATGAATATTTTTATCGCTTCCGCGAAGATGCGGCAGCGGCAGGTGTGACCAGGCCTATCACTGCTGGCATTATGCCGTTTATGAGCAAGCAGCAAATTCAGCGCATGGTGTTCATGTGTGGCGCATCGCTGCCAAGTCCTATCATCAAACTGCTTGCGCGCTATGAAAATGATCCTGAAAGCCTGCGCCAAGCGGGTGTGGAATACGCCTGCCGCCAGCTTACTGACCTGCAGGAACACGGGGTCGATGGCGTGCATGTGTACACGATGAATAAGCCAGAAGTTGCTCGCGCTGCTTCTTGTGCGCTAAAGGTGGCGCTGGTTTCGTGACGGTTACCTATGGTCGCTTCTGCCAAGCCGACGGATGCGGTGTGCGCCTTGATCGAGATGAGGCGCTTCGATATTTAGGATATGCGGGTCAGCAAGTTGACGATGCTTTGCTGGCCCGCTTTCACGCGCTTGCAGACATTTGCGAGCGTGATATTGAGCCAACGTACGCGTGGGAAATTTTCGACATTGATGTTGACGCGGCCATACAGGTGACGCTGAAAGACTGCGGGCTTGTGCTTTTGGGGGCTGACATTTCTCGCCATTTGACGGGGGCAAAAAAAGTTGCTCTTATGGCATGCACGTTAGGTATGGATAGCGAGCGCGAATATCGGCGATTGGCAGCAATAAGCCCAGCTGATGCAACTATGTTTGGCTCATGCTGCTCCGCTTTAGTAGAGGCAGCCGCTAATGCTGCAGAAAAGCAAGTAGTAGCTGCTGCTGCCCAGGCGGGTTTAGTGACGAATTGGCGTTATAGCCCCGGCTATGGCGACCTGCCGCTTGATGTACAGCCGGCGTTTTTGCGTGCGCTTGATGCGCAGCGACGCCTGGGAATTACCGTGACTGCCACAAATATGCTTGTACCAGTGAAAAGCATTACGGCGGTGATAGGCTTGTTTGATACAGAGGCCGCTGCGGCTAACGATTCGGTTGACGATACCTGCGCAACCTGCCCTGCAGCAGGGGATTGCGATTTTAGGAAGAGGGGAATAACCTGCCATGGCTAAAACATGTAATGAGAGTACTGCTTCCACTGTGGTCAATGCAGTGCCTGGCGAAGTTCAAGCTCCTTTGCCATATTTGCCTGCGCCGGATTTCGCTAACCTTGTGATAAAGGATGACCATTTACTTCGCGCTCTTCAGGGTAAAGATTACCTGGTTTTTGATGGCGCCATGGGAACGCAGCTTCAGGACCGTGGGCTTGATGCGGCAACTGAGCTTCCAGAGCTTTTAAATCTGACCCATGCGGCTGATATCACGGACATTCATGCTGCTTATGTTGCTGCTGGTGCCGAGGTAATTACCACAAACACATTTGGCGCGAATTCCTTGAAGCTTGAAGGCCGTGCCGATGTTGCTGAGCTTTTTGCTGCTGCAACAGATTGTGCTCGTGCTGCTGGCGCACCATATATCGCAGGCGATATTGGACCGACAGGTGCTTTGCTTGAACCGCTCGGAACCATGACGTTTGACCAGGCGTATGACTTGTTTGCCGAAGAAGTTGAAGCTGCAGTTAGCGCAGGTTGCGACCTGATTCTTATTGAAACAATGGCTGATTTGCGCGAAGCAAAAGCTGCGCTTTTGGCTGCAGCAGAACATAGCAACCTTCCGGTGTTTGTCACTATGACATTTGGCGAAGACGGCCGTACGTTTTTAGGCACGCCGCCTGATGTGGCCGCTGAGGTGCTCTCAAGCATGGGCGCACATGTGGTTGGCCTGAATTGCTCTCTTGGGCCAGCTGAGCTGTTGGGTGCAGCCCGTGCGATGGCCGAGCGTGTTCGATGCCCTTTGATGGTGCAGCCGAACGCCGGGCTTCCCCATATGGAAGCTGGCAAGACGGTCTTTGATGTTTCCGCAGAAGATTTTGCCCGTTCAATGGGCGAAATGATGGATGCGGGTGCAAGCATTATTGGTGGCTGTTGTGGTACATCGCCTGCGTATACGCGCCTGCTGCGTCAGTCGGCCGACAAGCGTACCGCTCCAGCACAGCGCCCGTATATTCCGGCGACAGTTCTTGCGAGTGCGCAGCGTGCTGTCGTGCTTCCGTATGGGAAGTCGCAGGTGGCAGTTATCGGCGAGCGAATTAACCCGACAGGCAAGCCTAAACTTAAGGCGGCATTACGCGCTGGTGACATGGATTACATTGTCGGTGAGGCCGTGATGCAGCAAGAACATGGCGCTGATGTGCTTGATGTAAATGTTGGCCTTCCCGAACTTGATGAACCGGTGGTGCTTGCTGCTGCGGTCGAAAAGCTTTCGGCAACTGTGCCGCTTCCTTTGGTGGTGGATTCTTCTGATGTGCAAGCCATTGAGGCTACCGTTCGTGGCTATGCTGGAAAACCGCTGATCAATAGCGTAAATGGCAAGCAAGAAAACCTTGATGCCGTGCTGCCAATTGTGAAAAAGTATGGCTGTGCAGTTATTGGCTTGGCGCTTGATGAAGGCGGTATTCCTCCACGTGCTGAAGATCGGTTTGCTATTGCAAAGCGTATCGTTGACGAAGCTGAATCGTATGGAATTCCGCGAACTGATGTGGTGATTGACTGTTTGACCATGGCGGTTGCCACTAATCAGCCTGAGGCGCAGGAAATTTTGCGAGCTATTACCCTGGTGAAAGAGCGCTTGGGTTGCCGAACTTGCTTAGGTGTTTCCAATATCAGTTTCGGCCTTCCACAGCGAAATATGGTAAATACGACGTTTTTGGCGGCAGCATTTGGTTGCGGACTTGATATGCCAATTTTGAATCCGAAGGCTCGTCGCTACACCGATACTGTGAATACATTTAGGGTGTTGAACTGCCAAGACGAAGGTGCGCGTTCGTTTATTGAGACGTATGCTGAGGCTGTTGACCCGTATGAGGCGCCTGCTGGTGGAAGTGGCGGCGTAGGTGGTGCAGTTGGCGCGTCTGGCATAGGTGGCGCGTCTGGCAGTGCGCCAGGCGGCGCAGGCGCTGGGGTTGCTGGCAGCGGGGCGAGCGCTTCGGCGACAACTGGCGCGGCCTCGGCAGGTTCTGCGCCTACCGCGACGACGTGTCCCATTGATATTCCTGAAGCCTTTGCAGACTGCGCTGATTCTGTACGTGAAATGGTGCACCTGATTATGACCGGGCGCCGTGGCCCGATGAGCGAGGCTACAGAGGCATTGCTTGAGAATCACGACCCGCTTGATTTGGTTAACGGCGTTTTTATTCCCGCGCTTGATGTGGTTGGCGAAAAGTTCGACAAAGGTGTATTTTTCTTGCCGCAGCTGATGGCCTCAGCTGAAGCAGTGAAAGCTGGCTTTGATGTTGTTCGAGTTCATGTGGGATCGTCTGGGCAAGAGTCGTCGAACGACCGTGCGATTGCTGTTGCAACGGTGAAGGGTGACATTCACGATATTGGTAAGAACATCGTGAAGATGCTGCTTGAAAATTACGGTTACCGTGTAGTTGACCTGGGACGTGATGTTGAGCCTGACGAAATCTTGCGCGTTTGTCGCCAAGAGGGCATTAGGCTTGTGGGACTTTCTGCACTGATGACTACAACTGTACGCTCGATGGAGCAGACAATTACACTTCTGCATGAGCAGCTTCCCGATTGCAAAGTGATGGTTGGCGGCGCGGTGCTTACGGCCGATTATGCCAAGCAAATAAACGCTGACTATTACGCGAAAGATGCAGCTGAATCAGCACGTATTGCTGAGCGCTTCTTTAACGAGTAATGCTATCTATAGCAGGTAGCGGTCATGCGGGCGATTTTACGGCCGGTGTTGTCGGTGATATCGACGGTGTAAAAGCCTAGCTTGCGGCCAGATTTATCAACATCGCAGCGGGCGATAAGCTTCGTGCCTTTGGCAGCAGACAGGTATTCAATGGTGTTTGAAACCGAAACGGTCGGTTCTTCGCCAACATTGCACGCAATAGCTAAGCAGAAATCGGCAAGTGTAAAAATTGCGCCACCCATAACATTGCCTGCGACATTGCGATGGTTTTCGGTAAGTTCTAGCTCGCAAACCGCGTGTCCTCGGCTGCCTTCGATAATCGTGCAACCAGTTGCGACTGTTGCGAATTTATCGTTTGCGAAACATGCGCGAATTTGATCGAGCGTTGCGTCTTCCGGGATTTTTTCCATTGCCATAGTGTGCCTCTTGCGGGTCGTATGTTGGGTTCTGCGGTAGTTGCTAGGTAGTTGTTGGGCCGTTGCTAGTTCGTTGGTGTTGCTGTGCATCCGAATAGTTCTACCAGCTGGCCGTCTTCAACCGTAATAGTTTGCGACTGGCCTTTGAGTAGGTACTTTGTTTCCAGAATAGAATCGTCGTTAAATTCTAGGTCTTTCATAATGTAGGCTGCATATTCCTGCGAAGGACTGCTTGGAGCATCGCTTGCAACCGAAACTGTGTAGGTACCAGCCGGGATGTCGGTGCCGACGCGATATAGGCCGCTGGAATATGGTGCCTGCGGGTGAAAGTCAGCCTGGTCTGAAGGGATCATACGGAGGTCGTTGCCGGCAGGAATATATACGATGACCTGGCCTTCTTCAAGGTCGTAGAAGTAATGGCCAACGTAGACGATAGAAGCCTTTAGGCTGTAGGTGCCCGAGCCTTCGGGTGTAAAAATATAGAAGTTGCTTTCTTCGGTAGTCATGCCCTGCATAAAGTAGCTGCCGGCTGCAATATCGCGGCCTACCACATAGCAACCAGAAGCTGCTTTGCCGTCTTCGATGTCGCCCGAAAGGCCATCAGCAGCGTTTTTGATGTCATCCATGGTGAAGCCACCATAAGTGTCTGAGCTGGAAGAATTCGAATTAGAGCCAGAATTTGAACCTGAGTTGTTGTTGTAACCGTAAGGGTAGTCGTCGTAGTCGTAAAGGTGGAGCGACCCATCGCGTGCAGCCGTGCTTGTGCCAACCAACATGCCGACAGCAGCGCAACCTGCACATCCACCCATGCCAAGCAAGAATGCGAGCAGACACGCGAGCAAAACCCAAGGCCATACCTTACGTTTTTGTTGAGGCTGCGCAGGTTGCACCGGTTGTGCCGGTTGCGTGTAAGCAGCACCCGGTGTTGGCGGGTAGTTGGTCGGCTGGTTGTTTGTAGACTGGCCAGGCATTTGGCTAGTTTGCTGGTTGGTAGTCTGGCCAGGCATCTGGTTAGGCGTGCTGCCGTTCTGACCAGTAGGGTTGTTGTTTGGCTCTGTCATAAAGGAATACTCCTTAGTTGCGTATTGTTCGCAAGTATCTTAGCACGCAAGTTCGCTCGCATTTGTTTCCACAAGGTCAATAGCACCATGTCGGCACACGCTTTCACATATTCCGCAACCTATGCACAAGCGCGCCTCAAATATAAGTGAGCCGTCTGTTGCATCAGGACGCCGTGCACCTGTGGGGCAGGCTTTTGCACAACGCATGTCCTCTTCGCAGTATTCGGGGTTAGTTGTGGAAAGCGCGAGCGTAACGCGGTCAGCGATTTCGGGGTCAGTCTCAATGGCGGCAAGCAGCATCTGGCGTGTTGGCATCATAATGG
>CAVEUW010000083.1:0-7770 GCA_963619015.1 Senegalimassilia sp. | reverse complement strand
CCCACCGCACCAACCACCCACCGCAAAGGAGCCTCTCATGCCCAGCAAACTCATCAACCCACGCAAGGTCGCCATTGTTGGCTGCGGTTTCGTCGGCTCCGCCAGTGCATTCGCTCTGATGCAGTCTGGCCTGTTCAGCGAAATGGTACTCATTGATGTTGATCGCGACCGCGCCGAGGGAGAAGCGCTCGACATTGCGCACGGCATGCCGTTCGCCACGCCTATGAATATCTATGCCGGTGACTATGCCGATATCGACGACGCGGCCATTACCGTTATTACCGCTGGAGCCAACCAGGCTCCCGGCGAGACGCGCCTTGACCTAGTCAACAAGAACGTGGCCATTTTCAAGTCCATCATTCCACAAATTGCCGAGCGCGATTATCAGGGAATTCTGCTAGTTGTATCCAACCCGGTGGACATTCTGACCTATGTGGCTCTCAAACTTTCGGGCTTGCCGGCAAGTCGTGTGTTTGGTAGCGGCACGGTGCTTGACACCGCGCGTTTCAAGTATGCCCTTGGCGAGCACCTCGGCGTCGACCCGCGCAATGTGCACGCGCGCATTATTGGCGAACACGGTGATAGCGAAATTGCCGCCTGGAGCCTGGCCAACATTTCCGGCATTCCCATAAACGACTACTGTCTGGAGCCTGGCCAACATTTCCGGCATTCCCATAAACGACTACTGTGAGCTGCGTGGGCATACTGACCATGCCGAGAACATGGAGCGCATTGCTGCTGATGTTCGTGACGCAGCCTACGAGATTATCAAGAAGAAGCGCGCCACTTACTACGGCATCGCTATGACGGTTAAGCGCATTTGCGACGCTATCACCCGCGACGAAAAATCGATCCTGCCGGTGTCGAACTATATCGACGGCGACTATGGCCTGACTGATATCGTGCTTTCGATGCCCGCGGTGGTCGGAGCGGCTGGCATCGAATATCAGGTGCCCATTCCCATTAACGATACAGAACGCGCTCAGCTGCAGGCATCGGCGAAAACGCTTCGCGAGGTCATCGACAGCTTGGATTTGTAGAAGCTACTGCAGCCGCCTTGCTGCGCGCCCCGCGGCGCGCGCTGTGGCCCGCGCGACCCCGCACCCGCCTAAGTCCGCGCACGCCTCGCGCGACCGCGCCTGCGTCGCCGCCTTGTAGCACTCGGTCGCCCGCGAAATCCCGCCTGCGTCGCCGCCTTGTAGCACTCGGCCGCCTTGCTGCGCGCGCTGTGGCCCGCGCGACCCCGCACCCGCCCCGCAGCCTGCATAAGCAGAGGTTGCTAGCCTAGGTTCGCACTCCCTTCGGGCAGAGTTCGCCATTTGTCACGAAACTTGTCGGCGTTTTATGTGTGGTATCAACTGTTGTTTGAACGCCGCAGGCGTTGAGTACCAAAATGCCTGCATTTGGCCATTTGGTCTGGCATGAGAATAAAGCTATTTGTTACTATACATGTTCGCGAAACCGGCGATGATGCGCTGATTGTTTCGCTGATAACGGTCAAGTAGGGGAAAGAAGGCATCGTCCATCATGCGTACGTATGTTGAGTGATAAACGCCCAGCTTAACGCCCACATGACTGAGGCATGCGCTCTTGGCAGGCTTTGCTTGCTTGGCCAAGCCACATCATATATTGGTAACCACGCCAGTGAAGGCTGGCGTAACTAGCCTTGCGCTTTGCGTAGGGCTGTTTGCATGTAATGCAAAGGTGTTAGGTCCCGAAAGGAAGGGAAGACGAAATGAAGAAGAACATGAGAGGAGCCAAGCTAGGCGCTAAGCTGACCAACATCGCGTTGGCAGTCGTGCTGGTGCTGGGCATGTCGCCTGCCACAAAAGCTATGGCTGCGACCAGCGGCTCAGGCAGCTCAGATGTGGCCGCCACCGCAGCTCAGTCGCTTGGCGTGGCAACCGACGCTGCAGCTTCTGACGGCCAGGCAACGCCTGCGGCCGGCAATGCGACCACGGTTGACAACACCGCTGCTGTAGCTGGCGACAGCGCAACTGCGACCGAATCGGCAACTGAGGTCACAGTTTCTCGCGCTTCGACAAGCGCCGAGGGCGTGGCGTCCGATGTTGTAACCGCTGCTGCGACTAACGATGCTAACGTATCTGCACAGGCAACTGCTGCCAACTCCGACAAGCAGGCCACCAAGCAGACCATTGAAAGCAACGTGGTCAGCACGCCGACAGCTGGGGAAAGCGACATCATGCTGCTGTCCGACACTGGCTACAACGCTGGTGCTGAGCCGGTTGACGTTAGCAACAATTGCAAGTCCGAGGCTCACCTGTACACTGATTCGAACCGTCAGAACGAAGTTTCTAGCACTAATGCTGTTACGGCTGGCCAGTCTATCTACGGTACATTGAACATTCAGTTTACTGGCGCCGAGGCATACACCCCAACGTATGCCCATCCCAACGTTACGTATAAGCTTCCTGAGGGTATTTCGTTCAACAATGTTGCCACCAAGGATTTATACGATGGCAGCACCTATGCTGGTACATGGGAGCTTACCAACAACGTGCTTACCATTAAGTATGCTGAAAGCTACCTTTCCCAGATTGTTAAGCACTTCAACTTTAATTTCGAGGGTCATCTGACTAAGACTAACGTTGGTGATGGCACGTCGGAAGAAATTAAGTTCCCTGGCCAGGGCACGGGCATTACGATTCCGTACAAGGACGGCAATGTTTCCGGCAGTAAGTGGTCCGGCAACTACAACGAGTCCGAAAATTGCTATGAGTGGACAGTCTCGCTAAATGTCGCCACTTATGCCACCAAGCTTGTGGTGACCGACACTATCGGCAGCAACCTTTCGTTCGTCAGCGATTCCTTTAAGCTAAACAACGAGACCATAACCCCTACCACCATTGCGGGTCAGGTGGCTACTTTTAAGCTTGGCAACCGCGATGCGGGCACCTACACCATTACGTACAAGACCACGGTCAACAGCCTTCCGACCACTGATAACACCGACCTCTCTAACGTGTCCAATACTGCAAAGTGGACGTGGAGCACCAATCAGTCTGGCGAGAAAAAGGACATTAACCCCAACTTTGCTAAGTATAAGATGGTGGATAAGAGCAACGGTTCTGCTGAGGGCGATTACATCAAGTGGACTGTCAAGCTCAACACCGGTAGTATCCACGCCGACATGGGCAACTATACGTTCGAGGATGAGCTAGGCGATGGCCACAGCTTTGCTACGGATAAGGGTGTCACGGTCACTGATTCGAGCAACAACGCCGTAACTGTCACTCCTTCGTTTACTGGCAATAAGCTTTCCTTTAAGCTGCCCGCAGGCTTGGGCAAAAAGACCTTGACTGTCGTCTACTACACCAAGCTCACCGACACTTCCAAAGATGTTACCGTCGAGAACACCTCTGAGGTAACGCCTCCGTCTGGCGGTGGCATCGAAGGCTCTGATGGCGGCAAGTACAGCTATGGCGTTCCTAAGGATGAAACGTGGATCAGCAAGGCACTCGATGGCACGGTTAAGACCAACGCTGCCGAGTACGACGGCAAGGCTTCTTGGAAGACTACCGTTGGCCTGTCCAAGGCGCTGACCACTACTGACGCCTCGACGATTGTTGTTGCCGACTACTTCAGCAATTTGCCCGAAGGCGTCAGCATGAACCTTACGGGCGACGTTGTGCTTACCTACACGGACAACGCTAACCAAACTCAGACACTTAAGGCTGGCACCGACTACGCCATCACGAAGGCCACGACTGCCGTTGGTAAGGGCACCAAGGACGAAGGGCCCTACCTCTTCAAGATCACCTTCAAGGCTAGCGATACCGTAAAGAGCCTGCTGGGCAAGAAGGATGTTTACATTAACTACAGCACCACGAGCACCAAGACCGGTGCCGAGGGTATTGGCGAATACAAGAACAACACTTGGGTTCAGGTCGGTACTAACGAAAAGAAGCAGGGCGAGAAAAATTACACCGTAGCCAAGGAGGCCGACGCTCCTCAGGTGGACAAGAGCGGCACCTATAGCAGCTACAACGCTGACTACGAGTTCGCTGACGGCACCAAGGGTGCCTTCATCACCACGTGGACGGTTGCTATTAACAAGGATAACTATTACAACCCAGTCGTTGACCTTAAGGGCAACAACGTAACCGTTACCGACACGCTGCCTGCCAACACCGAGATTGTTGGCAACAGTGCTAAGTACGGGCTGGCCGGGTATTATGGTAATTTCCCCGGGGGCAATAAATATTTCCCCACAACACCTGTTGTAAAAGATGGAAAGGCTGTCTTTACCCTCGCGACTGCTGGCAGTGGTTTGACGGATTGCTACGGGAATACTCTGACAACGACTAAGCTTTGTGTGCAGTTGGTCTATCAGACCGCCACAAAGGCTTCTTCCGTTGCTGCTGGCAATGAAGGTACCGAGATTACCAACAAGGCTGAGGCTGGCGACGGCACGCATTCCTTCCCCGCGGGCGAGGGTAAGGTGACCCTCGTCGATAAAATGCTCAACAAGAGCAGCAATCAGGACAAGAGCACCAACGTTGTCTCATACACCATTAAGGTCAATGAGCACGCAAGCAAGCTAAACGGCGGCAAAGCCATCACGCTTCAAGACACCATGGATCATCGTGGTTCACTGATTAATGGCTCGCTGAAGGTTGTTGGTGCGGATGGTAGCGACCTGCTGGCAAATGGCAAGGTTACCTACAAGGTTAACAATCTTCACAACGAGGAAACGGGCGCAACGTCTGTGCAGCTTGTCCTTACCATTCCCGATGAAACAGCAATGACGGTTACCTACAACGTCATGCCTTCTCAGTCTTCCACTCAGGCTGAGCCTTTTACGAACACGTGTGAGCTTGTCGGCGTAGCTAAGTCTTCCGAGAAGAGCGAAAGCCAGATTGTCGTCACGAAATCCGATGCCGATACCTCTGCGGTGAACTACGGCTTTACGATCAACAAGACCGACGACCAGGGTAAGACGCAGCTTCAGGGTGCCGAGTTCGACCTGTATAAGGTTGATATGGACGCTAGTTCTACGAGCAATCTGGTTGCCGAGAAGGTTGACAGCGGCGTTACCGATAAGGCCGGCAAACTTTCGTTCGGCTCCAAGACGCAGCCGCTCAACGTGAATACGCTGTACTATTTTGTTGAGACTAAGGCTCCGGCTAGCTACAAAATCACCGATACATCCAAGCACTTTGTGATGCTTAAGGGTACCGACGAGTCTGAATACCAGACTGCCTACAATAAGGCTGTTCAGCTGAAGATGACTCCTACGGCTGCAACCTCTTATGACGTCTATAACGAGTATGTGTCTAGCTGCTCCACCACACTTGGCGTGACCAAGACCGTTAACGGCGCTTCCGCCAACATCGCCGAGGGCGAGAAGTTTGAGTTTGCGCTTTACTCCGTTGGTGAAGGCAATGTTGAAACCCAGGTCGGCAAGACTGTTGCTTGCACTAAGGACGCGCCGACTGCCGCTTTTGATTCTCAGACTTATGACAAGACCGGCGTTTACACCTATAAGGTAAAGGAAACCTCTACGCTGGGTAACGGTTGGACCAAGGCTGGCGATGAACAACACCTACGCCGCTCTTAAGGGCTCGGCTACCATCGGTGTTGAAAAGACTGTCAACGGCGGTCCGATTACCACCGGCGAGAGCTTTACCTTTACGCTGCTTGACAAAGATGGCAAGCAGCTCGGCAAAGAGATCACAGCCACCAAGGATGCTCCGAAGGTTAACTTCGACGCTATCGAGCTTACCGAGGCCGGCGAGTTCACCTACACGGTGCATGAGACCTCCGAGCTTGGTGATGGCTGGACTAACGATTCCGACTTCACCGTGACCCTGACTGTGGCCGACGAAAACGGCACCTTCAAGGTGACTGACGTCAAGTACGGCGACGAGAAGCGCGGCTACGACGAAAACGGCACCTACATCGCTAAGTTCGACAACAAGTACGAGCCTGATACTCCTGGTGAAGACACGCCTGAGAATCCGAACAACCCGAACAACCCGGGTGAAGCCAAGATTGGCGTGTACAAGACCGTCAATGGCGGTACCGAGGCCAAGCCGGGCGAGAAGTTCACCTTCCAGTTGTTCGACAAGGACGGCAAACTTGTTGACACCGTCGAAACCGAGATGGGCGAGGTGAAGTACTTCGACAACAAGAAGTTCGAACTGGTTGAGGTCGGCACGCACACCTTCACCATCCATGAGACTGGTCATAACGACAACGGCTGGACCGCTGCATCCGATGTGACCGCCACTGTGGTTGTGTCGAAGACCAACGGCAAGACCACCGCTGAAGTGACGTACTCCAACACGAAGGAGGGCGTGGCTGGCTTCGACAACACCTATGCTGCGAAGGCTGGCTCGGCTACTATCGGTGTTGAAAAGACCGTCAATGGCGGTCCGATTACCACTGGCGAGAGCTTTACCTTTACGCTGCTTGACAAGGATGGCAAGCAGGTCGGCAAAGAGATCACAGCCACCAAGGACAATGCTAAGGTCAACTTCGACGCTATCGAGCTTACCGAAGAGGGCACCTTCACCTATACGGTGCATGAGACCTCCAAGCTTGGCGACGGCTGGACCAACGATGACGACTTCACCGTAACCATCACCGTTGAGGACGTGGACGGCACCCTTAAAGTGACTAGCGTCAAGTACGGCGACGAGAAGCGCGGCTACGACGAAAACGGCACCTACATCGCTAAGTTCGACAACAAGTACGAGCCTGATACTCCTGGTGAAGACACGCCTGAGAATCCGAACAACCCGAACAACCCGGGTGAAGCCAAGATTGGCGTGTACAAGACCGTCAATGGCGGTACCGAGGCCAAGCCGGGCGAGAAGTTCACCTTCCAGTTGTTCGACAAGGACGGCAAACTTGTTGACACCGTCGAAACCGAGATGGGCGAGGTGAAGTACTTCGACAACAAGAAGTTCGAACTGGTTGAGGTCGGCACGCACACCTTCACCATCCATGAGACTGGTCATAACGACAACGGCTGGACCGCTGCATCCGATGTGACCGCCACTGTGGTTGTGTCGAAGACCAACGGCAAGACCACCGCTGAAGTGACGTACTCCAACACGAAGGAGGGCGTGGCTGGCTTCGACAACACCTATGCTGCGAAGGCTGGCTCGGCTACTATCGGTGTTGAAAAGACCGTCAATGGCGGTCCGATTACCACTGGCGAGAGCTTTACCTTTACGCTGCTTGACAAGGATGGCAAGCAGGTCGGCAAAGAGATCACAGCCACCAAGGACAATGCTAAGGTCAACTTCGACGCTATCGAGCTTACCGAAGAGGGCACCTTCACCTATACGGTGCATGAGACCTCCAAGCTTGGCGACGGCTGGACCAACGATGACGACTTCACCGTAACCATCACCGTTGAGGACGTGGACGGCACCCTTAAAGTGACTAGCGTCAAGTACGGCGACGAGAAGCGCGGCTACGACGAAAACGGCACCTATATCGCTAAGTTCGACAACAAGTACGACAAGCCCGGCACCGAAACTCCGGGTGGCTCGAACGGCAACAACAACGGCGGTAGCAAGACCACGACGTCCTCTTCCGCAAAGACGGGTGACTCGTTGGCAGGCGTTATGGCTGGCATCGCAGGTGTTGCTGCAGCTGCTGGTGCTGTGGCTGTGCGTGCACGCCGCAAGCAGAAGAACTCTCGCTAGAGAACTGCCTGCACACGCTAAGCGACTGCCGCATATGAAGCGCGCTGATAGCTAGCCGCTTCGCGGGCCGCCTCCCGCAAGCTGCTTC
>CAVEUW010000082.1:0-7855 GCA_963619015.1 Senegalimassilia sp. | reverse complement strand
AGCACGGACCTGGAGAGCAACTACTTCGTAAAGACCGGCAAGGCCAAGGAGTGGGCCGAGGCCTACGCGGCGAGGATCCAGGCCAAGCTGGACGCCAAGGAGACCAGCTTCACCATCACGAGCGACAACGCGAGCCTGCCGCCCAGCATCTGCGGCATCCAGAACGGCATCGTGGCGTATGCGATCAACGCGATGGAGTGGAAAACCGGCGGAAGTGCCGTGACGCTGACGTGCACGAGCAACGTGACGACGGCGAGCAGCACCAGCTGGACGGCGGTGTATGAGGTGGCGGTGGAGTATCCGAACGTTAAGTCGTTCACCGTTCGCTACCACGCCTCGGACACCTCTGCAGCCCTTTCCCAGACAACCGAGGTGATCGTAGGCAAGCTCACCGCGACGCTGAAGGCCTCCCAGCTCGGCATCTCAAACGGTACCCGCAAGTTTGCCGGCTGGACCATCCACCGCACCTCTGACGACTCCTGGCTGCTTGCCGACACCTCAGGAAATAGGACCTGGGCCAAGCTTGCCGACACCTCAAAGCTTCCGGAAGGCAAGCAACTCTGCGTCTTCCAAGACGGTGTAAAGCTCAGCCAGACGGCACAGTCGGGCTACCTCGACTTCTATGCACAGTGGTCCGACCCCGCGTCGTTCACCGTTTGCTACCACGCCTCGGACACCTCTGCAGCCCTTTCCCAGACAACCGAGGTGATCGTAGGCAAGCTCACCGCGACGCTGAAGGCCTCCCAGCTCGGCATCTCAAACGGTACCCGCAAGTTTGCCGGCTGGACCATCCACCGCACCTCTGACGACTCCTGGCTGCTTGCCGACACCTCAGGAAATAGGACCTGGGCCAAGCTTGCCGACACCTCAAAGCTTCCGGAAGGCAAGCAACTCTGCGTCTTCCAAGACGGTGTAAAGCTCAGCCAGACGGCACAGTCGGGCTACCTCGACTTCTATGCACAGTGGAATTAGTCGGAAGCTCTAATATGCTTACGCATTTAACGCTGATTGCGTTTTAAATCTTCTTTAATTTGGGTCGTCGAAACTTCTGGTGTGCGAGGCAGGTAGACAACCTCACAACCTTCCTCCTCAAGGAAGTCAAACTTACCCTGCCAGTCGTCGCCCATCACAAATGTATCAATATGATATTCGTGAACATCGCTTCGCTTCTGTTCCCAATTACTTTCGGGAATTACAAGGTCTACGTAACGAACCGACTCAAGCAATCGTTTGCGTTCTTCGTAACCGAAGTAGCACTTCTTCTGCTTGGCGTCCCAGTTAAACTCATCAGTTGATAGACCTACGACGAGATAGTCGCCCAGCTCTTTGGCGCGCTGGAGCAGATTGATGTGCCCATAGTGCAGCAAATCAAATGTTCCATACGTAATTACTCTACGCATCGGCCAACCTCTCTAATCAAATTAACTGCACACAGCCTAGGGCTAGGAAGCCCTCCTAATGATCGTGTAATAATGATGACCAACTTGCTCACCCTCGGGCGGCAACGCCATATAGTCACCATATTGCCTCTGAAGAATACGATCGTATTCTTCAGGAATATAAAACTCGGCGTCTTCAAATGGAGCCCTGATTAAAGACACAAAATCGCTCTTAGCGTAAACGACATAGTCCATTGGCCATTCGAGACAAGCAAGATACTCCGAGCTATCAAACTGCCTGCTCACCGCAAATTGTCTGACTCTCTCCCGATAGCAACCAGCTCCGCCCATAGTAAATGCTCGCATTGCCTTCAAGGCTTTCTTAATTGAGCCATTATTCAAATTATTCGCTTTGAAATTGCCTGCCTGGCAGAATTTCATGATGAGATCGCGCGCTTTACTACAGGTCTCCTCTGCCTCAGCAAGAGTAGAGCCAGCACCATCAATGGGGTAAATGTCGACAAAGGTGCCCATATTTTGAACGTCTAAGCCGTACTCACCGATCATCCGATAATCCAAATTGCTAATTCGACATATACAGAATGGAACGTCCACATCCTGATCCCCATGTATTGCAACTAACGGCAGTAACTCATCCGAGTGTTGTTTGAAGTATTCCAAAAGGCGCTCATAATCTGACCTCGGCATTCCGATATCCAAATCATCGTCCCAAGGAATAAAACCATGATGGCGCACAGCGCCAATTAGGCTGCCGTACATAAGCCAATAGCGGAGGCCTTCTTTCGCGCAGATTGAGTCAATAACCTCAAGAATTTTAAGGGAAGAAAGCTGAATATCTCGAAGACTCAATTCTTCGTTATTGCCGGCGCTGGTCATTGAGGACTCCTGAAGCAAACTAGAACATCTGAATTGACAAAATGGATAAAATTAGGGCTTATTTTGAATTATCCACAGCTCTATTACGCATGGTAATAGTGGAAGAAATTAACACTACTGCCAGCAAGGAATACCTGACAATGGGATAGTTCATTGCAAGTAAGCAAATTACTAAAGCTCCAAATAGGGACAACATGCAAATCACAACGGTCTTTACTGGCAGCACTGAGAAACCGAGTAGGTTACGACAAATAGTCCAATGGAACATGACGTACGTCATATAGGCAGCGAATGTCGTATAGGCAGCATATATGTAACCAAAAGAGCTGATAACGCACATGTTCAGCACTAAATTAATCAACGCTGCGCCCATAGTTCCAAGCATTACATAACTGGTCTTTTGCTTGTAATACTCACCCGCAACAATCAACGTATAAAGGAAGACGCAATACCCACTGAGCAGCATTCCAAATGACGAGTAAACCGCCTCAGCATATTCTGGCCCACCGAGCACCAATATGAGCTCAGGTGCAGAAATCATTAGACTCGCCGTAAGAACAGCAAAGATGCATGCCAAGAAAGAAGAACGGGACTGTATTTGTTCGCGCCTAGAAGACGCTTCTACTTCTTCAATTACTTTGCCAGCGGTTGCGTTAGAAGCTTCTTCACCTTCCATCGTCTCGAAAAACCAAGTGTTCCAAACCTCTCCAATAGAATTGGTTAGAACCGACAAGATAGTCATTAAATTTGCGGAAAGGCTATACACGCCTGCCGCAGAGGCTGAGACCATATAGTTGATCATCAGACGATCAAACTGAGCTAGCACAATCTGTGAAATACCGTGAGGAACCACCGGAAGGCTATAGTGAATTCCAAAACTCCAGTAGCGTTTTGAGTAGCGCGGCCGTGCCTTTGACCAGAAAAGAGCTAGCAGCGCACAGCCTACCAAGAAGACAACCGTCGTAGCTCCAATAATTCTGCCAAGATACCGCTCATTGTTAAATACTGTAAAGATTAGTACGAAGGACAAAAGAATATTGCCGATTGAGCTAATACCGGCAACAAGCATATATTTCGTATATGAATACTGAAGGCTAACTCTTGCGTTATAGAGCGAAGTTATTGACGCTCCAAAGCTGTGAAACACAAGAGCGATGATAACAACCAAATTTAGTCCAAGGACAGAAGAGAGCTCTGAGCCAAAGAGCAGCGCTATTAAAACCAGAAGCGCCATGTTCAGTAAATAAATTAAAGAAACGCTAGAAATATAAGAGTCAATCTCTTTAGGAAACTGCCAGTTTGCGCTCTTAACACTGCTATGAAGTGCAAGTCCAAGGCAGCAACATAGAACGCTGTCATAGGCAATAAAGACATTGTAGATACCAAAATCCTCGGTACTGAGGATTCGACTAAATAGTGGCAAAGTTGCAAAGCCGATTCCTTTTATCAGCACGTTAGCAAGTGTGTAGCCAATTCCAGCCTTTGTGGCCTTATTTGAAAATGCGCTCATATAAAACCGTCAACCTTTAGCGTGTAGAAGTTTCTACACTCGAATTCAAGCCCTTAGCGCCGGCTTTACCTTTACTAAAAGTAATCTTCAAGAAAATGAAGGCTAGAGCAACCGTAACCAAAGTGTTTACGCCAAAAAATTCATTCTGGAATGACTGGAAAAAAACCAACGGAATAAAGTAGAGGTACAGGAAATATGAATATTTACTCGGACTTCTCTGAGTCTGTTTCGTGATGAGTGCACAGAGAAGAGTCATTACGAAGATTGGGATAAATGCCAACTTCCCGTAGTCGTAATAAAAGTTCCAAAAACCAGTTGCAACCGTAGATTCGTTTAGCGCTGAAACTCTTCCGTGATTAGTGGATGCATTAAATTCAAGATCGAAAATGTTGTCGAACTGTAAAAGCCCGAAATATAAGCCCTGATATGTATCAAATCCAAGGTAGTTCAGATCAGTCGATCCGTATTTAATGCTCAGATTAAGATTGTTGAATGACATGGGAAAGTAGCCATAGTAGGTAGAGGCCACCTCGCTATCGGCGAACGGCCCGCCATACCCAATCTCGGCACCGTACGAGTACTTTTCCGTTCTGTTGATACTCGACCTCTTCAAGCCGACAGATGTCGAAATGCTCACAGCAGCAAAAATGACGACGGCGACGACAACTCCAATACCTATCGTCCGTAATTTAATACGGCCAATTATGCTCAAAAGGGACTGCCCGAGCTGCTTACGGTTATAGAAACAGGCCATTGCAAAACAGCACTGGAACAACGCCACAAATGAAGTCATTCTCGAATTTCTCGTTGCAATGGGCATCGCAATTACAACAAGGAGAAAACCCAGATAGCGCTTTTTCTTGCTCTTAAGAAAGATAAAGACATCTAGCAGGGCAAATGCAGATAGAGCGTTGGTTATATAGTTCACAACCGGCAATGAAAACTTGTGAATATCAACTCCATGCAAACTAGGAGCAAGCATGCCAGAGCCGGCATAGTTTTCAAGAAGATACGCTGCAATAAAAAAAAAGTTTAGCCCAAGTGCCACGCCTTCATTTACACCACAGTCCAAGGCCTCCTTATCAAAGTCTACGTGGTCTTTTACCGTGGCATTGAAAACAATTAGCGCAATGTTCAAATACAAGAAGATTAGATAAAAATCATCACTGACCTGTCTATCAATGTAAGTAGACCACCCCATGCTAAAGAGCAACATGGGGAAATAAATGCCTAACAAAACAATCAGATTAAGACCAACAACTCGCTTCTTGTTAACAATCGAATGAATAGCAAAGCCCAGCCATATCACAAGACTTATGTAGAAAAGAGCATTCATAGTTACTCCGTTGATTTGCCTAGCAGCTCATCCGTCTCAACAAGGGCTCTCCTTATTGCATCTAGATAGCCTTTCCCGTTAAATGTATCAGGCTCTAGATAACTTCCTTCAGCCCATTCATTCCACGCAGTCAGAAAAATAAAATCTGACCTGTATTCATGCCTTGCTTTACAAATAAGCCTCTTCATATATCCATAAAACTTCTCAGGTGTAGCACCTACGCAAACCGTACCCTTACGTCCTCGACGAGGCGTGTTATCCCAAGAAACAAAAGCGCCTGGGACACTTTTCTCCGTTACGGGGCTCATGGCTAAGATATCTTCCCAACGGTCATCATAGTTATATGTACTAACGTCAGCACTGTTAGAAAGAAGGCTCTCCGAGACTCTATCTAGATCGTTCCCAGTCAGGCGTTCAATAGCTGAAAATGACTTTCTCTTAGCCGCCCTCACATACTTCCAGAAGCGCGTCCCTTTAATACCTTTCACATGCGTCGGATTGAAAATCTGTGCATACACGGGCTGAAATTCAATGTCGAAATCAAACCTGCTGTTGTCTCCCTTTAGCTGATCTAATCCTATCTGCTGATACGCAAATGAAATCCCAGCAAATCCCTCCGCGATAGCGAGCTCATTCCAGAAATCAAGCATTTCATTCAGAGGCTCAACTACCTCCGGTCTATAAATCACAAATAAAGGCTTGCCATTAACGCGTATATACCGTGAATCGTTGAAGAACGGTAAGAGATAGTCAAAGTGCTCTTTCCACTCCTTTGTTGAGCCATAGTGCTGGGGTATCAAAACTTTATTCTCGTTAACCCAGGCCTTTGTCCACGCCTCGTTTGCCCAGCAGACACAAAACGGAAAATCAAGCGAAGCATCCTCGAGCAGCTGCTCCATTGGCTTCTCTAAGAGAAGCTTGCCATTAAACCAATAGTGGTAGTAACAAAAGCCATATATACCAGCCTCTTTTGCTAACTCTATCTGCCATTTCTTTACAGAGTTGTCTAGTAAGTTGTAATAATTTGCGTTAAGTGGAACCTTGGGCTGTTCATGGCCATCAAAGAGCGGCTCAGCCTTCTTAACGTTTGTCCACTCGGTAAAACCAGGACCCCACCATTCATCGTTTTCGGGAATGTTGTGGAATTGCGGCAAATAAAAAGAAATGATTTTCATGGTCATTAACCATCCTGTTTAGCCAAAGTAAACGAAAGCGAGATTACACACAGAGCGCTGCGAGGTACTCCCCCAGCTCTTGCTTCCAATCGGGCATGAAGAAACCTGCTCCCCCGAGCTTAGATAGGTCAAGTGCACTGTAGTGCGGACGCGAAGCAATGGGACCCTGGGCGTTGGCGTAGTAGTCGTCGGTGGAGACAGGCACGACCTTGTTGGCATTGCCATTAGCAGCCTCAAAGCAGGTCTTGGCAATGTCGGCCCAGGACTTGACAGCGCCCGAGCCGGTGCAGTCGTAGGTGCCGTAAGGGGCGCCGGATCGCACTAGGTGGAGGGCCGCTGCGGCCATGTCACGCGTGAAGGTGAGCCGTCCCAGCTGGTCGTCCACCACCGTCACCTGAGGCAGCTCGCCGGCAGCTACGCGGTCGCTTAGCTTGCACATGGTCTTGACGAAGTTGTTGCCATCGCCGATGACCCAGCTGCTGCGCAGGATATAGTGCTTCGGGCACCCCGCCACAGCTAGGTCACCTGCAGCCTTGGACTGGCCGTAGACACTGATGGGGCTCAAGGGCTCGTTCTCGTCGTGGAGCTCGCGAGTGCCATCGAAGACGTAGTCCGAGCTCACGTGGACGAGGGTGATGCCGTGCTCGGCACAAGTGCGAGCCAGCAGCGCCGGGCCCGTGGCGTTGGCAGCCCAGCAGGTCACGCGGCCCTCAGGCGTCTCAGCCTTGTCTACCGCCGTGTAAGCACCACAGTTGATGACCGTACCATAGAGATCCCAGTCGTACTTGGAGTACTCCTCAGGGTTGGAGAAGTCGAAGGTATCAATGTCGCAGAAGTCGAAGGTGGCCACAACGCCACGTTCCTCGGCGAGCGCCTTCACGGCACGGCCAAGTTGGCCGTTGCAACCAGTCACGAGCGTGCGCTTCGGCGCCATAGGGACGACGTCGGCGAGCATCGGGTGGTTCTTATCTGCCTCGGAGACGGTGGCCTGCTCGAGCGGAATAGGCCATTCGATAGCAAGCTCCGGGTCAGCCAGGTTCACGAAGGTGTAGGTCTTCTTGAGCTCAAGAGACCAGTGAGCGTTCACGAGGTAGGTGTAGGCAGTGCCATCTTCGAGCGCTTGGAAGGAGTTGCCCACGCCGCGCGGGACGTAGATGGCCTTCGAGGGGTCCAGCACGCAAGTATAGACATGTCCGTAGGTGGCACTCCCCTCGCGCAGGTCTACCCAAGCGCCGAAGACGCTGCCAGCGGCAATAGACACGAACTTGTCCCAAGGCTCGGCGTGGACACCGCGGGTGACGCCGCGCTCAGCGTTGAAGGAGATGTTGTTCTGCACAATGCGGAAGTCGGGGATACCGGCAGCCACCATCTTGGCGCGCTGCCAATTCTCTTTGAACCAGCCGCGAGAATCGCCATGGACGGCGAGGTCCAGGACCTTCAGGCCTTCGATAGTTGTGTCAGAGACCGTAAGGTCTTTCTCGAACTCGATGTCTGCCATGCCGACCCCCTACTGGCCCTGGGCCTTGTAGCGGGCCTCGGTCGCGGCCTTCGCCGGGCG
>CAVEUW010000081.1:0-8043 GCA_963619015.1 Senegalimassilia sp. | reverse complement strand
ACAACCGCTATCGCAAGTAAAGCGAATAGCGCATCAGCACGTTCAATATTAGCGTCACCAAACACAATCGAGCGATTGAGACCCATATAAAAGACTGAAAATAAAAACGCCTGGTTACAGGCAAAACCAAACAACACTAACGCAGAGGCTCGCTTAAAAGCGTCCATAGCATTTCTGCTCGAGCTAAAAGTAGATTCGTTGTTGCTAAATACTGTCATGCCTATATTCTACCTGCTAAACAAAAAGCAGATAGGCGTGCTTTTATGACAACCATAAAAGAAGACGCCCTGCATTACTGCAAGGCGTCTGAATTTGAAATTTACGCAGGAATGCTTATTCCTCTTCTTCAACCTCTTCGGTAGAAGCTTTCTTAACAACCTTCTTAACCTTCTTCGGTGCTTCCTCGACGACCTCTTCTTCATCGTCTTCAATTTCAACTTTACCTTCGTCCGAAGCCATGCCCTCGCGCAGACCCTTAACGGACTTGCCGATAGCACTACCAAGCTTTGGAAGGTTCTTCGGGCCAAAAATCAGAAGAATAACAACCAAAATGATAAGAAGCTCAGGAACGCCCATACCTAAAAATTTCATGTGGTCCTCCTCTAGGATCCGTCAGTGCAACAGCCGTTACACAATTCAAGCAGAACTCTCGTCACGTTTCTACTTGTTTCAACGCTTCGGAATTCTGCTTGAAAAACGTAGTACTGACTATCATGCAAACCGGTGATTTTGTACTTATGCAGAAAAATTTAGTGTCATGCAAAGTAAGTACAGAAAGCAAAATCCCAGTTCAAAGATACTTATTCTTCCTGAGCTTCTTGAGCAACCAATTGACGATAAGCAATTAGGTCTAAACGTGCCATCAAAACGTCTTCAACCTCAAAACTAAACGGATAAAGATTCTTCAGCGGGTCGTCCTCTTCATAGACGGTGCGAATATAGCCGCCACATTCATCGCAGGTAGCAATTCGATGGTTGTCATCGCCTTCAACATTAAAGAAGTGAAGATGGCCTTGATTTTGCGTACCACAACGAGCACAACGAACTCGCTCGATGTCCCACACACAACCACATTGCGCGCACCAAAGCGTGCGGCTACGTCCTTTCGTTTTACCACCGCCACCAACGCGTGCAGCAGCAGCAGGTGAGCCGCAAACCGGACATGTGGTGGGATAAGGCTGGTCAGCATTACCGTCGCGCCGAGCCTGCTGAATTTCGTCGGCTACACGCTGCAGCAATGCACGAAGAGCAAGGGCAACAGCCGAAGCTGCAATACGTGCGGCATTTTCGTTAAGACCATCATCGGACAGAAGTTGCTCGAATGAGTCAACATAACTAACCGGGTCTTTTCCTGCAAGTTCAATATCGCTTGCAGAAACCAACCTATCCCATGAGACACCGTTTAGTGCAGTTCGGGCAGATTGATCAAACTGTTCAAAGGTAGCCATTTTCTCAGCGATTGCAGACGTTGTTGAAACAATCGCGTCAGAAGAAATACGTGCAGGATACTTTGACAAAACTGGGATTGAAGCATCACTGAGTGCTTTCAACTCTTTTGCGTCCGGGACTTCAAAGACAACTTGCTCAGCGAACTCTTGAGCCTTTTGAGCCTGAATCTCCCACAAATTACGGAAGAATTGCAAGCGTTCGTATTCGCTTTGTTCTAGTTGGTCTTTATATGCAGAAATTGCAAAATCGACCTGCTTAATATCAAGCATAGTTAAGCCTCTTTTCATCTCATCGCCACTCGTCATTGGCGAAATATCAAACGAAATAATACGAGTTCCCAGTAATCTACTTAAGCACACAATCGCCTTGCGGTTGTTTTGTTACGCAATTGGCAACATATATAATAAACGACAGCTCGACGCTCCTCCCATGGCGGAAGGTCTGCGAAGCGCCGAGCTGTCGATTAGATGGGTGGCATACAGTCACCCATCAATTATTTCATAAAGGGATTAACAGCATAAACGCTGTTCCCGCACGTTTAAATTACGCACGGGAACAAGCAAACAACAATGCTACTTGACATCCTTTTCGACGATATTTTCGCCAGATGTGATTTCTTCGCGAGCCCAATGACCCCAGTGATACAAAGCGTCAGCTTCGGAAACAAGGCCGTCGCCAAACATAAGTTTATACGTACCACGGTAAGGCTGGAAAATGCCACCACCAAGGAAGATGTGCGCCAAGCCAAACACAGCAATCAACAAGAAGCCGATGTCGTGCAGCAGCAAAACAATGCCATAGCCAGTGCCAAGGTCAAGTACGGTAGAACCAAGCACCAAAATGATACCGGTAATACCCATCAAGAAACCTGCAACCCACAGCATGCCGTCAGCAAAACGCTGACCAGATTTCACTTCACCCTGATCAGGCATGTGAATCCATTTTGCCATGAACAAATACGGGAAGAACAACAGCATCCACTTCTTGTCGTCGCTATCCCATGAATGCAATAGGTTCTTGACAATGTGAACAACGCCCTTAGGTGCAATGATCGCACTAATCAGCGGCACGCCAACAAAGACCAAGCCTATTACACGATGGCACATACGAATGACAAACACAACGTTAGCGCCAACAGCCTGCGCCAACGGCGGTACAAACACAAACAGGCCGGAGATGCACAACAAAATACAAGCAGAAACCGTCAAGCCGTGAGTCCAGCGAGCAAGCTTAGAGTGGCGCTGAATGTACTTTTCTTTACCAGAGGCTTTACGTTCTTCTAAAAACTTATCGTCTTTAGCGCGATCCTCAGCGGAAACATTAATAGCATGACTACTCATCCTTGCCTCCCTTCTTCAACGGCAAGTTTTCAGTAATGTGCTCTACAACGCTCTTGTCATCTTGCGGGTCGCCATGTTGTACGACATCGCCAGTGATAACAGAGAGTGTGTCACCAGTCTCTGGGTTGTAGGCAAGTTTGTCGCGTTTGTAGCCGACAGCCAGACCAAACATCGCAGCCAAGCCAACAACAGTAAGGCCAGTGATAGCGCCAGTAACAGGCTTCATGATAGAAGTGAGCTGGGCTGTAGCCGGCGCCGCCGGTTCCTTGACCTGACCGTGAGCATCAATGCCGTACTTCAGGACCTGAATGACATGCAGGCCGCCCATTTCGTTTTCGCCATACAAACACGAATCCGGGTAGCCGTTCTCGTGCAGCCATTCAACCTTTTCCTTACCGAGCTTAATCAACTCGTCGCGGTCACCGAACTTCAGTGCCTGCGGCTGACAGGTAGACACGCATGCCGGAGCCATGCCGTGCGAAACACGATCGGCACAACCGGTGCACTTGTCGATAACTGTTTTATCAAGCACTCCATTGCTTTCGTAGCGAGGAACATCAAAGGGGCAAACGCTGTGGCAGTACTGACAGCCAACGCATTTATCCTGATAAACCTCAACAAAGCCAGTTTCCTCATTGCGAACAAGAGCGCCACCAGGGCAGATGCTCGCGCAGGGCGCATCGGTGCAATGCTGACAGGCGCGACGGCCAAATGCCCACTTCACAGGCTTGATGGCCGTATCGCCCGGCAGCTCGTTGAACGTGATGATCAAACGAGTGGTGCCGTTGATGTCAGCCGGGTTCTGATGCGTTCCCGACCAAGGCGTGGCATTGGTCTCCAAGGGGCTTGGCAGGTTATTCCAGCATTTGCAGGCAACCTGGCAACCCTTGCAAGCAGTGCACTTGGAGGAATCGAAATATATTGCTTTTTCAGCCATGTCTATCCTCCTAAGCCTTCTCGATGTTCACAAGGAACGCTTTGTATTCGGGCGTAAACGAGTTCGGGTCACCAACGTTTGGCGTCAAGTCGTTCACAACGTCGCCGGTGCCGAACAGATCAGCCCAGCCGAAGTGGTGCGTCAGGCCAACAAGGTGTTTGGTTTCGCCATGAACCTTCAGAGGTGCAACACGTTTAGTCACCAAAGCAGGCACAATAACCGAACCGCGCTTGTTGTAGACACGCACCTTATCACCATTGGAAATGCCCTTTTCAGCGGCGAGTTCTTCACTCATCTCAACAAACTGAGAAGGCATAGCTTCCACAAGCGACGGACACAGACGTGTCTGACCACCGGTCTGCCAATGCTCGGTAACCGAATAGGTAGTACCAATAATCGGGTACTCGTCCTTGGAAGCACGCTGGGTTGATTCGTAGTTCGTACCAAATGCGCAAGGATTGTTGAATGCGCCGTTGAGCGGGTTGGTATCAACCGGCGATTCGAAGGGCTCGAAGTGCTCGGGGAACGGACCATCGACCATGCCATAGCTTTCCAGACGTGCGTTCTGCTCCCACAACATGAAGAAGGTCTTGTTGTTCGGGGGCACCGGCACACCGTTCTTTGCGGAAACAAAGTCGCCCTGGTCGACCAGATCCCACTTCTCGCCCGTCCACTCCATGAGCTTCTTATTCGGGTTCCACGGCTTACCCTGCATGTCGCAGCTGTTGCGGTTGTACAGAATACGGCGGTTTGAAGGCCAGCTAAAGGCCCAATCGGAATTCAGGCCGATGCCGGACTTATCCTCGGTGCCGCGGTTGCACAGCGGCTGTTCGGCCGGGTCGAGCGGTGCCTTGTTGTTGTTCCACATGCCGGAGTAAATCCACATAGCACATGCAGTCGAACCATCAGCACCTAGCTCAGAGTAGCCCTTGAGCAGGTCGACCTTGGGGTTAGTTGAATTGGTATTACATTCAGTACCGGCAACGCGGTAGCCATTCAATGCCCATGCAACCGGACGAGGGTCGACCTTGCCGTCGACGTAGTAGTCCCACTTGGTGTTCAAGATAGGATCGGGGTTTGCGCCGCCTTCCTTCTTGTACAGGTCGACGATAGCCGTCCAGATAAGGTCAACCATCTCGTAGTCAGGCTTCGCCTGATCCCAAGGCTCGCAAGCCTGGTAACGGTACTGAATCCAACGACCGGAGTTCAAGATAATACCCGGCTTCTCATAAATGAGAGCGCACGGCAGGTAGTAGACCGTCGTGTTGATCTCTTCCGGCTTCATATCCGGAGCCTTCCAGAAGGTTGCCGACTCGGTAAGAACTTGATCAGCAACAACAAGCCATTCAAGGCTAGCCATAGAACGACGCACATTGCCGGCATTCGGTGCAGAATGGCATGGGTTCATGCCCCAGTTGAAGTAGCCCTTAATAACGCCCTGCTTCATCAGCTCGAACGTAGAAATGTGCGTGTAGTCGATAGCGCCTGTCTCGGACGGCACCTTCGGCCACCAATCGTAGCCATAGTCGTTTTCAACCGTAGCGGCATCGCCAAACCACTCTTTAAGCGAGGAGACGATGAACTTCGGCTTGTTGGTGTAGTAGCCGTCGGAGTACGTCTGTGATTCAATCCACTTGCGCAGGCTTGAGCGATCGGTGGTGTTCGCCCACTTCAGGTAAGCGGGGTGCTCGTTAACCATCATGCCCATGTCGGTTGCACCCTGAACGTTCGGCTCGCCGCGCAGTGCATTCACGCCGCCGCCGGGCACACCAATGTTACCCAGCAACAGCTGCATTACGCACATGGCACGCGTGTTCTGTGCGCCATAGGTATGCTGCGTCTGGCCAAGAGCGTACAGAATCGTACCCGCCTTGCCAGGCTTTGCAGTAGAGGTATAAGTTTTGTAGACGAGTTCGAGCACATCCTTACTCATACCGCAAATGCTGGTTACGGTATCAAGCGTGTAACGCGAATAGTGCTTCTTGAGCTGCTGGTAGACACACATCGGATCTTGCAGTGTCATATCCTTTTTCGGATTAGTCAGCGTTGGAGTGGTGAATTCAGGCGTACCAGGTTTGGTTACCCATGAATATGCACCGTTCTCGGACGTATCCCATTCCTCTTCGGAAGCAGTCTCGTAATGCCAGCTATGCACGTTATACGTCTTTGTCTTCTCGTTCCAGCCGCTGAACAGGCCTTTTTCAGGGTCGTATTCAAACTCTGGATCAAGAATGAAGGAAGCGTTCGTGTAGTTAAGTAGGTACTCAAAATTGTACTCGCTCATGTCGCCGGTTTCTAAATAGTTGGAAAGACCAGGCTCGATGAGGTTTTCAATAATGTAGTTGTACATGCCGCCATAGAATGCAATGTCAGTACCAGAACGAATCGGGCACCAAATATCTGCTTGTTCGGCTGTACGGGTGTAGCGCGGGTCAACAACAATCCACTTAGCACCCTGCTCATGGGCTTTCTCAAGCCATAAAGCTGAAACGGGGTGGTTCTCAACGGAGTTGGAGCCGCAATTCAGAATTACATCTGTGTTTTGGAAGTCGCACCAATGGCTCGTCATCGAGCCGCGACCAAATGAAGCTGCCAGACCGGCAACAGTGGGACCGTGTCAAACACGGGCCTGGTTGTCGATGGCAATAACGCCCAACGACCTCATGATCTTTAAGATCATGTACTCCTCTTCGGAGTTTTCCTGCGAACCGCCCAGACTTGCGATTGCAGGGGTGTAATTGACGGTCAAGCCGTCATCATTCTTTTCTACAAACGTAGCATCGCGCGTATCTTTAACCTTACGAGCGATTTCTGCGATTGCATCATCCCAAGAAATTTCTTCCCAGTCTAATGCACCCGGACGACGGACCAACGGACGCGTCGCACGGTGTGGGTTTTTGATAACCTCGTGCGTTTTAGGATCAACCACGTTACGCAACTGGAACATCGTCGCACCCTTCGGGCAAAGGCCGCCCTCATTGATGGGATGGTCCGGGTCGCCTTCGAGGTTGATAAGCTCACCGTCGCGCACCGAAAGAAGCGAACCACAGCCACCTGCGCAATAGCAGCAGATGTTCGTGTACTCTTCGGTGTTCACCAACTTCCAGTCGGTGTTAGACTCGGCAGCAAATGCCTGAGTCTGCGAGGAAAGCTCGAACGCCATGGTTGTCGCCAACGCAGCACCGGTGGCTTTGAAAAAGCCTCTGCGTGAGAGATTCATGACCCTCTCAGCTCCTTTCCTACTCTTACCAATACTCGTCTTGCTCGTCTGAGCATCGCGCCAACGAAAGACTTCACAAACCGCAATTCGGTTTACAAGGCAATCCTTCGGCGCTTACTTGAAAAGCCGTAAGGCTTTACAAGTCCGTTCCATTCTTGCAGAAAATTGATACGAGAGGAGCCACATTTAGGTAAATAGCACCTATAAAGGCACATTTTGCGAAAAATAACCCGAAAAGGAGGTGATGAATTAGAACAAAAAACGGTTTTGAATAACAACAATTCTAAATTTCTATACAATACCAAAATTATTCGAACTCAAGAATAAAGCAGCTAAACGGACGAATGGATGCTGTTACAGCTTGTCTAAAACTTTCGCAGAGACAACATTGCTCGGCGATATTAATACAGCTCCGACACTACCGATAGTTGGTGCATTAACGATGAAAGTTTTGCCTTCGGTTTGGCCTGTTGTTGAGATCTCGGTATCGGCGTTACATACAACGATGTCAAAGCCTTCAATATCTTTGACATAACTTGAGTCAGGCGCCACGCAAACCATGATGTCTACCTTTGCGGACACAAAGGGAGCTAGCAAGCGTTTGGCACTGACTTCATTGAGGGCTTTTTCAATTGAAATAACACCAATACGCTTCCCCGCACGCTTGACGATTGTCCCCTCAGAATAAATCGAAGGGTCACTCATATCGAGCGTTAACACAGAAGCGCCTTTATCTTGATAGCTTTCACATACCTGTGAAGCCTTCAAAGGAGTTTTGGACGAAGTCCCAAGAGTTGTTGTAGAGGAGCCCGAAGTTGAATCTGTCGATGCAAGATTAGACGCATTCGGCGTATCACTAGATCCGTTTAAACCGCTATTAGAACGCAGCGATTCTGCTTCAGTAGACACACCACCACTGGTATTTGACGATTTATCCTCGGTTTCCTCTTGCGTTGCTGCGTCTTCAACAGAGGCGCTTTTCTCAGAGTCATTAGCGGAAGGTTCTGAGGCCGTAGCTGCAGGAGTCTTTGATTTGGATGTCTTCTCTGAAACCTCTGGCATCGTCCCGTCAAAAACTATGGCAGTATAGCCTTCCA
>CAVEUW010000080.1:0-8145 GCA_963619015.1 Senegalimassilia sp. | reverse complement strand
CCGCGTGGAGTCGCTCACGCCGGTTGACATGTTCCCGCACACCAAACACGTCGAAACGGTATGCATCTTAACCCGAAAGTCTGCGAACAAGGATTATGTCTACGTAGACGTCGACCCCAAAGAGTTCTCTGTGGTCAAAGAAAAGCCGACCTACGAAAACATGAAAGCCTGGATCAAGGATGAGTTCGGGCTCAGCGTCTCTTCGCTCTATATCGCTCAGATAAAGGATGAGTTCGGGATTGAAAAACAGGCAGACCGTAGCTGCGACAAGAAGCAGCCCCGCTGCCCAGAAGAGAAGCGCAAGGCAATCATCGAGTGCTTCGAGCACTTCGGGCTTCTCGAGACGCGCGACTAACAATAAAGGCCGGCAACATTGACGTGTTGCCGGCCTTTTGCTCTCTTTTGCGTGCCGCTTTAGTCCGCAGCCCTTGCCCTTCGTCTGAAGTAGTGTCCCTCGGGATTGCTCAGCCTCTCCTCCGCCATAATCTGCTCGGGGGTCAGCCCCAGCTCGTCTTCGTACAGAACTGTGTTTAGATCCTCTAGCAGCTTGTCGTCATCAAATCCCTCGAAATAAATGTTGAACAGGGCCGTGAGCATCATCGAGGCCTTGTTTTCGTTGAACTCTTTTCGCGAGACGGGCTCGGGTCCCAGATAGTCTTCCTGGGTCCTTGCGCCAAGGTACTCTATATGCCTGTCTCGGCGGCTCTCAATCTCCTCCGCAATCTCCCTGGACCTCCTGCCCGAGCTAATGGCGGGGTTGCTTGAGCTCGCGATCAGGTAGTCGTGGAACTTGGGGTCGCGTTCCAGGCGCTCTAGGTGCGCCGGCGAATAGTAGCTGCACTTGTGTCCCGTCTCCGGGTTTTTCCTCTTGACACAGTCTTTGGATATATCCAGGCGCTTCCTGGCGCGCGTGAGGGCCTGTCTGGTCGATTGGAAGGTGCTCTCATCCCCTATCCCGCCCCCACCTAGTTCGTATCGGTCGATGAGCGTCTCGATGATCTCTTTGTTGGTCATAAGGCCGTCCATGAGCGGCCTCCTCTCCCTGCGTATTTCTGGCGTACCGGTTATTGCCATTCTCGTACTCTTTTTTTATTTTGTCAAGCTCTCCACCTCGGCCTTTTCAGAGTACGTGTACCCATGTTCAGCGTACCCGTCTCTATCATTTCGTGGTTCGCCGCGCGAAAATAGTTGTCAACAGGGAAGGCCAGACGGACCGACCCGCGACACGGAAAGGGGGTGAGAGTATGCGCGAGGACGTGCTTATCGCCACCATCGACAACATGATGCCCTGTATGGTCGCCGATATCCTCGCGAGTGAGGGCGCGGTCGAGTATTACGTCGAGCATCGCCATTATCTCGCCGAAGACCTGAGGCACCTCAAGCAGTACCTGGACGAGGGCCGCGTCGATGAAATCGTAATGGACTGCGGCACTATGCGTGTGCGCTTCAGCGGCGCAGCTCCGGCCCAGCACCTGTACGACGCCCTGTGCGCCATCTAGGTTCCCCGGCCGGCGGGCACGACGGCCCGTCAGCCCGCGAGACAGATACCGGCATCTACCCATTGCGAGGAGGTGATACATATGAGGAAGCTCCTTCAGTTCAACAAGTTCGACATGCAGGCGTTTTCCCAGGGCAAGGTCTACCTTGTGACAGGCATCTCGCCTTGGAACGACTTCACGACGAAGGCCCATCTCGGCACCAAGGTCGAGGTCGTCATCGCCGAGGACAAGACTCCCTACAAGTCCAATGATGGCGAGGTCGTGTCGAACGCCTACGAGAAGCTGCAGTTCAAGGTCGCCAAGGACAACGTGTCCGTGCCCGTCGGCGCCCAGGTCGTCCCCGTCAATCCCGTGGCGACGATTTGGGGTGACTACCACAACAAGCTTTCCGTCAAGTGCGACGACGTCAAGGTCGTCCAGAAGCAGGCCTAAAAGGGTGATGTGATGCTATACAGCAGTGACGCATCCCCCATCGTCCACGCGGCCCCCGGCGTCAAGGTCTTGGCGCTGGGGGCCGCCCTTTTCTCGGGGGGATGCCTTTTCGCCGGCCTCGGCCGGCTCATCGAACAGATCTCAATCCAAGCGCTCGGCAGCTCGGATGACGTCGCCTGGCTGGTCCACGCATTCGGGCGGTATGGGCTGCTCTGCGGCGCGGTCGGCATGTCGCTCCTGATCGCGTCCCTGGTAATCGCACTGAAAACGACGCCCGCGAGCAAACTCCGGTACCGGGTATCGCAGGGGCTCTATGACCCGCGCTTCGGCAACCCGCTATCCCTGGCCGACGGCGAGATGCTTCCCCGGCTGCGGTGCGATGAGCTCGGGCCCGGCACCTTCGAGCTCACGGTCTCGGCCCTCTCGTCGACGGTCGACGCCGTGGCCGAGCTCGGCCCCGCGATTAGCTCGCGGCTCTCCGGCCCGTTCCGCGACTACGCCGTGACGCGCACGACGTCCGACGACGCTCAGAACCGCGTTACGTTCCGCATCGAGGACGTCACCGTCGACCGGCAGCTCGTCGTCGACGACGTTGCCGGGCTCACCCCGGACGAGCCCTATCTGCTCGCGGTCCAGGAGGGGCTGTCGCTGGACCTGACGACGAGCGGCAGCATCCTCGTTGCCGGCAAGACGCGCTCGGGCAAGACGACCGGCGTGCTGTCTCTGCTCCTGCAGGTCCTCGACCGCGGGCCCGACGGCCACGGCTCCCAGGTGCTGGTCATCGACCCCAAGCAGGCGGAGCTCTCGCGCGCCCCGCACGTCGTCACGCTCGACGAGAGCGGCGAGGCACGCGCCATCCTGGCGGCGGTGCGAGCGTTCGCGGACGCGATCGCCGAGCGCCAGGCGCTCCTGAACGACCTCTCGGTCGAGAAGGGGGACGCCGTGCACTGGTGGGAGGCGGGGCTCAAGCCGTCCTTCATGTTCATCGACGAGTACGTCGCGCTCCGGACCGTGCTACCCGCCAGGGCATCCAGCGAGAAGCCCGACTATTCGGTCAAGGCGTTCGACGACGTTCTCAAGCGCATCGTCACCATGGGGGCGAGCGCGGGCTGCTACGCGATCATCTCCATCGCCGAGGCCTCGGTCGGCGAGGGCGGGCTGCCGGCGATGCTGCGCAACGCGTGCTCCACGCGGGTGCTGTTCCGCCCGACCGACACCGAGGCGCGGCTCATGTGGGACGCCGCGGTGCTGGGCGACGCGCCGTCACACCGTCAGTACTCGCCTGGCGAGGCCTGGCTCACCTCGACGGACGGTGAGCACGAGGCGATCACGGTCGTCAAGTTCCCGCTGCTCAGGTTTAGGCCCTATGGCGAGCTCGCTCGCCTGCTCGACGTGTACTACGGATGAGAATAGACCGCGCGGCCCGCGCAAACTTTTGCGCGGGCCGCGCTTCCTAATCTGTTCCATATTGCATGTTCGTCCAGCTCAGCGCTTCGCCGGGGGGCTTGTTATCCCGGCGAAGCGCAAAAACAGACGTTCCAAAATCACACTGAAAGCGACTCATTTACGAACAGAAAGGTGGAACAAATGGCCAAAGTCGTGAAATTGCGTGCGATGATGTACGAGCAGCAAATCAAGCACCTGCCTTGCACCATAGATGAGCTGCGCGATCGCGTTGACGCCTTGGGAGCCAAGCGTTACGGCGGCATCACGCACGACCAGGACGTCGCCGACTCAGGAAAGCCAGCCGAGGACCACGTGCACGTGATGCTCGAATTCAAGAACCCGCGCTCGCTAAGCGCCGTGGCGAAGGCCCTGGGCGACAAGCCCCAGCAGATAGCCAAGTGGGACAACGGCGTCGAGAACGGCTTCTCGTATCTTTGCCATCGCACGACTAACGCAAGGGACAGGCATCAGTACGACCCCTCGCTCGTCTGGGCCAACTTCGATTACCCCGCCTTTCTCTCCGACACGGAGAAGCAGGTCGTCAAGGCCAGCAAGCATGCGCCCGTGAGGCTGCTGCTCGACGACCTGCGTGAGGGAAGGCTCACAAAGGACGAGGTGATCGCCCAGCTCTCGGGCGCAGACTACGCCAGGGCGAAGCGCCAGATTGAGGACGTGCACGCGCTTTGGCTCCACGAGGAGGCCGAGCGCTGGCGCAGGGATATGGTCGAAAAGGGTACCAGGGTCAAAACCATATGGCTCTTCGGAGGGTCTGGGACGGGGAAGACGAACTTCGCTAGACATCTTGCGGAGGAGAAAGGCGGAGGCTATTTCGTCTCGGGGTCAACTCGCGACGTCTTCCAGGGTTACCAGGGCCAGCACACGATCATCCTCGACGAGCTGCGCCCCGAGTCCCTGCCCTACTCGGACCTCCTGAGAATCACGGACCCGAACTCAATCAGCTACGAGGTGATGGCGCCCGCCCGCTACTCTGACAAGCCCCTCGCCGCCGACCTCATCATCGTCACCTCGCCGTTCAATCCCTGGCGCTTCTACCGCGAACAGGTCGGGCAGGACAGGAGGCATACGGACATGTTCGACCAGATGGCTCGACGGCTCTCGCTGGTCGTTCGCATGGAGATGTCTGCCATGTGGCTCTGCAAGCTCGAGCCTGGGCGCGGGTACGTCACTACCGGCCAGGCCAAGAGCAACCCCTATTCCGCCTGGGCCGCCCCGCAGGTGCCTGCGAGTCCCGCGGACCTATTCGACTCCCTCACTGCCGACTGTCCCCCTTTTTCCGCGAAACCCTAGACGATTGCCCCGCATTCTGTCTGCAACGTTATAATGGAATTAAGCAATTGATTAATTGCTTAATTCGTTACCGAACGATTGGGACACCATGGCCGCGAGCAAGAAGATCAACCCAGAGGAGGAGCGCACAACGCTGTCTCTCTCCCTGACCGTCGCCGACAAGAAAGCCTTGAAGATGATTGCCGCAGAAGAGGGCATCACCATCGCAGCGCTGGTTCGTCGCTGGATTGCAGAGCACCGCAAGGAGGCGTTCTAATGGCGAAGAAGGAAGCCCGAACTGACTATTGGGTCGCAAGCATGCTTAACGACTGCGGGATCGATGCGACTCCGCAGGGCTCGGACAACAAGCTAATCAATGAAGCGCTGAAAACCGCATCGAAACGCGGGACCGGCAACGTCGGGTTCCCAGAGTTCACCGCCGTCATCAACAACGAGTACGTCCTGGTAATCGAGGATAAAGCAGATACTTCGATGCAAGTGCTTAAGACTGATGGAGGCGTGCTCGACGAGTCGAAGAAAGCCGTCACAAGCTATGCCGTCAACGGTGCCTACTTCTACGGCAAGCATATCGCGCAGAATACGCCGTTCAAGAAAGTATTCGCTGTCGGCGTATCCGGCGACGAGAAACACCACGAGATTACGCCGCTTTGGGTCAACGACCGCGAGACTTATATCGAGTTTGAGAGCCTAGAATCATTCGTCTCGTTCTCACCGGACAACATTGAAGAATATTACGTCCGTAACGTCCTCGGAGAAGAGACGGACGAAGAGAAAACGACCGAGCAGATTCTCAAAGATGCTAAGGAGCTGCACGAGCACCTGCGCACTTATGGCTCGCTTTCAGACCAAAATAAGCCGCTAGTGGTCGCTGGTATTCTTCTTGCCCTGGACGAGAGCGCAAAGAATGCCTTCTCTGTCGATTCGCTTGTCGGAGACGATAACCCGGGGCAGCGCGATGGCGACAAGATTCTCAACGCTATTAAGAGCAGACTCACCCGCTCTCAAGTCGCTCCACCGGAAAAGAAGGACAAGCTCGTCCTTCAATTTAGCTTTATCGCTGACGAGGAAACGCTCAACGAGGTCAACCAGGACTTGGGTATGACCCCACTTAGATACTTCACACAGTTCCTCAATGACCGGGTGTTCAAGTCAATCAAGTACCAGGATTCGAGCGAGGACGTTATCGGCCGTTTTTACGGCGAGTTCATGAGTTACAGCGGCGGTGACGGGCAAACGCTCGGAATTGTCCTTACCCCGCGCCACATATGCGACCTCATGTGCGACCTGGTTAACGTGCAGCCAGGCGACACCGTGTTCGACCCCTGCTGCGGCACGGGCGGTTTCCTCATTTCTGCCATGAGAACTATGCTGAGCAACGCAGAGTCGGATTCTCAGCGCAAGAACATCCGCAAGATGCAGATTCACGGCATCGAGCGCGACAGCAAGATGTTCACCCTTGCAGTCACCAATATGATTCTTCGAGGGGACGGCAAGGCTAACATCGAGTGTCGCGATTTCCTCAAGGCCAACGAGAACCAGCTCGTCAAAAAGGGTGCGAGTGTGGGGCTTATGAACCCGCCTTATTCGCAGGGTTCGTCCAGCGATCCCGCGCAATATGAGATTTCCTTTGTCGAGCACCTTCTCGACTCGCTCACCGAGGGGGCCCGCGCTGCCGTCATCGTCCCCCAGTCAACTATGACGGGCAAAACCAATGACGAGAAGAACTTCAAGAAGTCCATCTTCAAGCACCATACGCTTGAGGGTGTCATCACCTGCAACACCAACACCTTCTACGGCGTTGGGACGAATCCGGTCATCGCCGTGTTCACCGCGCATGAGCCGCATCCCATAGACAAGCTCTGCAAGTTTATCGACTTCCGCAATGATGGCTACGAGGTCGACGCTCATGTGGGTCTAGTTGAGCGCGAGACCGCCCAGGACAAGAAGAAGCATCTGCTTGATGTGTGGCGCGGAAAGGCCGAAGCACCTTCAAAGTTCTGTGTCGAGAGCACCGTCAAGGATGATGACGAATGGCTCCATTCCTTCTACTACTTTAATGACGAGATTCCCACCGACGCCGACTTTGAGAAGGCCATCGGGGATTATCTGACCTTTGAGTTCTCAATGGTCATGCAGAACCGCGAGTACCTGTTCGAGGACGGTGGTGAAAATGGAAACGCTTAATGAAAAAGAATGGAGAGAGTATTTTCTCAACGATCTATTTTCCATTAGCGCGGGCAAGCGCCTCGAAACAAGAAACAAAATAGCCGGGGCGCGTCCGTTCGTGGGTGCAAGCGAGAACAACAACGGCGTAACCGGTTTCGTCGGGAATACGAATGCGTCCTTGGATAAGAATGTATTGGGCGTTAGCTATAACGGCGCCCCGTGCGTTGCTTTTTATCATCCGTACGAATGTTTATTCACGGATGACGTAAAAAGGCTCCACCTTATTGAGCGTAACGATTCAATGCTTTGTGGCCTCTTTTTTTCTTCCGTCTTTTCAAAACAGCGCGTGAAATACAACTACGGCTACAAATTCAAAGAACAGCGCATGAAGCGCCAGAAGCTCATGCTCCCCGTTAATGCTACGAACGAGCCGGATTATAGCTACATGGAGCAATACGCCTCTTCAATGAGGGGGGGTTGCTGATGCGCTATAAGAGCTACGTTAACGCCAGGCTCGAAGAGCTTGAGTATCGGGATGTCCCCAGCCTTAACGAGAAGGAATGGCAGCCAATTTCTATCAGCTCCATCTTTACGCTTGTTCGGGGGCGCGAGGGGAACATGGCGAAAATGGAAGCGGGGACCGTCCCGTTGATTTCGGCAAAATCGGCTGGTAACGGCCTGAAAGGTTTTGTTGGGAACCCTAAGAATATCGTCCAAGGCAACTGCATAACTTTGAACAATGACGGCGATGGAGGCGCCGGTCTGGCCTATTACCAGCCCGCCAGCATGGCGCTCGACACTCACGTAACGGCCTTGCAGCCTAAGGTTCCCATGAGCAAATGGAGCATGTTGTTTATTTCCCGATGCCTTTCGGGGCTACACGGTTTCTTTGGGCATGGTCTATCCATTTCCAATCCACGAGCCGCCCGCATAAAGGTCATGCTGCCCGTCACATCTGCTGGCAAGCCTGACTACGAGTACATGGAGCAGTACACCAAGAACATGATGCTCAGGAAGTACGAGCAGTATTTCGAGTATCTGGACAAATAGCCATGCCTGAAACAGTTGGAAACACAAAGAAGAAGGCGTTCGCATACCTGCGCGTCTCAACGTTGAGACAGGTGGAGGAAGGCGAATCGCTGGACGCCCAGCTTTCCGCCATTGAGAGATACGCCAACTATGAGGGCATCGAAATCATAAAGGTGTTCCGTGACGAGGGCGCGTCAGGCAAGAGCATCACGGGCCGCGCCCAGTTCTCTAAAATGCTGAGAGAGATCGAGGACGGCGCAGACGT
>CAVEUW010000079.1:775-8169 GCA_963619015.1 Senegalimassilia sp. | reverse complement strand
GCTTGTTAATGCGGCGAATCGTGCTTCCCACCGCATCGAGCAGCGCCGTGCAACCACCGACGCTGTACTGCTTGTGTGTCATCGGTTCTGCGGACGCCAGGTCGACGCGCCAGCCGATCGTATCGATTTCGGTGTCGAACAACACCGTGGTCACGCGGCCGCGCCCCGGCAGCTTGCGCTGATCTTCAAGCGTCGCGTTGTAGCCGCCGATGGTGTCGTTTTCAAGGCCGCACATCGACCCGCTGCGGTCGAGGATGAAAACAATCTCCGACATTTCGCCTGATTGCACATGGGCGGCGGGCTTTTTAGTATCAGGAGCGACTGGCTTTTGAGTATCGGAAATGACGAGCTTGTTGGCATCAGAAACGGCGGGCTTTTTGGTATCGCAATTCTTGAACATGATGTTTCCTTTCGTCGAGGTATCTACTGACAAAAGGAAGCATACGAAGAAAGCTTTGCGGAAAGGTCGCTTCGCAAGCGACACTTGCTGGCAAGGGTTTGGCGATTCGCAAATGCAGGCGGTCGGTGAACTAACGCGCCTGCTTGAGGGATGTGCCTCACACTAAGTAACGCGCCTGCGGCCAGGCGATACGCCTTAGCGCCCGATGAACTTAACGCGCCTTAGCGCCCGATGAGCGGCTGGTTGTATTCGAAAAGGACAAGGTTGATGTCGTTTACGTCCCAATGTTCGCGCTCGATGAAGTAGCGCACCACCAAATCGGCGATGCTGGCGTTAGAAAGCGTGTAGCCGGCGCGACCAATCAGATCAAGCGTCTCGTCAAGGTTTAGACGCAGCGCGACGGCAAGCCCGAGCGCCGTGCCTTTTTTCGGCTGGTAGGCAGCGTTGTTGCGAATTTTGCTGAACAGCTTGCGATCGATGTTCGCGCGGCGATACACCTCGGGGTCGGTCATGCCGCGCTCGTCGATCATGCGCAGTAACGATTCGGCAAACGACTCATCTACCTGCGATAACACGTCGTCAAGGGAGCGCAGGGCGGTTGGCGCAGGGGTGGCTGCAACTGGGGCGGTCGGGGCAGGAGCGGTCGGGGCGGCTGCGGCTGGGGCCGACGGCGTAGGGGCGGCTGCGACTGGCGCCGCCAACGTCGACGCAAGCGACGCAGACCCAAAGAAGGCCTCTTCATCATCAAGCTGCCTCGAGTCAGGCTGCTCGTCATCAAGCTGCTCAACCTCCCGTCGCCTCGAGTCAGACCGCCTATCACCAAACTGCCCGGCCTCACGCCGCCTCAAGCCAGGCTGCTCATCGGCCAGCTCGGCGAGGATAAAGCTTTGCACCTCATCGGCCAGCTCGGCGTCAATAAAGCTTTGCACCTCATCGGCCAATTCGGCGGACAGTCGGAACGACTCGCTGTCGTACACAACAAGCGTCACGTCCATGTCATGCTCGGCCAAATAGCCCTCGATGGTGGTTTTGGCCACGCGTAGCGCAAGATCTTTCGGAAAACCGTACGTGCCGGTGGAAATAAGCGGGAAGGCAATGGAATGGCAACCCGCCGAGGCAGCGGCAGCAAGCGCGTTGGAATAGCAGCAGGCAAGCGTCTCAAGCTCGCCGGAAGCGCCGTCGGCCCACAGCGGCCCCACCGTATGGATAACCCAGCGGGCCGGCAAGCGCCCCGCACGAGTAACAGCCACCTGACCAGGCTCGATGTGCCCAACACGACGTCGCGCCCGCAAAAGCGACCCGCCGGCAGCCTCATGCAGCGCGCTATCCACGCCCTGCCCGACGACAGGATTCGGATTGGCCGAATTAACAATAGCGTCAGCCGCAACAGTGGAAATATCAGCACGAATAATACTCAGCGGCATGCAAGGCCACCTCCTTCATTCCATATCGCACAATACGCTTTTACTATTACGATTATACGTATGCCGAACTTGCTTTGTAGGCGCCCGAATGTACAGCTACCAAATTCTGCGAGACCATGAAGAAGCCAGAAGCTGGGGTATTAGCGAAGACGAAGCGGAGTCAACCGTAACCGAAACGCTGGACAGCCTGAAAACCGGTGTGGAAGAAGCCTCGGCAGCCTACCCCGGCGCCGGCAAGCGCCACGAAACGAATGCCCTAAGGCGAATAGCAAAACTGAAAAAAAATAACGACGAGTCAGCTGGCGGGAGCCCCCGCCAGCTGCCAGCCCCTTACGACTCGACGACGGACACCAAGGTGCCGTTATCGCAATCGCTTTCTATATGAAAGGTTGGCTTTGCTTCGCCTATTTCCTCCCGCCATAAAATATTTCACGGCAAACACGCAGGTGATTAGGACGGATACGAGGGAAACGATTTCGGAGATCCTCCAATGCAAAGGCTCTTTGAATTGCACCTGGATATCGCTTTGACCATTACCTTCTATTTCTAAAATTAGGAGCCCTTCCGAATTCGCGGTAAGTTCGGCGCCTACGTCGGCATTGGAACTGGAGGCCGAGTAATACGGATATGAGAGAAGAGGCAGGACAACCTCGCCCGCTCCGTTTACATAAACGTTGAGCGACACTGCAGTTCCGGACTTTTCGTATGTTTCGATGTTGATAGCGGACGTGGTGACAGTGGGCTCATCAACTAAAAAATCAGGTCGTGATTTGAAAGTTCCAGAGGGAATAAACTGCGCGTCAAATATGCCATCATACTGCTCTAGGATACTATCGGCACTCTTCGTCAGATTGGCTCGCACGAACGAACTTATACCGAAAGAGGCTTCTAGACTGGCTATAACGAGAATCAACGCCATAAGTATTCGCACACCATTGCGGATCACGCCTTCAAATTCCCGCAGCGCTGCGGCGCAATAGATAACGAGAAATAAAGTTGCAAAACATATAAACCGCCAAGGGAATTGAATTTTTGCCAAAAAACCCACGATAGTCCCGATAACCGGCGCGTCCGTGTCCCAAGGAAATAAACTACTCGCCATGAATAGGGCGACCGCAGCGAGCACCAGCATAATAATCAACGCCTTATTATGGGCTTTGTTTTTTGGCCGCATAATGGCAACGAATGTCGCGACAAGCAGACCCGCGCCGATTGTCGTCGGCATGCCTAAATATTGGTACTGCGTGGAAGAACCGGACATTTCCTGGAAGACAGAAAAAAGCTGGCTAGGATTAACTGCCATTTCTGCAGCGTATGCCTTTGTTCCTGTGTTAAGCAGGCCGGAAGTTACGGCCAAGTCGGCATTTATGTAGTAGTCAATGAGGGGAATTGCATAGAAAGCCGTTATACAGACTGTCAGGGCGACGCCTTTCACAAGGGCAAGAATCAACCGCTTTCTACTTGCGTTCGATGCGAAAACCATGGCAATGATAAAACCTATGCCCTGGAACACTATCGTCATCACGGTTAAGGGGATATTGCTGCAAATTATTCCTGAAAACGCAATGGCATAAATCACCCAATCAGGAACCTTTAGCTCTACTGGCTCGTTGGCAAGATTTCTCTTGTTATTGAAGATGGAGATGCATGCAAGAAGCAAAAGCGGAAGGAAAGCCGCACCAAGCGCTTCACCGATATCGGCCCTGAGGGTGATGTTTTCAAGTCGATAATAAGATAGCGTGTACAGCGCCGTCGCGAACAATCCGTAAGTTTTGGAACCCGTCAGCTTAGCGAACGAGTACATGCCAAGCCCGATGGTTAAAACATTGACGGTTAAGATAACAAGTCTGTAGCAATTTTCAAGCGATAGGCCAACCAGGCTGAGGGCTGCAGCTGGATAGTATAAGATATCGCAAAACATCACGCCAACAGGATATCCATAGCCATTGATTTGCGACGTCTGGATTCTTACAGGGAATGTTCCATTCGCGAGGCCGGCTGCGACTCCCTTAAGCCTAAAAATGAAATACTCTAAATCATGGCCGTCTATGAGCCCTTGATTAAGAAGGAAAATGGAACTTAGAAAAAGCAGGATCAAACAGGCCACAGGGGTATTAATCCTGCTATCTATATGGCCAATGGAAATTGTTTTCTCGGAGGATGGCGTCATACTCGGCTTCCTATACGATAGCTCAACTCAACAAATTAATTATAATTAGTTGAGCTCCCCATATTGCGTAATATCGATGTCACATAAATTTCTTAAAAGCCAAAAAAGCTTCTAACGCTAGCCTCAAGTTAACTTAAGCTCAGTGGAACTGCAGTGCAGGGCTTGGACCGTTTCGCACTGGGCAATCGAACCTAGGTTCGTCTGATATTGCATCGGACTCCCGCAGCTCAGGTCGCTTTTCAGCCCGATGCCGCGGTATCTTCTAAGGTGCGCATCGAGCATATCGGCGAGCTCCTCCGGCGCAACCCCGTCGACCCCGCCAGCCGCCAGCCCACGTGCCGCCCGTGCGCCCGCAATCGATATCGTCAAGCAGCACGCGCGCCAAAGGACTGGCATTGCCAGCCAACGAACGGCGAACAACCGCCAGATTATCAAGCGAAACGCAAACAGAATGCGGATGCGGACGACGAAGCTGCGCCATAAAGGCGCCTTTCTGTAGACAAGGGGTGGTTATTCCTTTTCCCATCTATTTCTTGGTCGCGCGATGCGGGCCCATATTCCGGGCGCCGGAATTAATTTCCGAGTAAAACCTGACGGGAGCCCGAACGGAAAGGCTCCTCACTCCAAGCGCCACATGGGGTGCGAACTGGTGAGCGAGAAGGAAAGCACGCAAACAAGCCAATAGACAAGCCACATTATAGCGTTCTAAAAACGAGCGCGAACAGGCATAGCAGCGGGATGCCGATGAAAATGAACACGCCAACAAGGTGCGCAACGATAATGAAAAAGCCCGAGACGCCTGTCCCGATCACAGAGAACTTCCCGCCGAAGAGACCACAGGCGGCAAACAACGCCAAGAAGAAAATCAACACCATTAAAAGCGTTAGCACCGTTTCCTCCCTAACCTCGAATACCTAGCCTTGCGCCGGTCGGCCTTGCGATCGCCGTTAGGTTACCACGCCGCTCCCCGCCTACGTGGGCCACGCAGTGGACAGGTAGGGAAAACGGGAGTCCCCTCTCGGGGAAGCGGAGTATTCAACTTAAAACGGACCTTACCTATTTAAAAACAAGAAGAACAAACAGTTTCCGTCCCCTCTCGGGGAAGCGGAGTATTCAACAAGGAAGAGACATGGCGACAACGCAAGTGGTTATCAAAAGTTTCCGTCCCCTCTCGGGGAAGCGGAGTATTCAACGGTATGGACATTTCATTAGCATGGCTGATATAATTAAAAAATTCAATGCACTTAAACCGCAGATACTCACGTAACTATTATACCGTCAGATAAACAAGTTTTCGTCTAAACCAATTCCCGCGTTTTCGCACTCGCCGAATACAACGGCCTCACATGTACTGGATATTCGGTAAATTCTCACCTTGTCAGCAGCGTCATAATAGCGTTCCGAACGCATGAGCCTTTCAATTCTTGATACAAGCTCCTTAAAGTCCCCCATTTTCAAATGCGCTTCGAAAACGGAATTCTGTATCCGGTAGCAGTACCGCTTCAAAATTCTCACAAGCAGTGAGTACTTCTTTCGACCCGACACATCGAACATCACAAGCACGTAGAACTTGTGCTCGGCGGGCGATGCGCCGGGGACCTTACCAAACGACCGCTCTCTCTTCGCGAGTTCCGTCATTGCCGCACATCCCACAAAAATGGCTGGTACTGCGATGCGTCAACCGCATCTATGGCTGCGATAACCGAACGAAGCTTTTTATCGAGCGCCGCCTGGAAACCGTATTGATAGCCGTCGCCATAGGCTTGGCAATATTGCGCCTTGTCGGCTAAGGCCGAGGAAAGCAAATCCGTCAGCTTCTCCATGATTGACCGCGGCATGTATACGGCCCCGTTTTCCGCAACAGTGAAATCGTCAGGACTTATCTCACCAGACCGAACAAAGTCAAGCACTGTCCTGTCAACCAGCAAAGCGCGGTAATCTTCTATGAGATCGGATGCCAAGGTCGCATGACCTCGCTTCATTTTATGCATAAAGCCGAAATTCGGATGAAGGCCATGCCGTTCAATAGCCGCAATAATACTTCGATGGAGGAAACTATAGCCATATGACAACATGGCATTTACGGGATCCTTTGGAGGTCGCGCCTTGCGACCTCCAAAGCAAAATTCCGTGCCGTAAAGCAATTTTGCGAAACATTGGAAATAACATTTCGCAGCATTGCCCTCGAACCCAAGCACCTCATCCACCGTAGAAGCCTGCTTCAAATTGCGCAACGAATGATGCAAGCCGTTAAGCTCGTCAGCCGAAAAAGTATAGATATCATTTGCTGTCGCGAGCAAATGCAGGCTGTTATTGATTTTCGCCTCAATCAAGAGCTTTGCCCAGTTTAAGCAAAATTCAGCATCGTACGTAAGCAAAGCCTGTTTTCGCTGGCGCAGCGGATCAACATGATCATGGCATGATGTCATTCCGCAGTAGCGACCGTCTTCGGTATAATACGAAATAGGAACGTTGCAAGACAGGCATTCTCGAATGAGCTGGGTTGTTAACTGCGGGTTGCCGAACACGTTCAGGCTGTTAACGTTGCAAAACGGCACCTTTTGCCCGACCTCGTCGCCACTTGATTTCACAACCAACTGCCCCTGCGAAAACCCGAGCTTTATATCGCTTTTTACCACATAAACATGAGTCACGATTAACCCTTTGGCTCATTCAAGCTTGCATCAATAACTTCAGCGATTCGTTTATACAAGCCAGGCTTGGCAGAACCATGCAGGTCGAACAGCATCGACATTGTTTCGTCGAGCGGGATTCCGCATTGCTTTTCTATCGCCCCTCGTGACGAAATGCGCAGTGAATGCGCCAATGAATTTCGAGCCTGCTCTTCGACATAACGCAATCGCTGCAACTTCACAACGGTATCGCGATCCTCGCAATAGGCATCCACGAGCTCCATATAGGCGGCATTCGTGATAAACGCCGCCGACTCATAGTGATAAGGAGCGAGTCTCTTCGCAAGCTTCTCATCAGCCTTAATGGCCTCTACGTTGTACTTATCGGAAACTTGCCTAGTGCCTGCGTGCTTAGGCTTTGGCAAAATATACCTTTCATCGCTCAAATAAGGTCGCAAACGGCGTTTTATAAGCTGAGTAAATGCAGGCGAGAGCGATCGGACGAACTCAGCGTAGTGTCCCTGCTGCAGTCGCGCCTCCATAACGTAAAGGTGCTCAAGCAGCAAATCATCAGGCTTATAAGCCAATTCGGTTCCGCCAAAAGCTTTAGCAGGCAAATTTCCGTCCAAGTTTAAGCGCGCGGCAGCAGCTTCGACCAACTGCACCGTCTTTGGGTTTACATCACGCATTTGCCGCGCCAACTTAGCAGCTGCCTCGAACTCAAAGCTACCGCATAGCGAGCTCACATTTTCGCGCAACAAACGCTC
>CAVEUW010000079.1:0-765 GCA_963619015.1 Senegalimassilia sp. | reverse complement strand
ATGGATGTTCTATCGCGAAGCTCGTCTTCGTTGTCGCAATTAAGCGCCCACAGCGCATCAAAATCATAATTATCGGGGTCTTCCCTATCGTCGCGATCATTCGTATCCCTCTTAGGCGTTGACACTTGGATGAGCTCGAGTTTCATACGACCGAATGACCCAAGAGCCACAAGCGCCTGAGCCATTCCCGCAGTGCCCGAAGAGGTGTTTACCAGCGTAGCTTGCCCCGGTTCTGCGATATCTTTTAGCACCGGCTCGAATTCGTCGATAAACAGGTCAAAGCGGTGAACTTCCTGAATTTCAGATTCGATAACCTGAACCTGGGGCATCTCAACGCCATTGCGCTCAGACAGCAAGCGTATTGCCTTTGTATAACGCTGATCTAAACGTTCATAACCCGCCATTCTTGGAGACAGGTACAGCACGATTTTGCTTGGCCGGCGGCATCTAACAACATGCAGCATGGGGCCATCGCCAAGAATGGTCATAGGGTCAGCTGTGCCAATGGGCGAAAATAAAACCGTCATCTATACCTCACGAATGGTTGCCGTGCATTTCCCCATGGGGTACTTCTTTTTGCCAACCATGCCATACTTCATGGTGTGCGGCGAAACGCCCAATTGCCCGTCACGCCAGTGGCGATGGTCGATTTTTGCCTTGTCCAAACGCCCGTTTCTGAAACGCGCTTCAAAATCGACCGGATTAAACCCAGCCTGCTCGATTTCGCGCCGTAGTGCCTGATGCCTAGAGCGGTCGACCTTCGAC
>CAVEUW010000078.1:0-8262 GCA_963619015.1 Senegalimassilia sp. | reverse complement strand
GTGCTTGTTCGCCCTGGAAAGCGCTTGAAGCCTGGTAGTGGTGCGGTCGTTGATTTTGTTGACAAGGAAGGTGCCGTGGCGCTTTCCGCTGAAATTGTTGACTGGGCTTGTGGCGCTCAGCGTGGTGAACGCGTGGCGCGCCTGACCACAACGTACCCATCGCTTGATGAGGCGCTTCACGCTGTCGGTCACACGCCGCTGCCGCCCTACATTAAGCATTATGCCGGCGACGAAGAGATGTACCAGACGGTATATAGTCGCAACGAAAGCTCGGCTGCGGCACCTACAGCTGGCTTGCACTTTACGCCAGAGCTTATCGCGCGCCTGCAGGAAAAGGGTGTCAAGTGGAAAACCGTCGAGCTTGAGGTGGGCTTGGACACATTCCGCATTGTTGATGAGGAAGACCCGCTGGCGCATAAGATGCACACCGAGCGCTACACCGTGCCGCAGTCAACGGTCGATGCGATTAATGAAACGCACGCGGCTGGTGGCCGCGTGATTGCTGTGGGTACAACCAGTGTTCGCAGCCTAGAAAGCGCATGGGATGCGCAGGCTGACGGTGGGCGTGGCGCGCTTGTGGCACGCGATCGTGCGGCGACCAGTTTGTACTTGCTTCCGGGCAGCACCTTCCACGTGATTGACGCGTTGGTGACGAACTTCCATGTGCCGCGCAGCACTTTAATGATGCTGGTCAGCGCCTTTTCGACGCGCGAGAACGTGATGGCGGCGTACAAGCATGCTATCGATGAGCGCTACCGGATGCTGTCGTTCGGCGACGCAATGTTCATCAAGTAGACGTGCATGCGCACACCGTTGAGGTAATTGGCGATACTTCGCCAAAATTTAGCTAACCGGACGCAAATGAGTGAAGCGTGAACGAGTGTGACGCAAATGAACGGACCGCGAATGAGCGAAGAGAAAGGACCTGCAGATGAAACTTTTATTGCACGCTTGCTGCGGGCCTTGCTCGCTTGAGCCGACACGCTTGCTTTCTGAGGCTGGGCACGACATTACCATTCATTTCACTAACTCGAATATTCATCCGGCTGAAGAATATGCGCACCGTTTGCAAACGTTGCGCGACTGGGCGGCCGAGGCTGGCTTTGATGTTATTGAAGGCGAATACGACTTTACCACCTGGGAAAACACTGCCGGGCGCATTGGCGATGCAGCGCTTGAAGCCTGCGGTGGCAATGTGCTTGCGCAAGATCCGGCGCGCCGCGAGGCTCGTTGCCGTGCGTGTTATCGCTTTCGTTTGGAGGAAACTGCACGCTTGGCAGCTGAGCTGGGGTTTGACGGTATAGGTACCACGCTTTCGGTAAGCCCATACCAATATACCCAGGTTATTAAAGAAGAAGTCGAACGTGCGGCGACCGCGGTCGGTGTGCAAGCTGTCTTTGAGGACTTTCGTCCGTATTACGACAATGCGACGCAGAGAAGTCGTGATTTAGGAATGTACCGGCAAAACTTTTGCGGGTGTCGTATTTCGGATGCAGAAGCTAGTGCCGAGCGAGCTGAGCGCAAAGCTGCCAGGGCGGCTGCAAAGGCCGCTCAGCGCGAAGCGCATGCAGCTGAGCGAGCTGCTGAACAGGAACAACTTGCTAAACGCAAGGCAGAGCGAGCCGAATACGACAAAAAGCAGGCCCGCAAGCGCGCGATTCTAAAAGCGATGCGCGAGCAGAAATAAATTGTTGCCACCGCTTTGTGGCAGTTCGCGCGGATTGAAGTGTTTTCGACGCGGTCGTTTTGTGCCTACAGACAGATTTTGAAAGTGATCTTGAGTTTGTACGTACGTGCCTTTGAGCCGTTTTTGTGCGAGCTTTCGCTCGCACCTACAGACAGATTCCGAATACGAAAACTAATAAAATGAGCTATCTATCAACGCCGCAAACCAGGTGGCTTAAATTTTGTAGGGTTGAGCGAAAGCTCAACCCGCACTAGGGAGCCCGAAGGGCGACACTGCTCTGTCTTGAACATGGCGCAAGCTCGGCGCCACGTTCAGGGGCTTGACTTCTGTCGTAATACCGCATGGGACTGGCAACATTTTTCTGGGTGAGATTTCTGCTCAAATCGCTTTTGGCGCCATCTTCTCATTTATACTGGTAGCAACATGATTTTTAAACCTGCCGAATCACTGTTTTCGCAGGTCAAGCATCCCAATTGGAAAGGTGCGTATCAGCTGTGGCAGATCGAACGTATCGAGCGATTTTCTTTGACTTGGATGGCACATTGCTGCCGATGGATATCGACGTCTTCATGAGCGACTATTTTCGCTCGCTTGGCGGCTACGTCGCGCGCTTTGGCGTTGCTCCTGACGATTTTATGGCGGGTATGAAGGCTGGCATCATGGGTATGGTGCAAAACGATTCTGGAACACCGAATGCCACTGCTTTTTGGCCAGCGTTCTATAGCTGTGTAAAAACTCCTACGTCAACTGGGGCAACGCAAGAAGAAATTCAGAGCGCTATCAATTCGTTCTACGAAAATGAATTTGGCAAGCTTGGGCAGGCGGTCCAGCCAAACCCCGCTGTTGCCCGTGCTATTGCCGCGCTTGTCGAAAAAGGCTATCCGCTGGTGCTTGCCACCATGCCGATGTTTCCGCGCCGTGCGGTCGAATGGCGCCTGACCTGGGCTGGCGTTGACCCTGCGGTCTTTAGCCGCATTACTACCTATTCGAATTCCACGGCAGTGAAGCCGAAGCCGAATTACTACGCCGAAACCATTGCAGCAACTGGTGTTGCTGCAAGCGATGTGCTGATGGTTGGCAACAACACAAAAGAAGACTTAGCCGCATGCAAACTTGGCTGCGACGGATACTTGGTCACTGATTTCCTGCTTGATCCGGAAGGTTTTGACCTAACCACGGTGAAATCGGGCACATTTGAGGAATTCGCCGACTGGGCGGAAAAGCTTCCGACCTGCGAAAACCCGGCTACAAATATTTCGGACGACTTAGTTTGTGCCAGCGACCGAGACGCCGTGCTTGAGGTATGTGGCATTACCGATGGGTCTGCCGGTGGCAACAAAACGCTTGAGGAAGCTGGTAAATCTGGCGGCGCTAACTTTAAGATTAACGGGATGGAGTAACCCATGGCATTGTTTGACTGCACCTGTGATGCTACCTGCGGAAACGCCCGCGCGCTCACGTACGAAACCGCTCACGGGCAATTCCACACACCAATGTTTATGCCAGTGGGAACGTCTGCCACGGTTAAAGGCATTACGGTCGATCAATTGCACGACCTGAACAGCCAGGTGGTGCTTTCCAACACCTATCATCTTTCGATGCGCCCGGGTGCCGACCTGGTCGAAGAGGCCGGTGGTGTGCACAAGTTTATGAACTATGACGGCCCCATGCTCACCGATTCTGGTGGCTTTCAGGTGTTTTCTCTAGCCGACACGTTAAAGCTTGACGCTGACGGCCTAACTTTCCGCAGCATTTATGACGGCAGCTATGTGCGTTGGACGCCCGAAGAGAACATGCACATCCAAGAGCAAATTGGCGCCGATATTGCCATGCAGCTTGACCAGTGCACGCCGTACCCAGCTGAGCGTAGCTTTGTTGCGAATGCGGTTGACTTGTCTGCGAACTGGGCAAAGCGTTGCTTGGCGGCACATAAACGCCCAGATCAGACGCTATTTGGTATTGTGCAAGGTGGCATGGAACTTGACCTGCGTATGGAAAGCATTCGCCGCTTGCGCGAGATTGAGGAAGAAAGCTTGGCAGCGGGCGGGCGCCGTTTCGGAGGCTTCGGCATTGGTGGCTATTCAGTTGGCGAAGACCACGAGACCATGTTCGCTACGTTAGGCGAGGTCGCCCGCGCACTTCCGGAAGACAGACCGCGTTACCTTATGGGCGTTGGCAACCCGACAACACTCGTGCGTGCAGTTCGCGAAGGTGTTGACATGTTCGACTGCGTGCTGCCTACCCGCACGGCTCGTATGGGCACCGCGTTTTCAAGCACGGGCCGCATGAACATGCGCAATGCCAAGTACACGCACGATTTCACGCCGCTTGATCATAATTGCACATGTCCGACATGCCAGAATTATACGCGTGCCTACCTTCGCCATCTGGTAAAACAGAACGAAATGCTGGGCGCAATTTTGCTTTCGGTGCACAACCTGCATTTCTTGATTGACCTGATGCGTCGCGCTCGTGAAGCGGTGCTTGCTGGCGAATATGAGCAGTTCTACAACGACTGGATGAACAGTCCCGCCGCAAAGGATTACTAGGAAAATAGTGACGCCCTTCGGGCTTTTGGATATTGGTTGAGCTTTCGCTCAACCCTACAAATAGAGAGTTGGCTCAGCTCTGGTTTCAGTAGTTTGTGACTTTCGGCAGCTGTCTGTAGGCGCGAGCGAAAGCTCGTGCAAAAACGACAAAAAAGAGTTGGCTCAGCTCTGGTTTCAGTAGTTTGTGACTTTCGGCAGCTGTCTGTAGGCGCGAGCGAAAGCTCGTGCAAAAACGACAAAAAAGAGTTGGCTCAGCTCTGGTTTCAGTAGTTTGTGACTTTCGGCAGCTGTCTGTAGGCGCGAGCGAAAGCTCGTGCAAAAACGACCCAAGGGCACTTGCGCACCAACGCGGCGTATAAGAATTGGAGAAATATGACCGACTTAGAAACACCTGCTAACAACCTAAACGCCACCTCTTCTCAGGGCTCAACTCTTCATAACGCTGCTTTTCAAGACACTGCAGATCAGGACGCCGCGGCGGCACTAGCCGCCGGCGTGGCCGAGCCGGGCGAGCTCGGCGCGCTTGCGTACCACTTGTACGACACAAACCCTAAGCTTACCGAGGAAGAGGCGTTCGAGGCGTTTTGCGAATGGGTTGCTGGCCGCGGGATCGAGTTGTGGCCGCATCAGGAAGAAGCGCTCATGTCGCTGATGGTCGGCGACCATGTGATTTTGGGCACGCCGACAGGCAGCGGTAAAAGTTTGGTTGCACTTGGAATGCACTTCATGTCCATGTGTTTCGGCGAGACGTCGTACTATACGGCACCCATTAAAGCCCTGGTCAGCGAAAAGTTCTTTAGCTTGGTGAAGCTGCTTGGTCGCGAAAACGTTGGCATGATCACTGGTGACGTGCATATCAACACAACTGCCCCGGTCATTTGCTGCACGCAGGAAATCCTGGCGAATTTGGCGCTGCGTGAAGGGCCAGATGCCCTTGTGCATTCGGTAGCCTGTGACGAATTTCATTTCTTTGCCGATAACGACCGTGGTTGGGCCTGGCAGGTTCCGCTGCTTACTCTTCCCAAAACGCAGTTTATGCTGATGAGTGCTACGCTTGGTGACGTTACGCAAATCGCCGACGTACTTCGCCGTCAAACTAACCGTGACGTTTCGCTTGTAACTGACGCCCCGCGTCCGGTGCCGCTTGCATATGAATACTCGCTCACCCCCTTAGAAGGCACCGTTGAACTGGCACTTCGCAAAGGTGAAGGGCCGCTGTACGTTGTGCATTTCGGCCAAGATGCCGCCATTACCAGCGCGCAAAGCCTGGCTAGCTATGGCGTTGCTACTAAAGAAGACCGCGAAGCTATCAAAGATGCCATGAAGGGCGCCCAATTCAACACTGCGTTTGGTAAAACGTTGAAGCGCTTGCTTGGTTGTGGCGTTGGCGTGCACCACGCAGGCATGTTGCCGCGCTATCGCCTGCTTGTAGAAAAGCTTGCTCAGCAGGGGCTTTTGCCGGTCATTTGCGGTACCGATACCCTTGGTGTGGGCATCAATGTGCCTATTCACACTGTGGTGCTCACGCAGCTGACGAAATTTGATGGCCGCAAAATGCGCCGCCTGAAAAGCCGAGAGTTTCACCAAATTGCTGGTCGCGCTGGCCGCAGTGGCTTCGACACCGAAGGCATGGTTATTGTGCAAGCCCCCGAGCACGACATTGAAAACCATAAAGCCGAGGTCAAAGCTGCGGGCGACCCAAAGAAGCTCAAGAAAATTAAGAAGAAACGCCCGCCTGAGGGTTTCGTTAATTGGAACGAAAATAATTTCAATACGCTGATTACATCGGTGCCTGAAAAGTTGAATCCGCGTATGCGAATCACGCATTCGATGGTGCTCGCTGAGGTTGAACAGGGTGGCGATGCCCGCGCTCGTGTCGATCAGCTGATTGACGACAGCTTGCAAACAGACGAGGAAAAATCTGCGCTGCATGTGCGTGCTGCCGAAGTGCTGCAAACGCTTATTGATGCTGATGTGGTTATTTGCGAGCCGGGTGAAAATGGCGAAAATTCCTACTACGTAACCGACGACCTGCCTCTTGATTTCGCCCTTGACCAGCCGCTTTCACCATTCTTGCTAGCGGCACTTGAGTTGCTTGACCCAGAAAGCCCGACTTACGCCTACGATGTCATCTCGATGGCTGAGGCAACGCTTGAAGATCCTCGTCAAATTCTGCGTGCGCAGGAGCGCAAGGCGCGCGACGCTGCGATGGCTGAGATGAAGATGGATGGCGTTGAATACGAGGAGCGTTTAGAACGCATCGCTGAGGTGACGTACGAAAAACCACTCGCTGACCTGCTGGATTCTGCTTTCCAAACGTACTGTAAGTCGGTGCCATGGGCACGCGATTACTGCTTGCGTCCAAAGTCGATTCTGCGCGACATTGTTGAATCGGCGGCTGATTTTAAGGGCTACATCCAAAAGCTTGGCATCATGCGTTACGAGGGCATTTTGCTGCGATACCTCTCTGAAGCATTCCGCACGCTTGATCGCACCGTCCCTGAGGGCATGCGTAACGATCAGCTTGAAGACATCATCGCTTGGCTTGGTGTTGTGGTCCGCAGCGTTGATAGTTCACTGATTGATGAATGGGAAAACGCTGGTGCCGCGCTTGATGATGCGCCGGGTGCACCTGCTGGACCAGACGCCGTGGTGGCGGACCGTCGCGGCCTTGAGGTGCTAGTGCGAAACGCCCTGTTCAGTCGCGTACGATTTGCTGCGCATCGCGATGTGGCTGCGCTTGGAGAACTTGATGGGGAATGGGGCTTCGGCGAAGGTGCTTGGGTTCAAGCGCTCGATGCGTACTTTGAGGCGCATGAGGAAATCTTGCTTGATGCAGATGCCCGCTCGAAGGCCTACCTGATTATGAATAGCTCTGATGAGGAAGAACTTCACGTGTGGCATGTGCGTCAGATTTTCCATGACGCCGAAGGTGACAATGATTTCGCCATAGCTGCTGATGTTGACCTTGATGCAACGCAATCAGGCGATTCGGTCGTTTTTGCGAATTACCATGTCGGGTTTATCGAAGAGTTATCTGATACGTTGCTATAAATCTTTGCCCGAAGAACCCCGAGGGGGTCAGTCGCTCAAACAGTCCTCGCACAAGGTCGGTCTACCGAGTATCCAAGTCGCTCAAACAGTCCTGGGCTCGCTCAAAAGCCCCACTGGGGCTTTTGGCTCGTGCGGAACTCGCTTTGTTGGACACTTGGTAGACCGACATTACTAGTTGTTTTTACAGTTGCCATTAACTTTTCTTGCTTGGTGGGCTCCATTGTTTCTTTTCGACTTGATCGAACCCGCATTGTGCCTGGTAAACTGTGCGAAACGCTCGAAAGTACGACGTGCAAAAACTTTTTTAGCCGTCCATTTTGGTGGACACATGCAATTTCCCAACCTTCTAATATGCTCAGTGTCGTTAAAAGGCTTGCGAAGGTTAGGAGTTCAAAATGTTCGCACGTAAGCACAACTCAGAAAAGCATATGGGAGCTAAGGCCGAATCGCGTGCTCTGCGCGGAAAGCACGCTCGTCGTTCTGGCGCAATGATGGGTTCGAAAAGCGTTGCGACGTTTACCCCTGTTGCTTCAAGTGTTGCAGTTAGCCGTACCACTTCGGCTCCGGCCGCATCGGCTGCTCCCGCGCAAGAGCAACTGCTTCCGGCCGTCAATGCAATTGGTCAGCAAGACCTCGAGCGCAAGTTCAACGAGTTTTTCCGCATGGGCGCTGTGGTAGCGGTAGGCGAGCTGTTTGACGAAGGCCTGCTTGGATGGCCTACCTGCGTTGCTGAAGATGTTCGCGCTTTCCTTGGCAGCTTTGGTATCAAATCGCTCGATGACGTGCGCAAACTTGGGCTCACTGGTCCGTACCTAGAAGACTTCGAGCGCGTCTTCGCCACCGAGAGCAACTGCGAGACGGCGGCGTAAAGCGGAAGCGTCTCGCTCGCCACGATCACGTACCAACCGCTCACTCGCCACGATCACGTACCAACCGCTCACTTCACCACTCACTCATTTGCCAAGAGTCGGG
>CAVEUW010000077.1:0-8476 GCA_963619015.1 Senegalimassilia sp. | reverse complement strand
TTAGAGGCTGGAACACGAAGGCCGATGGATCTGGGCAGCACTTCGACGACGAAGCTGAGGTGCTGGACCTAGCGACGGATTCGGATGAAGTCGTGACGCTCTGGGCGCAGTGGGAGCGCGACTACTATACGGTGATTTTTGATGCCAACGATGGCGCGGGCGAGACGCATAGGCAGAAGATTTTCGTCAACGACGAGGACGAGTTGGACGGCAATATGTTTGCACGCGACGGGTATACCTTTGCGGGCTGGAATACCAAAGCTGATGGAAGCGGTACGGCATATGTAGATGGTGCCGAGGTATATGACCTGGCAGAAGCATACGGCGAAATAACCCTGTACGCGCAATGGACCAAGAACCCGGATCCCGACCCTGACCCTGACCCGGGCCCGAGTCCCGATCCAAGTCCTTCGCCCTCTGGCGGCGGTGATGAGGCAGGGGACTCCGCTGGTGGCGGTGACAGCGTGAAAGCCAATTCTGGAGGCACTGGTGCGAAAATCCCGGATACCGGCGACACGGTTCCCTTCGCGCCTATTGCTTTTGTCGGCGCTCTGGCGGGATTGTTCCTGGTCGCATGCGCATTTCGCAAGCGTGCGCTCTAGCTTATGCATGTTAATAAGGGCACTTGGTTGAAAAGTCGCAAAGGGCGCGAAACAGAAAAGACCACGAAACTGAAGCGAACGCGAAGCAGAAAGAGGGTTGCTCATGAAAAACATTATGGATAGCGCAATGACTGCATTGGCCAACATGTCCGCAGAAGACCTTGGAAAGCTTGTTCTTCCCCGAATGAGCACGCTGGAAAGCATAAAACAGCTGGCCGAATACCCTGATGGCTACAACCTGTACACCATGGACGTGCTCTACGACTACGACCTAGATGGCGTTGTTGCAAGCGATATTCACGATGACCAGTCAATGATCGACGCGTTTTCGCACGCGGCCCTTCCCGGCGTCCCCGTAAATATCAAGGCGCCCAATTTCGGTTGCACTGCCTTTACTATGACTGAGGACGGCCACGGCCTGCGCATGGGCCGCAGCTACGACTTCGCGTTGGATACTTCGGCCATGATTGTGCATTGCGCACCCGAGGGCGGCTATAAGTCGGTGGCTACCGCGGCGCTCGATAACCTTGCGGCGAACGACCCCAACCATAGCTTCGCCAAGAAGGCCGCGTGCCTGCTGGCGCCTTACCTGTGCCTTGACGGCATGAACGAGAAGGGTGTTTGCATCGCGGTTCTAACCTTGGATAGCACGCCGGTATATCAGCAAACCGGTAAGCAGATGATTTGCACAGCGCTTGCCATCCGCATGGTGCTTGACCGCGCGGCAACCACCGCTGAAGCGGTTGAGCTGCTTTCGCAATACGACATGTTCGCCTCAAGTGGACGCGATTACCACTTCTACATCACCGACGCCTCAGGTGACGGCCGTGTTGTGGAATACGATTGCGATTCGCCCGATCGCAAGCTTGTGGCAACCGAAACGCCGGCGGTAACCAACTTCTACATCCTGTACAAAGACAAAGTGTTGCCCAACCAGAAGAACGGCCACTACGGGCACGGCCGCGAGCGCTACGATGCGGCTATGCGTGTGCTGGAGGAAGAGCGCGGCAACTACGGCGAAGAAGCTGCCTGGCGCGGCCTTCGCGCGGTGGCGCAAGACCCGAACCCGGTTGATATCACCAGCAACACGCAGTGGTCCATCGTGTACAACATCGAAGAGCTCACGGCACAGATTGCCGTCCGACGCCGTTGGGACGACGTGCATCATTACTCGCTTTAGGTTAGAGCAGAAACTCCCTTTCATTTCGTCATTGTTTCCATCTGCGGATTTGCTCAAAAATACGAACCCTGCGCCGGTATACTTGCACGTATCGGCGCAGTTCGTGTACCTGGCGGAACCATGGCCTGCGTAAAGCCCCTAAGGAAAGGGATCTGAAATGGAAGAAGCCTACGCGCTTATTAGCACGGGAGCGTGGTCGATTGTGCCGCCGCTTCTAGCTTTGGCTCTAGCGCTCATCACGAAAGAGGTGTATTCGTCGCTGACCATCGGCGTGTTTGTCGGCATGGTTATCTACGAGTTCTCCTTGACCGGCGCTGGCGTCGCCCCGCTGATCACCGCATTTACCGACGTGCCTAACGCAATGGCGCTGCAAATATCAAGCAACGGTGCCCTGTTGTTGTTCTTGGCGCTGCTCGGCGCGCTCACGGTTGTTATTGCGACGGCTGGTGGTAGCCGCGCATATGCCGAATGGGTTTCCACGCGCATCAAAAGCGCTCGCATGGCACAAATTCTAACGGCAATTTTGGGCATCATCATCTTTGTTGACGACTACTTCAACTGCCTGACGGTTGGCGCTGTTATGCGTCCTGTGACCGATCGCTTCAAAATCAGCCATGAAAAGCTGGCGTGGATTATCGACTCGACAGCGGCTCCTATCTGCATCATCGCCCCGGTATCGTCGTGGGCAGTTGCTGTTGGCGGCTATCTTGGCGACGACGGTTTTGGCACCTTTGTGGCGTCCATCCCGTATAACTTCTACGCGTTGCTGACCATCTTCTTCGTCTTCTTCATGCTGATTGTTGGCAAGACCGATTTCGGCCCGATGCGTCAAGCCGAAGAAGCCGTGCAGGGTGTTGATATCCCGCGCGAGGGCAGCGGTCTTGAGAAGGTGTCGCAGATGGGTTTGTCGGCTGAAGCTGCCGCGAACCCGGATGACCCGACCACGCTGGAGTCGGTGGTTACCGAGCAGTCCGACGTGGAAATGTCTGCAGAAGGCGCCATCGAGGAATATAAGGGCTTGAACATTTCTGAAAAGGGTAAGGTGTTTGACCTGGTCATTCCTATCTTGGTGCTTATCGTCTTCTCTATTTTGGGCATGATGTACACGGGCGGTTTCTTCGAGGGCGTCGACTTCTCTACTGCGGTTGGCGAAAACCCCGTCGGCGGTCTGTGCATTGGCGCTACCGTAGCCATTTGCGTGGCGGGTGCGATGTTCTTGCCGCGCGGTTTGACCACGTTGACCGGCTTTGTGGAAAGCATTTCCGAGGGCGTACGATCGATGATTGGCGCCATCATGATTTTGGTTTTGGCTTGGTCGCTGGGTGGTTGCTGCCGCTACATGCTGGGCACGGGCGAATTCGTTAGTGGGTTCTTGAATGGTATTGGCGTGCCGCTTGCTATTCTGCCGTGCGTCATTTTCCTGGTCTCAGCGTTCATCGGTTTTGCTATGGGTACTAGCTGGGGCACCATCGCGCTTATCCTGCCGATTGTTATTGGCGTGTATCCGGAAGGCGATCCGCTGTTTTTGGTGGCTATCGGGTCGACCTTGGCTGGCGCTGTTTACGGTGACCATGTGTCGCCCATTTCCGACACGACCATTCTGTCGTCGGCGGGCGCAAAGTGTAATCACCTTCGTCATGTGGCAACGCAGCTGCCGTATGCGACTCTTGTCATGGTGGTGTGCTTTATTGGGTACATCATCGCCGGTTTCACCTGCAACCCGTGGATCAGCCTTGCGGTTGGTGCGGTGCTGATTGTGCTTGGCGTGCTGGTGCTGCGCAAGACGAATTTTGGCATGAAGAAAAATTCGTAGGTTGTAAAGCGTAATCTGATTAGAAGGCCTGGGCGAGAACGAATCGCGTCCAGGCCTTTTGCTTATGCCGTAAAGATACGGGGAAGTGAAAGGTCGTGGGGTTCGGTCGGCACAGCATCAATGCGCTGTTCCTCAAAAGCAACGCCGGCTATAAAGCAGCTTTCGCGAAGCTGCGGCAGAAAACGGTCGTAATTACCGCCGCCGTAACCTAGGCGCATATTCGAGCTGTCATAGGCCACCATAGGCACTACGACTGCATCAAAGAGGGAAGCATCCGCAGGCTTCCAACCTTCGGCAATAAGGTCTGCAAGCAAATAGGGGCGTGCCGGATGGTCTAGAAACGCCGGACGATTGTCGCTTAAGCGCTCCTGCGGTATTTCGAAAAATATCATCTGAGCAGGACTGTCGGCAGTTTTTTTCGCCATGCATGGCATAAAGACGTGCCAGCCGGTCGCGTAAGCGTGCTTAAGCAGCGGATGCACGTCAACTTCGCTACCCATAGGCTCGTAGGCTGCCAAGTGAAGTTGGGGGTTTGGCGCCATCTCGCCCGCGATTACGTCCGCGCTCGCGCCATCGGCGCCCGCGGCTGCGACACCAGCATCGCTCGCGCCCGCGCCCGCAACTTCACCGTCCGCGCTGCCTGCGCTCGCGCTCGCATTCACGCCCGCGCCACTAACTCCAGCGCCGCCAAAGCGCTCGCTGCAGCCCTTCGCGCTTCCTTGCCTACGCACCTCTTTCGCCACGCAATCTAGCTCGGCAGCAAAATTCATACAAATAAACTTGCTTTTTTTGCAACGAATTTCTGGGGACATGCAATTGCGATTGTGTTTTGCCTTGTTACGAACTTCTTGCTTTGCTATCATCGGCTTTTCCAAATTCGGTATGGGTTTTTCGGAACGATTGTTACCTTCGGGTGAACAATAAGTTTTGTGAAAAACACACTGATACAGTAGCATTTTTTGCCACAGGTTATAGTGTAGCAATGTGCAACTGTTGGCGGGCGCAACGTGCCCTGCCAAATGGGAAATGCGGCAAAGTTTCTAAGAAACGGGTCCGCAGCCGGCAAGAAGGGGTAAGCCCGGCGGAAAGAGAAACTTCAATTACTCGCGGGTGCGAGTAGGGGGTGAAGAGGCATGCGTTTGAAGGCTTCTACAGAGTACGGTATGCGTACGGTTTTATATCTTGCAGAAAAGGGCGGAATTGTCTCGTCTCGCAGCGTTGCTGAGGACATGTGCATCCCGCGCGATTATCTGATTCAATTGGCGCAGCTTTTGCGTAATGCTGGCATCATCGAGGCTCGTCCGGGCAAAAATGGCGGTTATGGTCTGGCGAAAGATCCGTCAAAAATTAGCGTTCTTGACGTTGTTAATGCGCTCGAAGAAGACCACAAAAGCTCTTCTAAGCGCAAGCGCACTATCGCAAAGAAGAAGGACGATCTGGCTCGCAGTGTTGCTTCGGCTTACAACATGATTGAATATAGCGTCGAACAGCATATGGGTGCTATGAGTATTGCAATGCTGCTTGAGTTCATGCATAGCGAAGAATCTGACAGCGAGTTTATGTCTCGCAAAATGATTGCCTGCGCTAACGAGCTTAAGAAGGCAAAGTAGCGCTTGCCGCAAAAGCTTTAACTAACGGTTTTTAAGTAGCGCTTGCCGCAAAAGCTTTAGGTAAAAGCTTTAGGTAGCGGGCCCGGGGGATCAATCCTTCGGGCCCGTTTTTTATTCAATCCCCAGTACTTGCATGACCAGCAGAATTGCGGTCAGCACAGTTACAATTGCAACCGTCAGCCAAATAAGTGCGCGGGTTACGCGTCCGTTGCGGAAGTTGCCCATGACGTGCTTATCTGACGAAATGATCGCCATAAATACCAGCAGAACGGGCAGCACCAGGCCATTGATAAACTGCGCGGTGAGCATAACCGCCATCAGGTTGATGTTCGGAATAAGCACGATGACAGCCGAAAGCCCAATCACAAACGTGAAGATGCTCTTGAACATTGGCGCTTCCTTCCATTTGAAAGAAACGCCAGCTTCCCAACCGAAAGCCTCGCAAATAACAAACGCCGTGGTCAGCGGCAGTACGCATGCGGCCAAGAAGGACGCAGCAATCAGGCCAATAGCAAACAGCGCTTCAGCATGTTCGCCAGCAAACGGCGCAAGGGCGCGTGCGGCATCGGCGGCGTCTGAAATGGTAATACCCTGCGGGTAGAGCACCGTGCCTGTGGTCACAATAATGAACCACGCAACCAAACAAGCCGCCACAGTGCCGGACACCACGTCGACTTTCTGCGTAAACATGTCGTCTGTGGTAACGCCCTTTTCAACCACATTGCTTTGGTTGAAGAACAGCATCCAGGGCGCAATGGTTGTGCCTATCATCGATATAACCAGCGATACAAAACTCTGGTCGTTCACAAAATGCGGCACAAAGGTATTAATGGCAGTTTCTTCCCAGTTAGGCTGTGCCAAAAATGCAGCAATTACGTAGGTAATGAACACCAGCGACAGAATAAGGAAGACCTTTTCCACGCGTTTATAACTGCCGCCAACAATAAGCAGCCACACGGCTACAGCGGCTACAGGTACTGCAAGGTATTTTGAAACGCCGAACATTTCCATGCCAGATGCAATGCCAGCGAATTCGGAAAACGTGGTGCAAACATTGCCGATAAGCAGGGCACTCATGGCAAGCGCAGTCAGGCGAATACCAAAGCTTTCGCGAATGAGCGCAGCGAAGCCCTTGCCGGTAACGGCGCCCATTTTTGCGGCAGTCATTTCCACAACAATAAGCAGGATGCACATGACCGGAATTACCCATAGCGTGGCAAAGCCGAATTCAGCACCTACAGTGGAATAGGTGGAAATACCGCCGGCATCGTTGCCTGCCATAGCAGTGACGATACCCGGGCCAAGCGCTGCCAAAATTAACAACAGCTTGCTTTTGCTTTTTGGGGCTTGGGTATCGGCGGCTAGTTCGGCTGTTTGGGTGTCAGCGGTCTGCATCGTGGCCTGCGCGTCTGCGGCAGCTTTATTGCTGGCAGCAGCCATTTCGGTCGCAGTGGTAGCAACGTTGTTGGTCGTTTGCTTTGTATCTTTTACGACCATGGCTTACCCCCAGCGAAACCCTACCAGGTGCAATAGCACAAGCGTGTACAGACCCAAGAACAGCACCGCACCAACAGCGATACCAGCCCATTTAAGCGCAGATGTTTTGGTCTTCGCATCGGAAACATCGTCTTCGATAGCGTCCCAGGCGTCGTCAACGGTAACAATGCCTAAAATGGCGCCGCTTTCATCAACAACCGGCATAGCGGAAAGCTCGTACTTAAAGATGTCTGCTGAAACGTCTTCTTCGGTTTCGTCCGGCGTGCACGAAATAACATCCTCGTACATGATGCTGCTCATAAGCGTGCTGTCGTCGGTAAGCACCAGCGTGCGCAGCGAGCACACGCCAACAAGCTTGCCGTATTCGTCCACAACGTAAATAAAATGAACGGTCGGATGGTCTTCCTCAAGGCCACGCAAAACCTCAATGGCTCGCCCGACGGTATCAGTGTCGCGCACAGCAACATATTGGGTAGTCATCATGCCGCCAGCAGTGCCGTCTTTGTAGCCCAAAAGTTGGCGAATTTCTGCGGCGTCTTCCACACCCATCAGGCGTAACAGAGTTTCTGCCTTCTCATAGGGAAGATCACGCACAATGTCTGCAGCATCGTCAGGATCCATGTTGCCCAGAAGGCCAGCAGCCTGTTTGGTATCCAAGCTTTCGATGAAGTCGGACTGGTACTCGTCTTCCATCTCGGAGATGGCGTCGGTTGCTTGCTCGTCATCTAAGTGGGCAAACACATTAGCGCGTTGCTGCGGATCAAGCTGTTCTAGAATGTCGGCAACGTCGGCGGGGTGCAGTTCGTCAAGGCGTTTGTGCGTGACGGAAAGCTGCACTTCGGAAAGGTCGCGGTCGAGCAGGTCCATGTAGTTCCAGGCAATAATCTGCTCGTCTAGCTTTTTGCCAAACACCTTGCAAACGGCGCAGGTGGCGCGCTCAATCCAGGGCGCAAGCCCACGCAAGATGCCGCGGATGCCAACTTCGGCGCCAAGCAGGCGCAGCTGTGAGCCAGAAACAGAAAGCTTCAAGTCATTTACGCGCACGACCTTAAGGCCTTGCGTGTCAACGATTTGGCGATCCATTAAATCGCGTGCCAGCAGCACTTCATCAGGTTGCAAATAGCTGAAGCGAATGTCGTGCGACTGAACCTGCAGCTTGATGCCGTCTTCGTCAAATTCGTCGACGTATTTTCGCCATGAAATCATGAATGGCACACGGCCGGGGCCTTGAAATGCCAAGCTGGTGATGCGGGGGAATACCTCGCCGGTGGAAATTGCCAGGTCGGACACAGTGCCGATTTTTTCTCCGGTGCTATCAACCACCGGCTTACCTAGCATTTGCGATAGATAGAGCATGCGTTTCCCTTACTGTCCATGCTCGCGTTCGGCAGGGCTTTCAAGTGCGCTGCCCATGATATAGCTCGGATATATGAGCGGTGTCATGGTAGTGTAAAAGCTCTGTCAAGCACGAGCGCGTAGCAGCCGTTTCTTCGACTGCCCGCGTAAGGGGAAGGCGAAGAAGGCTACATACTGTGAGGTTTCGAACTTCGAACCTTCAACAGGTTTCCTTTCCTTGGCCTACAAAACAAAAAACCGCATGTACCTTGAAGTGGCCATTGCGGGTTCGAACGTGAAGCGTGGCGGTGGCCTGGCTTCTAAACTTAAGTGGTGCGCCAAGAGGGATTCTTTTCGCACGCTTTCAAGCTTCTGCAACTTAAGTGGTGCGCCAAGAGGGATTCGGAAAATCGCTTCGCGATTTTCGTACGTCAGGCCT
>CAVEUW010000076.1:0-8514 GCA_963619015.1 Senegalimassilia sp. | reverse complement strand
CCAAAGACCATTGCAGACCCCTGGCTTCGCAAAAAGATTTAAACATGCAAAGTAAACCGAGTTCTTCAGCTTGTACCCCTTCAATCGTTAAATACTTGCGCTCGTCGTTGGCAATCTCAGCCATAAATCCCACCTTCCTATCGATATGCCCAAGCAACCCACACAAATGGCAACATAACAGCCCGCGCCTCACATGCACGGCACATAAACGCTAATGTAGCTCGCTCAGTTTACGCCCCTTGCGAAATCGATTTTCGTATTCAAGCGAACGAACCGCATCATCACTACCGCCCTTGGGCGCGCAAGCGCTTAATCTTTAATGTGGCTCACTCGTTTGGACACGAATCCTGACCTCGGAAGTGAGCCACATTATTCCTGCTCGTCATCCTGCGGGGTCTCAGCCCCTTCAGCAGATTTATACTGAAATCGCAGCGTGCACCATTCGGGGTCCGAGTCATCAACCCATGTGACAACAAAAATCTATCTTAGGCGTCACGTTTTGCGCCGTTAAACCTAACAATCAAAACCACCTTGTAATGTGAAAATCGCTTGACAACAAAGCAAAACGATAAGCTCGTTAGAGCGAACACCACGTAAGGCAAAGGAAGTTTGTTTATACCGTCTAGCTTTTGACGTTTCGAATTTCCTCGCCTCGTAAAATAGGCAACGAAACCCAGAATCGCATTCCACACAAAAGCGCCTCGGTCACACAACGTATGGCGCATATTACCGGCAAAGTAGCATAGCCTGCAAAAGAAACAATCAGTAAAGCGACAATGCAAAAAGCGCCAGCAACAACTGTGGACCGCGTAACCTCGGCCACTTTTCCAAAGACACCAGCCACAGGCCAGCCGAAGAGTATCGCAAAAAAGCTAAAAAACAATACGGGCGAAACCCAGACCAAAACGATGGAACCTGCAAGGTACTCCTCCCCACCCAATATGAACATAATTACCTTGGAGAGTGATGCAAATGCAATTGTACCTATAAGCACAGCAGGGAGAGCAATCAATGCGAGCTTACGAGCGAAGCGGTAATCGGCATTGTTCACCATATGCGGATACAGGCTGTTCGTAATGGGCGAATACAACGACTGAACCGCCGAGATAGATGTCATGGCAAGCGACCAATACGCCACCACTGAGGCATCAGTAATAACAATGCCAATGAGTAATGTTGTGAACCCGGAAAACACTGAAGCAGCCATATTGGAAAAGCAGTACAGCCAGGATGTCTTGAGTTCTGCCAGCGCGTTTTTTAACGGAACGAAAGCAATTGTTGTACCAAATATCCGATTTGCAGCGACAAACGACCACGCAAGCGCGATGCCGTTCGAAAGAATATCTAGGATGGGGATCCATAGAAGATCATCCATTGAATGGACTAAAACAAACGTCAAAACAGTCGAAATAGCCTTTGAAACAAGGAAGCGCGTAGTGATGGGGCCCATCTGCTCGTGGCCTTGAAACACAAAATCTGGCAGCAAACCCTTGCCGCAAACCGCAAGGAATGCCAAGAACACATACAGCAAATAACCAGTGGTCATTGGCAGGAAATACGCAATTACCATCACAATGCAGCCCACAAACACGCACAGAAGCAAACGCGCCTGCGTCACAGCGCCAATGATACGGTCTTCATCCTCGGCTGCCTTAGCTTTTACTATCTGTTTTGTGCCCGAAAGGTTAAAACCGAAGTCCACAGACACTTGCGCGAAGGACATAAACGATACTACATAGGCGTACACAGCGTAGCCTTCCGGCTCCAAAACGCGCGTAAGATACGGCAGCGTAATAAGCGGGAACAGATATTTAACGACCTGTAACCCGTACTGCCACAGAGTGTTTTTATAGAAAGCGTCATGGGATTTAGACATGGGTTGCCTCATTGCGCGAATCTATTGGCACGTTAGGCCGCGCGTATCCAAAAACAATAATCCAAAATGCCAGTGTACCTATAAGCTCAGGCCTGTACAAGAAACTCTCGAATGAACCTGTCGCAACAATGGAAAGAATAAATGCATAGCTCCATGCATCGCCAGTTTTTGCGCAGCGCAAGATAGATTTATGCAAAACGGCAACGGCAAACGCAAGGAAAATCAGACCATAGTGGCCGACGATTACAATAAACGAATTATCGACTTCTTTGAATGCCGAAGAGCCAAATAGCCAGTCAAGTGGCGTAAAGCTTGCACTGGCTTCATGGAATAACGTGGGACGATAGCTCAACGCGACATCGATGTTTGTGCCGGCAAAAAGGGACAATGTAAAAGCAGCGCCCAACAGAGCATACAAAACGATTAGACCAAAAACACCGCGGAAATGTGTCAGCGCTTTTGCTTTTCCCATGGCAACGAACAAGGCATAGCCCAGCAAGAATGCCCCAACAGCAAATAAGACGCTACGCGTGTTGGTAAGCGCATACAAAACAACAAACGACAGCACGACAAAGCAAAAGAGCACTTTCTTGCGTTTGAACTTCATGGCGAGAAGAAGCAAAAGCGGAAGGAAAAACAGAGCCGCAGCGTTAACGTGGCTAAAACCAAGATAATTGCGAGTGCGGCCACCATAGGTGTGCGTAACAATAGCCGCACGGCCAAGCGCAATTGATGCCAAATATAAGAGCAAAGCAACCGCGAAACACTTAAGCAAATCCGCCAACAGCACTTCAAGGCTATAAGGCGATGCCGCAAGAACGAACAGCAATACCGCCAGCATATTAAGGGCATCTGTGCCGTGCAGAAGAAAACTAAGCGTCGCCAAGCCAAGCATTGGAATATACAAGATATCAAAACGCAAGGCCTTGAAATTAAAAGCCAGAGAGAGCGCGAACATGGCGATAGCGGACACTCGTACAGGCATGCGCAACGCCTCAAACCCAAGAACCCAATAAAGTACGTAGTTTAAGCTCAGAACAAGCAATCCAGCGAATAACAAGGTATGCGCAATGGTTTTCTTTTCGGCGTAGATCATAGCGGCCACTCCCTGCAACTACGACGATTTACCACGCATAGCCAAGAAAGGTATTGCCGTAGGCAACCACGCAATCGAACCGTATGAGAGGCTAGCCATGAACTATACCCCCCCCCGTAGTCACACTTTCATTCTCAAAGACCACCTTGGGGCCAAGGCACACCAAGCAAAGCAATCCAAATGAAACAGCGTAGCCAACGGTAAATGCAAGGCTGGAAAGAAGATCACCGCGCATCATGAAGAACAATAGCAAGCAGGCAAACGGATAAAACAGTCGAAGCACCGAATCGGATTCGGTAAACCATCTATCAAGACGGCGACAAATAAGCGCTGCCACTAGAGCAAACATAACTAACCCTACGATTCCAAAGTTCACAATGCCTTCGGCTGGAAGCGGCGAAGAGATGTTGAGCTGCGTCTGCCCCTGTGCAGTACAGACTAAATTTCCAGAACCATCAGGTTTAGTAGCCCAAAAAGCGCGGGGTACAAAAAAGAACAAAGCACCAAGCAATTGATAGCCCCAGGCGATGCCGTATTGACCCACATAACTCAATGTACGTGCGACCATGCTATAAGCATCGTAGTCCACAGCGCAAAACCCTTTGGGCAAGTTGTTTATTGCCCCAATTATCGCCTCGCCAAACATAGACAACGTGAAGGTTTCGACGCGATAAGCATTCGCCGCGGGGAACACAACAAGAAACGCCAACAAGAAAAGAACAGGGAACAAACCTTTCTTTCCAAACAACGGTGCAAAGGCAAGCAACAAAACAGCACCGTAAATGCAAGCCATGTTATATCGAGCCATCGCAGCGGGGAAACACGCAATGAGCATTAACCCCAAGGTAAGAAACAAGGACAGACTGAGCTTGCCACGCTGCTTGCAGCGGGCAAGAATCAAAACAAAAGCAAATACAGGAAGAGGGCGCAAGGCTTTATCAAAAAGCAGTCCGAATGTCTTATCAAGATCCGTTGCAAATGTGTCGCGAGTAAATAGATTTTCGAAACCGACAAGCGCAACCACAACAACAGTAGCGAATACCGCAAACACAACGGCCACAACCTCAGCGCGAGCGCTGATTTCAGGAAGGCGTCCGAAAAAGATTTTTTGCTCATAAGCAGCACTAGTCGCCCGTCCACTAGAGAAAATGGCGAATAGCGCACCCCATAGCAAAAGAGCCGCATTTGTTACAAAGTAATCACTCGAACTTAAAGTGAAGCCCCAAGCCGAATACCCATAAATGTATTGCGAAAATGGAGCGACCACAAACATTGTGATATAGAAAATCCAATGCATTTGAACTAATGAAAATGGCCTATCAGCGATACTTTTACACAGAAAAACAACCGCAAGCGCGCCGTTAATAGCAAAAGTAATAATAACCGCAGAAGAATAGCCGCCTTTTGCGGTCGTGTCAGTCGCGAAAGACGCCGTTAAAAACAACAATATCGCCAACGCTGCAATTGACAGCAAAATCGTAAAGTGCGGTATGCGGTTTCCCTCGTTAAGCTTTAAGCGCTTTTCAGAACTAAAACTCATTCTTCATGCTTTCTTTGACACACAGAACTCACACAGCTGAGCCCTTCAGCATACCCAACAACCGCTCGGGAAGCCACGTGCGCAATCGTCTCTCTGCACCCGCCGGTGTCGTAGGTTACCACAGGGGTGCCGCAGGCTTCGGCCTCCAGGTTAACCGTGGGATAATTGTCCTCAACTGTCGGATTAAAGAAAACATCTGCAGCAGTATAAATAGCTGCAAGTTGCGCAGGGGAACTAGTTCTCGCCATAAGAATAACCAGACCCCCCCCCGGCCAGCTTCACAACAGTTGCCTTAAGGTCAGACAGATCAACGTTAACCGACGCAGTCTTCTCGGAATCAGCCACCTCAGCACACGCGGAGTCTTCGACTACGATGGCACCCGTGCCACACGCAGCAGCTTCAGCGACGTTCATGCCGAAAGTTTCTTCACAGCTTGGGTTTAACAGCACATCAGCCGCAGTATAAATGCCCGCCAGCTCCTGCGCAGAATCAGTGCGCGGAAGCGCCAGGAGCTGCTTACCAACCTGCTTAATCTGCTTCTCGCTCAAGCCAACGCAAACAACGGCGTATTTATCGCTATCCAAGTCGCCAGCTAGGCGCACGAAGTCAGCCAGGCCTTTGCGCTCAGTCCAAGGGCTTGCAACGCCAAGGATCATGAAGCGGTCACCAATACCGTAGCGCTCACGGAAGTCGCTTTGAGTGGGCTTAAATACGCTCGTATCCACCGAATTATGGCGCACCTCAACCGGGCAGGCAACAAGAAAGCTCTCTCTCACCAAATCAGCCAGCCACTGAGAAGGCGTGATTAGCCTCATGCGCTCCGTAGGCACACTTGTGAACAGGCGTTTCTTCTGATCGAAATTCCACGAACAAGAGGCTTTTGAAATTGTCTTAGGGTATGTGTCTAACTGACAGCAAGGTTCTTTGTACGCACAGTGACGCTTCCACTGTGCACACTTCACATATGTGAAGTACGCACAGTGACCCGTGAATGCCCAGCAGTCGTGCAATGTCCACTCAACAGCACAATCATGCGCTGCAAGCCAATCAAACAGCATTTCGATATTCACGTAGTAGCCGTGCAAGTTATGCAAGTGCACCACATCAGGCTGTATCTCGTCCAGCCTTTGCAGCAGTCGCTTTGTTGCAGCCTTCGAATGGAAGCCTGCTTTGCCATCTAAACGGGTAAGCGCAGCATCGGCATAAACGCCAAACTGAGAGCCAAAGTTCCATTCGCCTTCAGCTTCACCGGCACGTCCACGCCCCCAAAAGGCATACGACTCATGTCCGGCAGCAAGCATCTCGCGATGCTCTTTGAGCATAATGCCGCCAGTAGAGCCATTAGGAACGGTATTTATCTGCACACGTTTCACTTAAACGGTCTTCCTCCACACCATCTTGTTCACCACACCGGTGTAGCTTTGAATAAGCTTGACCACCTTAGTAGAAACAATCTCGTCAGTGTAATCGTGCACAGGCAGGCCATCGTCGCAGGATTCGACCATGTTCACAGCCAAATCAACCGCTTGCAACAGGCCATTGCCCTGAATGCCGGCCAGCACGAAGCAAGCCTTATCCAGCGCCTCGGGGCGTTCAGTACTGGTGCGGATGCACACCGCAGGGAACGGCTTGCCGATGCTGATGAAGAAGCTCGATTCCTCCGGCAACGTGCCAGAATCACTCACTACGGCAAACGCATTCATCTGCAGGCAGTTGTAGCCGTGGAAGCCCAGCGGCTCGTGCATGCGCACGCGATCGTCCAGCTTAAAGCCTGTGGCTTCCAAGCGCTTGCGGCTGCGCGGGTGGCAGCTATACAGAATGGGCATATCGTACTTCTCCGCCATGGCGTTGACGGCGTTGAACAGACTCTCAAAGTTCGTCTGCGTGTCGATATTCTCCTCGCGGTGGGCACTTAGCAGAATGTAGCGTTTGGCCTCCAAGCCCAACTCTTGCAGCACGTCGGAGGCTTCGATCTGGGGCAAGTTGGCGCGCAGCACCTCGGCCATGGGGCTGCCGGTAACGTAGGTGCGCTCCGGTGCGCAGCCGGTATCTTTCAGGTAACGGCGCGCGTGCTCGGAATACGCCAGGTTCACATCGCTGATGACGTCAACGATGCGGCGGTTCGTTTCTTCGGGCAGGCACTCGTCCTTGCAGCGGTTGCCAGCCTCCATGTGGAAGATGGGGATATGCAGACGCTTAGCGCCAATTACCGAAAGGCAGCTGTTCGTATCGCCCAACACCAGCAACGCATCGGGCTTGATAGCTGCCATAAGGTCGTAGCTGCTGGCAATGATGTTGCCCATAGTCTGCCCAAGCGTGTCGCCCACGGCGTTCAAATACACCTCGGGGTCGTCTAGCTGCAGGTCGTGGAAGAACACGCCGTTCAGGTTGTAATCGTAGTTCTGGCCCGTATGCGCCAAGATGCAATCGAAGTACTTTCGGCACTTCTTGATAACCTCGGAAAGGCGAATAATCTCGGGGCGCGTGCCTACGATAATCAGCAGCTTCAAGCGGCCATCGTCTTTAAAGGCAACGCTAGAGAAATCGGCGCTCATGCGCTAAACCTCCTCGTGATACGTGTCGGGGTGTTCCGGGTCGAAAACCTCGTTGCACGTCATCACCGTAACAAGATCTTCGGTTTCGCTCAGGTTGATTATGTTGTGCGTCCAGCCGGGAATCATGTGCACGGCCTCAATCGCGTCACCAGACACGATGAAATCCACGGTTTCACCAGTAGTTATGTTGCGTTCCTGGATAAGCGCCGTTCCCTTAACCACAATGAACAGCTCCCACTTGGAGTTATGCCAATGCTGGCCCTTGGTGATGCCGGGCTTGCTGATGTTGATGCTCACCTGGCCGCAATCCTGCGTGTGAAGCAACTCGGTGAAGCTGCCGCGGTCGTCGCAGTTCATCTTCAGCGCATACTTGAACGCGCTAGCAGGAAGGTACGTCAAATACAGCGAGTAGAGTTTCTTTTCAAACGACCCTTCCGGCATCTTGGGCATCATCAGGGTTTGCGGCTGCGCCTTGAACTGCTGTAGTAGGTCCACAATCTCGCCCAGCGTTACCTTATGCGTAACAGGTACGTAGCAGTAACGGCCTCGCTCATCGGCCACAGCCCCTACGCCTTCGAATCGGCAATGCTGCTCCTCGCCCTCGAGCAAGTCGAACATGCCTTGGACCAAATCGTCTATATACAACAGTTCAAGTTCAACTGATGGATCATTTACGGTATAGGACTCATCATTGGCCACTGCCCAGCAAAACGTCGAGATCGCTGAGTTGTAATTGGGCTTGGAGTGACCCATAAGGTTGGGGAAGCGATAAATCGCCACCTTGGCTCCGGTCTCCTCCCCGTAGTCGAAGAATAGCTCTTCACCCGCTAGCTTGGAGCGGCCATATTCTGAATCGCCAAACCGGCCAGCAAGCGTGGCCTGCACGCTGGAAGAGAGCATCACGGGGCACGCATTGTTGGCTGCTTTCAAAGCATCAAGTAGCTGATTAGCAAAGCCGAAGTTGCCGGTCATAAAATCTTCGGCGTTCTTGGGGCGATTAACACCAGCTAGGTTGAATACGAAATCCGCCTGCGCACACCATTCGGCAAGCTCCTCGGACGTGGAATCCATATCGTATTCGTAGATTTCTTCGATATTCAAACCCGGGCGCGTGCGGTCCTTACCGTCGCGGAGGTTGCGCAGGTTGTTGCAAAGAGCGGTTCCCACCATACCCTTCGCGCCAGTCACGAGGACCTTCACGGCTACTGCACCGCCTCGTGTTCGCGACCCTCAAGAGCAAGCTGCACATACTCAGCGGTCTTAATCCTCTCAACCGTACTAGCAACGCCCAGGCGTTCGGTGTTGTGAGAGGTGTAAGCTTCCTCAGCCATTGTTTTCACATCGCCATCAACCACGAACTTGTCGTAGTTCAAGTCGCGCGAATCACACGACACGCGGAAGTAGTTGCCCATGTCCTCGACGCGCAGACATTCCTCGCGCGTCATC
>CAVEUW010000075.1:2974-8729 GCA_963619015.1 Senegalimassilia sp. | reverse complement strand
AGCGTCGTGCAGGGGTTTGGGGTGGTTTATGGAAAGAAAACCGAGTTTCTGTAGCAAAATGCCGCCGAAATGATACAGAAAGTCGGATAACTTTCCATTGGAGGGCCCGATAGCCTGCACGGAGCTACAGAAAGTCAGATAACTTTCCAAATTCGACCCTATTTGGCTGCATGCCCATACAGAAAGTCGGTTTTCTTTCCACCCAACGCATCCCCGGGCAAAATATACGCTCCGCGCTCGCCGTCAGACGGAGCACACCTACCGACACAAAACGCTCCACGCACCCTCACATGCGGCGCTTACGCGACATCAACCGCGCTCGCCTTGCGGCGCTTACGCGCCGGGCGTTTGATAAGATCAAACGCCTACAAAGCCGAAAAGCAAGCGGCCCGATATCCCTAGACGCAAAAAGGCCCGACACCGCAGGGTGCCGGGCCTTCGTAAATTGCTAACTAATTCGCTTTCGCGCGAACGTTCGCTTTAGTCGCTCTTAGTCGCTCTTAGTCTTCCCACATCTCGGGGTGAATGAGCGTGCAGTCCTTGACGCGGTTCGGGAAGTAATCCTCGCAGTCGCCTTCGCGATACACGTCAGCGGTGGAGCAGTGCAGGCCGCCGCCGAACGGATAAGCGTCGCGCAGGTCAACCGGGATAACATTCATGCCCAGTTCGTCCATCTGCTGCTGCTGGTAAACCTCAGAAGCCTCAACGATAACCGTCTTCGGGTCGAGCACCAGGCAGTTCATGGACAGCCACACGGAGCTATAGCACAGCGCGGGCGGCTCGTCGTGGGCCGGCTGAGCGGCGTCGACGATCTGCCAGTCGTTGGCCTCGAAGATGTCCTTCTGGCCCGTGTCTGGGTGACGATGCGGGTTGTTGATGATCAGGCCCGGACGCAGCGGCACGAAGGTTGCGTCGATGTGAATCGGGTACGGGTCGCCCGGGAAGTTCATGGCATGGACGCGCAGCTCAGGATAGTAGCGCTGGAACCATTCCATAGCGGTGCGGTTGGTGGTCAGACCATGCTGAATGAACAAGTCTTTGCCCATGCGCATAACGTCGGCTGCGTCCCACATCGGCTCAACCTCAGTGGTCACGAAGTCTTTGTTAGCGGTACGAACAAGGCGCTCTTCAAGCGTGATCTTCTCGTCATAGTAGTTGTGCTTGTAGGAAGCATCGGTCAGACGCGGACGCGGAGCCTGAGTCCACAGGAACTCGGGGTCTTCGTCGAAGTACTGCTTCATGAGCGGCCAATAGGCCAGATACTCGAAGTAGCGGCAGCGGAAGGAGTTAGCGGAAGCCATGATTTCGTTGCCGATGGTCAGCAGGATGTCGCGAGGAGGCATGCACGTCATCATGGAATCGTTGGTGAAGTCGGGCGTGCCGATCTTCTGATTCCACTGCAACGGGGTCGGGCGGTCGACAATAACGCCACGCTCTTCCACAGCCTTAACCAGGTTTTCCAGGCATTCGTTGCCGCGCTCAACCGTCTTCAGCGGACGCAGGCCCCACATGCCGCGCATCTCGGAATCAACCGGCACCTTCTCAGAAGTGGCGGGTTCCTCGGGCGGGATCATGGAGTTTTCGCAGCGACCAACAATAACGCGCTTCAACGGATCCCAGTCGTTCCAAGAATTAACAATCTTGGTCATGACAGACTCCTTTCCAATGGCGGTGCTTCCTTACATCGCCTAATTTGCAACGTACAGTGTACTCCCCTATTCACAGTTGTGTAGGAAAATCCGCAAAGCCCCTAGTAATTAGAGGCCTCGTGAGGACGCGGGGGGGGTGGCGCGGGGTGACAGGGCGGCGCGCGGGGCGGCAGGGCGGTAGTTCGCGTGCCGACAGCTCAGCGCAGCGGCGCGTGGCGGCACCCCAGCGCAACAGCTCGCGCGGCGCGTGGCGGCACCCCAGCGCAACAGCTCGCGCGGCGCGGGACGACAGCCTAGTGCGAAAAACCCCAGCGCGACAAGCCCTAGTAATAGCGGTAGTACGCGGCGCAGCTTCCCTCGCTTGATACCATGCAGGGGCCAACCGGGTTTTCGGGCGAACACACTTTGCGGAACAACGGGCAATCGTGCGGCGAAATTCGAGCGCGCAAAACGTCGCCGCAGCGACAGCCGCGCGGCTCTACCGTCGGCTCAATTTCAGGTTCGAAGCGGCGCAGGGCGTCGAATTTGGCGAATTTGTCGCGGATACGATAGCCGCTACCTGGGATTTCTCCCATGCCGCGCCAAGTTGCGGTGCAGGTTTCGAACACCTCATCAATAGCAGCAAGAGCTACCGGGTTGCCCTGAGGCATGACGCCGCGCGCGTAGGCAATTTCCACATCAGCGCGACCTTCGTGCAACTGGCGCATGATCATGGCGATACCCTGCAGCACATCAACAGGTTCAAAACCCGTGACAACGCCAGGGATGCCGTATTTTTCGGCAAGGAATTTAAACGGCGCCGTGCCAGTGATAGTAGACACATGACCAGGCAAAATAAGCGCGTCAAGCTTAAGCGAGGGGTCGTTAACCAGCTGCTCGAGCGCGCCGGGCATGTTCTTGTGAGCGGCCAGGACACTGAAATTCTCAAGCCCCATGGCCGCTGCGCGCTTGATAGCCATGGCCACCAGCGGAGTGGTGGTTTCAAAACCGACGCCAACAAAGACAATCTGCTGGTCGGGGTTTTGCTTGGCAAGCGTAAGGGCATCAAGCGGGCTGTAGCAAATTTCGACGTTTTTGCCCGCCGCCTGCTCTTTGAGCAGCGAAGACGAGCTGCCGGGCACGCGCGTCATGTCGCCAAAGGTGGCTATGGTCACGCCGGGCACGCGGCAAAGCGCAATAACTGCGTCGATGTCGCGATTCGACGTAACGCACACCGGGCAGCCAGGGCCCGAGGCCAGATGCACGTTTTCGGGCATGAGGTTGCGAATGCCGTTACGCGCGATGGCGACGGTGTGCGTGCCGCAGACTTCCATAACGGTGACTTCGCGGTCGGGCGCAAGCTTGGCAATGGAATCGATAAGCCCGCGGGCAAGCTTCGGGTCTTTGAATGCGGCCAGGTCGGCTTGCATTTCTGCAGAATCGGCCGTGCGCGAGTGATGGATATTTAGTTCTTCAGCCATACAAACGCCGCCTTACGCCAAGGCGCCTTCAGGCAACTCGTCGCCCGCAATTTCAGGGAATTCCTTAATCAGGTTAATGGTTTCCTGGGCGTAATCAGGATCAACCACCTCAATGGCGAAACCGGCGTGCACCAGCACATAATCGCCGACGCCGGCCTGCGGAGTCAGGTCGATAGAAATGCTGCGGGTGACGCCAAGGATATCAACCGTGGCCAGGCCTTCGCCATCAAGCGAAGCGATTTTTGCGGGAATTGCCAAGCACATAAGCTGCTTCTTTCTGTTTGCGATAAGTGAAATTAGGCTTCATCGGGCTCAGGTGCGGCCAGGCCTGACGCGGCTGAACTGGCAGCCGGACCTGGCTCGGGCGCTTCACCTTCGCCACCTTCATCGCTGGTTCTCGTCTGTTGTTGCGCCCATGCTACCACAGCCTGGCCATAAGAAACACAGCCATCGTTCGGCGGCAGGTCCTGATTCAGCGCTACGGTGAAACCGGCCTCCTGCAGAAGCGCCGTCGCATGCTCAATCAGGTAGCGATTCATGAACACGCCGCCGGAAAGTGCGACGGTTGTGATGCCGTAAACGCTGTTCGCCAACTGGGCGGACATCAAAATTGCGTTCACAAAACCATCGTGGAAGCGACGAGCAATAGTTGCCACCGGCTCGCCTGCAGCAAGGTCGTCAAGCAAGCTTTCAAAGGCTGGCTCTGCGTCGAAAACCACCACGGAAGTGTCCTGCGCGGTGCTGTCTTTGGTCGCCGTATTCTTCACCACATTGATGCGATACGCGTCATCGGCCGGAATGGCGGGGGCGGGCTCGGCTATGGGTAGGCCCATCGCGGCCTCAAGCTCGATGGCGGGCTGGCCTTCGTAGGTAGGCTGCGGGCAAATGCTCAGAAGCGCGCTTGCGGCGTCGAACAGGCGGCCGACCGAAGAGGTGTACGGTGTGTTCAGGCCGCGATCAATCATCTGCTCGCACAGGTCAGCAGCTTCGCCCAGACTTTCCAAAAGCGTTGCCGCTCCTGGGTGTTCAAGCAGGTCAAATGCATATAGAACGCCATAAGCCATGCGGCGCGGGTCTTTCACGGCGGCCGCTCCACCCGGCATGGGAACGTAAGCAAAATTGGCGAAACGCTCGAAGGCTTGCTGGTTGGCAATCATGATTTCGCCACCCCAAATGCGGCCGTCGACGCCGTAGCCTGTGCCGTCGAACGCGATGCCGCACACGGGGCCAAACAGGTTGTTTTCGCCAAGCACCGATGCGATGTGCGCATGGTGGTGCTGCACCTGCGTCAGCTGGGCGCCTGCTGATTGAGCTTGCGTCAGCTGGGCGCCTGTTTGTTCTGTCTGCGTCGGCTGCACGCCTGTTGATTGCGCCTGCGTCGGCTGCGCGCCTGTTGATTGCGCCTGCTCACGCGCCCATTTGCTAGTGAGGTATTCGGGGTGCAGGTCGCAAACAAGGCGAGTTGGCTTAACTTGGAAAAGCTTTTCGTAGCGCTGCTTTGCCTCAAGCCAAGCATCGTAGGTTTCGGCGTTTTCAACGTCGCCGATATGCTGGGAAACGAAGGCTTCGGGCTGGGCGTCGTCGGAGTCGGCGGAGGCAGCGCTCGCGTCCGTATTGGTGCTGTCGGCGGGGACGTCGGCGTCCGTATTGGTGCTGTCGGCGGGGACGTCGGAGGCGACAGCGCTGCGGACCAACGTAAACGTTGCCTTCTGCTCGGAACCAACTGCAAGCAGCGGCTCTTGCGCAGGGCTTGCTTCGGGACAGCCCAAAGCAAGCGGTAACGGCGCAAAACTACGCGCGCGGCGAATAAACTGGATAGCCTGTTCCCCACCTGCCTGCACAACACGCAGAACCGAATCGTCGTAACGCGACAGAATTTCGCGGTTGTTGCCCAGAATGACGTCGGCGATTCCCGCCAGCTTCGCGCGCGCCTCATCGTCGTCGGTAATGATAGGTTCGTTATGCAAGTTTCCCGAGGTCATGACTAACATCGGCAGCGCGGCTTCACCGTGGGCCTCGCGCTGAGCATTCTCGCCGCGGGCCTCGCGCAACGCATCTTCACCGTGGGCCTCGCGCAACGCGGCTTCACCGCTGGCATCGTGCTGAGCATCTTCACCGCGGGCCTCGCGCAACGCAGCTGCAAAATCGTGCAGCAGCAAATGCTGCACCGGCGTGCATGGCAACATAACGCCCAGCTCGGGAAGCTTGTCGGCTAAGCCTTCCGCCAACTGCGCGTCAGGGCGTTTGCGCAGAAGTACGATTGGGCGCTTGGTCGATTCCAACTGCTCTTGCTCGACCGAATCAACGCGGCACACGCGTCGCGCATCATCAGCCGAAGCAACCATAACCGCAAATGCCTTGCCCTGACGGCGCTTGCGTGCGCGCAGCCTCGCCAGCGCGTCGGCGTTATTTGCGTCGCACACCAAGTGGAAGCCGCCAAGCCCCTTAACAGCCACAATGCCGCCATCAAGCAGCACGCGCACAGCCGAACCGAAAATCGCGTCGGATGCCTCGCGGTCGGTTCCCCAGGTGATTTTCCAACCCACGTTTGCATCAGCCTGCGCCGCGCCAGCAGCGACGTTCGCCATTGCGTCGCCCGTCGGCACCACATCAGCCTGTGCCGCGTCAGTTTGTGCCGCGCCAGCC
>CAVEUW010000075.1:0-2173 GCA_963619015.1 Senegalimassilia sp. | reverse complement strand
TTTGTACGTTTGTGCCCCCGGGTCGTTCTTGTGCGAGCTTTCGCTCGCACCTACAGACAGCTTCCGGCACCCGCCGCCAGGCGCGACGCATTATGCCGCGCACCAACCGCCACCAGACGCGCCAGGCACAACCCAGCACACTTACGCTTGCGCGCGTTCCTCCAGGATGTTGCAAACAACCTCAGCAAGCGCACGCAAGGTTACCGACGAATTGTCGGGCAGGTGCAAATGCACGCAGCGACGCCCGCGATTCGCCAGCGTCACCAAATCGCCCGAGGCCTGCGCCTTCGCCAGCGACCCCAAGCTTTCGGCCTCCTGCTTCAGCGGAATATCCTTCAATTCGTCAGCCGACAAAATAAGGAACACGCCGCAGTTCGGACCACCCTTTTGCAACTGGCCAGTCGAATGCAGGTAACGCGGACCAACTTCCAGACACGACACAACGCCGCACTTGTCAGCCACACCATGGCGAATAGTTTCCAACGCCTCACGACGACCTTCGCCCGTAAATGGCAAGAACGCGTTCAGCGCAAAGAAGTCGCCCGGCTGAATGGAACCCAGCAGCGCACGCAGCGAAGCTTCCACGTCGCGGCAATCCTTAAAGCACGACGCCTGGCGAACTTCAACTTCGCCCATGTGAACATCACCGATGAAATCCTGCACATAGTCAGGCTCGGGCTGGCCATCGCGCAGGATGTCAAGCACCACAGCCTTTGCCGACGCAACGTCGGGCTGGTCAAACGGGCAGATTTTCATCAGGTAGCCACACATTGCCACCGCGTATTCCCACATGATGAAATGCTCGGGAAGGTCGTACACAGAGTCAATCTTGTAGGCAGCACGCGGAATAGCCTGGTCAACATACGACAGGCCCATTTCGAAATTGCGACGCTCGTCCCACAGGTCGTTCTTCGTCTGATACATCACAACGCTGCGGTCGCCCGGATCCTTCTTCAAAAGCAGGGTGTCAATCTCGATGTTCGGCAGAATGCCCTGGCCGTTTTTGCCCACGCTTTCGGCAACCAACTGCTCGATCCACAGACCAAGCACGCGGCCGCGCTTCTGCGTAAGGAAGCAGAACTTATTGCGGCCCTGCGTATAGTTGTCGTACAGGAAAGACGCCAGACCAATAGCCGGGTTATCAATAGCGTCTTCGGAGCACGCCTTCTCGGCCTCGGCGGCGCAAGCCATGAATTTTTCCAGGTTGATACCCACAAGCGCAGCCGGCAACAAGCCAAACACCGAAAGCGCGCTGAAGCGGCCGCCAACTGTCGGCTCGCCAGAAAACACTGCAGCCCAGCCTTCTTCGCGTGCCTGAGCCTCAAGCGCCGAACCCGGGTCGGTGATAGCAACCAAGTGTTGCACCAGTTCTTCTTCAGAAATTGCATCAGCCAGCTGATCGCGCACGGCACGCAGCGCCAAGCGCGGCTCAATGGTGCCGCCAGACTTCGACGAAATAATGAACAGCGTCGTGCGCGGGTCGATTTCCGACAGAATGGCACGCATGCGCACCGGCGAGTCAGAATCGATGGTGCGGAACTGAACCTTCGACGAATCAGCCTTGTTGTATTTCGTAATGGTCATGGGGGCCTGCGTTGAGCCGCCCTGGCCGATGAGCACTACCCATTTAAGCCCCTGCGCGATCATCGAATCGGCGAAGGACTGAATTTCGTGAACAGGATACGGCGGATTGCTTGCCAAATCCGCCCAGCCCATAAAGTTCTGCGCGCATTCCTGCGCTTCTTCAGAGAAGTCAAACAGCGTTGCATCTTTCGCCTGCATGCGGCTGGCAACGCATTCCTTCACCAAGGTTTTGGCGGAGGGATACAGCTTCTCCATGTCACTCGAGAGCATGAGCACCTTCTTTCTAGATAAGTGCCCAATATTTTACCAAAGACCATGGAAGACGGCTCATTTATGAAGACGCGTGTGACGAGACTGTGAACGTGCTGTGGTTCGCCAGCACATGCGCGCCAACATATGCTGGCCTACAAGTATGCGCTGGGCACATGTGCGCCTACGTATGCGCTGGGTATATGCTCGCCAGCACATGTGCGCCAACTACATCGTTACACGAAAAACCCCCGGGATCCGAAGATCACCGGGGGTTTCATTCGCGCTTGCGAAGCGACTTGCTGGAAGCAGCTTGCGGGAGGCGGCCCGCGAAGCGGCT
>CAVEUW010000074.1:0-8921 GCA_963619015.1 Senegalimassilia sp. | reverse complement strand
TCGAACCACTGCTTGGTGGCGCTAAACGACGTGGTGCCCGCGTGCGTCAGCGTGATGGTGCCGCCGCTGTAAGCTGCGGTAATGTCCGAGCTGTGGTTAGGCACATTGGCGTTTGTGTAGGTAACCTGGTAGTAATCGATAGTGCCGTCGTCGGCGCGCTGCACCTGAGCCTCGGCATTATGCTGCAGGCAATATTCCAGCGGCGTGTTGTCGGGATAATACGCGGGCAGCTTCGCGGTAATGGCGGCTTTGTTGCCGTTTGCCGCGATGGTGGAATTGGCGGGGATGCCCGCAGTTTGTGCAACATCGGCGCTGTTCATTTGGCTGACGAGAGTTTCAGCAGCGCCAAGGCCGGCATTCCACTCGTCGGCGGTTATACCGGTGGCGAAGGTGTTCGTACCGTCGCGCAGTTCGATGTTGAAGGTTTGCTCTTCGAGCAGTTGCAGGCATTCCTTGCCCGCTGCCACATACGCGTCGGTGGCGCCTTCGTAGTCGCCCTCGGCCAAGGCCTGGTAGCCTTCGGGGGCGTCGCCCGTGCGGACGATCTGCCAGTCGATGTCGTAGTTGGTGGTGACGCCGGCTTTATCGGTGTGCGCGACACCGCTTGGCAGCGTGTTGTCGCCTCCCGAGGTGAACACGTAGCTTTGACCCTGCTGCGTTGCGCTGATCTTAATGGCCGCAGCCTGCTCTTCGGTAAGGCCAAGAACCGCTACATCGATGGGGTCTGTGGCTTCGAACGAAGTCCAACTACCCCATTCCGCTTCGTCGCCGGACTTCTTGTTGCGATACTGCAGCTGAAGGCCGCTCTTGGCGGCGTCAAGCGCCGGGCGCGCACCGCCTGCGTTGTTGTTGTCGGCCCACAAGGTGGTAAGCGTGGCAGAACCGTTGAAGTTAGTAGGTTTATAGCTGCTAGCTGCCTTGGAGTCAGCGCTTGCAAGCACGGCTTCACCAGATTGCGTGCCGTTCTGCTGAGCATTGACGACGAACCCTGCGGCCTTCAACAGGTCATCCTTGGAAGGGATCGCGATTTGAGCAGCTGCTACGTTTGCTTCAGGCTGCATATTCCATTCAACGACCGAAGCCTCGTCGGCGACCAGACTGGAGTCGAATTCGACCGGTAAGGCAACTACGCCATCGAAAGATTCGGCTGCACTGGTGAATTTCACGGTAAACGTGGAGCCCTCACAAGTGGCGGTGGCAATGGCAGCAGCGGTCGCGCTCCCCTGCGCGTCAGCTTGGAAAACGCCGACGGGGGTTGCAGCATCGACAGGAGAAAAGCCCGCAGGCAGCTTTACGATGAAGGTGTCGCCCTCGTTCACGCTTTCGCGCTTAAGGCTGCTGTCGGCGGCGGATGCGTTCAACGTGAACGCAACATCGAGCGTCGCCTGAATCATTTCAGGCAGGAACGGCTCGTCGGCACTTGCACCCGCATCGATGGCAGCATCGACCGAGGCGGCAAGGGCTTCCTCGTTAACGGTTAAGCCCTTCGAAGAAAGCTTCAAAGCGGCAGTTTGTTTCGACCAATCAACGGGTTCAGCAGAGACAATGTCTGTGTTGGTGTCGTTGGCTGCATCGGTTTCGTTAGCGGTCTGCTGCGCGGAAGTTTGCTCGGCAGATACGTTAACGTCGGAATCGTTCGCCAAAGCCACGATTGTCCCATTCGAATAAAACGTTTGGGAACAAAGAAGAGCTGCTAAAAAGCACGCAAAAGCTTTATTCAGATATACTTTCGCACGGCGCGGAACAATGGTGTTGCGTTTAGAGTGTTGTGTCGACATGTCGCTTCGCCTTACCAAATCAGTTTTAGTTCTTACCCCTGTTCGCAGGGCTATATAAACCCAATAATTATACGCGTGAATTATTTTTCAATCAAATAATCGCCCTGAGCCCCTGTGAGGAGGCAGACGCTCGCGCATTGCTCTCATTTCAATACAAAAACGCCTGCCGGGTATGGCAGGCGTTTTGCATTACGCGAATGTATGCCGTAGCTTAGCGGCCGTGCTTACGCTTTTTGCGACCGTTACTGGACTTTGCCGGCTTAGGGTTCGCCTGAGCCTGAGCCTGAGCTTGCTCGCCATCAGCAACAACATCGCTAGCCTCACCAGCAACAGCAACAACCGGGGCAGCAACCGCGCCGTCAACAGAGCCAGCAGCGCCTGCAACAGCTGTAGCAGCCTGCGGAAGGCGGTTTAAGAACCAACGCTGAATTTCGGTGCCATACTTAGCCTGCAGCTTGGCGAACTTCTTCTCAGAGGTCTTCCACATAACGTAGATGGGCGTTGCCACCACGTAAGACGAATAGCAGCCGCATACCAGGCCGACCGTCATGGCCAGTGCGAAGTCGCGCAGCGTTTCGCCACCGAAAATAAGCATTGCAACAACCGGAATCAGCGAAGTGATAGAGGTATTTAGCGAACGCACGAACACTTCGTTGACGGAGTGGTTTGCCATGGTGGCAAAGGTGCACTTCGGCGTATCGCCAGACATGTTCTCGTTGATACGGTGGAACACAACCACGGTATCGTAAAGCGAGTAACCCAAAATGGTAAGCAGTGCTGCGATGGTATTCGGCGTAACCTCGCGGCCAACCAGCACATACACGCCAAGCACGATAACCAAGTCATGTAGCAGGGCAATAATTGCCGACACGCCCATCTTGTAATCGCGGAAGCGAATAGAGATATAGCAGATGATCAGCAGCAACGATACCAAAAAGGCAATCACAGAACTCTGGATAACACTGGTGCCCCAGTCAGGGCCAATAGTGGTTACCTCGTAGCTATCAGAACCCCAGCCAAACTGCTCAGCCACCTTGTTTGCAGCAGCGGCAGAATCTTCAGCAGACGTGGTGGTAGTACGCACCAAGAAGCCTGCCTGACCATCGGAGTTGGTAGTCTGAATGGTTGCATCAGGTTCGCCGGCATCGGTCAGCGCCGCACGGAGCTCGTCGGTGGTGACGTCGTTGCCGCCCTGATGGAACGTAATAGACGTGCCGCCAACAAATTCAATACCGAAGTTCACGCCGCGGATGCCAACAAAAGCAATGACAGCCACCACAGCCACAGCGCACACGGTCAGGAAAATCTTGCTATAGCCAAGCAAGTTGAAATCGAGCTTAATAAAGCGGCCCTTAACATCCTTCGGCGAGGAAGCGGACTTTTCGCCCGTGTAATACGGAGCAGCTTGTTCGCAGTCCTTCACACCCCAGAAGCCAGGCTGCTTAGCAATGCACTTCGGAGCAAGCAGGCGGATGATAGGCGCCTTGAACAGCAGCATCATCACAATGTCGCAAATGATGCCAAGCGCCAGCGTCAGGCCAAAGCCCTTAACCGAAGCAGATGCCAAGAAGAACAGCGTAAGTGCAGAAACAAGCGTTACCAAGTCAGCGTCGATAGATGTGGAAATGCCATGCTTGACACCAGTAATGGATGCGGCGCGAACCGAGCGACCCATGCGGATTTCTTCACGGAAACGCTCGAGTGTCAGAATGGATGAGTCGGCTGCCATACCAATGGTCAGAACAACGCCAGCGATGCCTGCCATAGAAAGGCTGAACAGGCCGAAGTGCGAAAGCACTGCAAGCAGGCCAAGATAGAGCACCGCAAACACTGCCATAGCTGCAGCGGTCAAAAGACCAAGGCCGTTGTAGAACAGCAGCAGGTACAGCATAACCAGCAAAAGACCAATTGCTGCAACCAGCACGCCGGAAGTCAGAGCGTCCTGACCAAGCGTCGGGCCAACAACCTGCGACTGTGCATATTCAAAGCTTACCGGCAACGAGCCAGACTCAAGCACGGTTTCCATTGAAGAAGCTTCGTCTTTGTCGTAACCGCCAGTGATAGAAACCTGACCGCCAGTGATTTCGGACTGAACGGCAGGAGCGGACTGAACTTCACCGTCCAAAATGATGACGATTTTGCCCTTGTCAGAAGCAAGTTCCTTGGTGGCTTCAGCGAATGCCTGAGTACCTGCGGAATCAAGCGTGACGTTAACGGAGTAGTCGGTGCTGGTTTCAGAAGCACGACCAATATCAACCTTTGTGATGTTGTTGCCGGTGATAAGCGGCGTGTAGGTGCCCTCTTCAACCGCCAGATGCTCAACGGTACCCGTCGCAAACGTGTTACCGAAATCATCGCTAACAGTACCGTTCGAACCATACTGGCCGTTGTCGATTTTGGTCTGCACGTCAGAGTCGGTAAACGAATCTAAGCGAGCAAACTCAAGCTTACCGGTTTTACCAATGGTAGAAAGCGCAGTTTCCGTATCGGAAAGACCAGGGATCTGCACAAGAATCTGATCGTTGCCCTGCAGCTGTACAACAGCCTCGGAAGCACCAAGCGCGTTAACACGGCTTTCAATAATTGAACGGGACTTTTCCATGTCTTCTGAAGACACATCGCCGCCGTCAGTGCTCTTTGCCTGCAACACAACAGACAAGCCACCCTGGATATCAAGACCTTGATTGATCTTTTCCTGCGGAGGCGTAAACATTACAACAGACCCGATGACCAAAATAGTGGTCAGCACCAAAAGCCAAACGTTGCGGCGGTTGACGTTTCCGCCCTTCTTCTTTTTCTTGGCTTTGGCGTTTTGCAGTTGCGCCATTAGTAGTACTCCTAGCCTTACTTACATACACATGCAATAGCGGCAACTACCGCATGCGCGCATTAACTTCCCTATTGTGCCATAAGTAAGAACAATAATGTAGAAAAAGTTGAAAAAGGGAAACCTGAAATTGACCAAAAATTGACCAGGCACAAAATATTGACAACAAGGCCCTTCCCCATGCTTCCCACGTGGGCGGCCGCGCTTCGCACGCAGGTGGCAGTACTTCCCACGCGGACAGCTATGCTTCGCACGCAGATGGCAGTGCATCACACGCAGGCGATCATGCATCCCTTGTAGACGGCCGCGCTTCGCACGCAGATGGCAGTACTTCACACGCGGACGGCCATGCTTCACAGGCAAGTGACCTTGCTTCCTGCGTGCACAGCTGTGCTTCCTGCGTGGTTGTTCGTTGTTTGCTGCTTACCCCGGGCTGACAGGCGCGCAAGGTTGGTATACTTAAGCACATGATTACGCAAACGAACACAACGCGAGCGAATGTCCAGCGCAAACGCATTGCGGTTGTCACCATGGGTGTTAAGCTTGGTGACGAAACACGTGGCTACACTCGCTTTCGCTTTCTGTCTGAAATGCTGGTTGAGCACGGCTTTGATGTCGATTTAATCACATCGTCATTCCAGCATTGGGAAAAAGCCCACCGTGATACTTCAAAATCATGCTATCAAGGGCTTCCCTACAATATTGTGTTCATTGACGAACCTGGCTATCAAAAAAACCTTGATCTTGCCCGCATTAAAAGTCACCACCAAGCGGCAAAAAACCTGCGTGCGCACTTTGAAGCAAACCCTGGCCGCTACAGTCTTATATATGCCGAAATTCCACCGAATGATGTAGCGCGTGTATGTGCTGAATTCGCCGATGAGCAGGGAATCCCCTTTGTCGCTGACATTAACGACTTGTGGCCCGAAGCCATGCGCATGGTCGTCGACGTGCCGGTGGTTAGCGATATCGCCTTTTACCCCTTTGCTCGCGATGCAAAGGTGGTCTACCAGCTGCTTTCAGGCGCTGTTGGCACCTCCGACGAATACGCTGAGCGTCCTGCAGCCGACCGAACAGAGCCTTACCGCCGCGAAACCGTATATGTAGGTAACGATCTGAAAGCCTTTGACGAAGGTGTTCGCGAAAACCTTGGCAGCATCGAAAAACCAACCGACGAAGTGTGGGCAACCTACGCCGGAACACTTGGCGCAAGCTATGACATCGCAACACTCATTCGCGCTGCCGCGCTGTTGGAAAAGCGCCGCGTGCAGTACCTAGCGCACACCGGCGCCGAAGGTACCACAAGCATGCGTCGCCCCTTCCCCGCCCTTCGTGTGAAAATTTTGGGCGATGGACCTGATCGTGCACAGCTTGAAGAACTTGCACGTACGGAAAATGCACCAGTCGATTTTTTGGGCTACCAAGACCATGCATGTATGGCAGCATGGCTTAACGCAAGCGATATTACCGTGAACTCGCTGGTCAAAAGTGCTGCACAGTCTATCGTAACGAAAATCGGCGACTACTTGGCTGCTGGCAAACCTATGATTAACACCGGTTCGTCACCAGAGTTTCGGGGCAAAGTAACCGCTGACGGCTTTGGTCTTAATGTTGAAGCCGAAGACCCTGAAGCACTTGCTGATGCACTAGAAGAACTAGCTCGCACGCCTTCCATGCGCAAGATTATGGGCGCGCGCGGACGCGCAATTGCCGAAAAGGAATTTGACCAGCGTACATCGTATTTGGCCATCGTGAATATGGTGCGCAATTTGCTGTAAAACACAACGTGCAGAAACGAACTAATAGTAAACCGCTAAGAACCACAGCTTGCATATGAGCAGGCATAACTCGCAAGGAGAACGACATGGCTGAACAAATTCGCATTCCGTTTTCGCCACCTGATATTACCGAAGACGAAATTGCCGAAGTTGCCGACGCGCTGCGTTCTGGCTGGATAACCACCGGACCGAAAACCAAGCAGCTCGAACGCGAACTAGCCGAATTTGTGGGCACCTCGCGCGCGGCATGCTTAGGATCCGCCACGGCTGCACTTGAAATTGCCTTGCGCTTGCTCGGTATTGGCCCAGGTGACGAAGTTATTACGAGCGCTTACACCTACACCGCAAGCGCTTCGCCGGTTTGCCATGTTGGGGCAACGCTTGTGCTATGCGACACCGCACCAGGCTCCTACGAGATGGACTACGAACAACTCGCACAGCTAATTACTCCGCGCACAAAGGCTATTATCCCTGTTGATTTAGGCGGTGTCATGTGCGACTATGACGCACTGCATGCGGCCATTGAGCGTGCTGGCAGTGCTTGGCAACCTACAAACGACCGTCAAGCGGCCATTGGACGCATTGCCATTGTTGCTGACGGGGCTCATGCGCTCGGCAGCGTTTCTCATGGAGTTCGCGCAGGTCAAGCAGCCGATATAACCACATTCAGCTTTCATGCCGTAAAAAATTTCACTACGGCAGAAGGCGGCGCTATTACCTGGCGCAGCGGGCTATTTAACGACGAAGAGCTGTACCACGAATGCATGCTGCTTTCTTTGCATGGGCAGTCGAAGGATGCTTTGGCAAAAACAAAAGCGGGCGCTTGGGAATACGACGTGGCCTTCCCCGGCTGGAAATGCAATATGACCGATTTGCAAGCAGGTTTGGGCTTGGCGCAAATGCGTCGCTACCCGGGTATGCTTGCGCGTCGACGTGCCTTGGTTGCACACTATGAAGCGGCGCTTGCCGATTTAAACGTGCAGGTCATACGCCACTACACGGCGGCCGATGGCTCGGATGCCGCAAGCGCCGACGATGCAGCCGCACGCGCAGACGCCGCACAAGCTTCCTCAAGCGGACACCTCATGCTAGTGCGACTTTTAGGGCATGGCCAGGCATTCCGCAACCGCGTGATTGAGCTTATGGCTGAAGCAGGGATTGCCACCAATGTGCATTACAAGCCGCTGCCGATGATGACGGCGTATCGTAACTTGGGTTTTGATATCAAGGACTTCCCTAATGCGTATGCCCAGTTCGAAAACGAGATTACGCTGCCGCTGCACACCAAACTTACCGACGCAGACGTTGACCTGGTATGCGATGCACTGCATAGTGCATACGCGCAAGCTGAAGCAGAAGGGCTAGCCTAATGTATTTGCGCTTCGGAAAACGCATCTGCGATTTGCTGATAGGCCTACTTGCCCTGCCGTTTGTGCTGATCATCATTGCAATTTTGGCGCCTATTATCAAACACGAAGATGCCGGCCCGGTGTTTTACAACGCGCCACGCGTAGGTAAAGACGGCGTCGATTTTAAAATGTACAAGCTGCGCAGCATGCGCGTTAATGCGCCTGACCTGGTGATGGAGGATGGCTCAACCTACAACGGCGCCGACGACCCGCGCATGACCAAAATTGGCGCTTTCATGCGAAAGACCAGTCTTGACGAAATGCCGCAATTTCTCAACGTGCTGAAAGGCGACATGTCAGTTGTAGGCCCGCGCCCTGACCTTCGCCGTGAAACCGAACTGTACGAAGGCGAAGAAGGCCTAAAGCTTACGGTAAAGCCTGGTATCACGGGGTATGCCGCAGTGTACGGGCGCAATTCGCTGCCGTGGAAGCAGCGCCTTTCCTTGGATGTGTATTACGTCAAAAATGTCACGTTTTGGCTGGATGTAAAGGTGTTCTTCCGCACCTTCGCCACGGTGTTTGCCCAAGAAGGCATTTACGTCGAAGACGGCGAAAATGCTACTGCAGGTGATGAAAAAGCAGCCAAACAGGAGCCGGCAGACAAAAGCAACTAAGCGTTGCAATACTTTGCAGCGCATCCGGGCAGATGCAAAAACACAGCGCAAATGATGACTGCTAGAAAAAATGTCCCCCAAATAGGTTAAAAGCCTTCCTTATGGTGTTTGTTCCTAGTCCGCCCTTTATACGGTATGATTTCAACAGCTTTGTACCATATATGTAGTTAGTTTCTATCAAACAAAGGAATGTCATGAGCGAATCTTTGGTGTCGGTAATCCTGCCCATCTTCAACGCCGAACCCTATTTGCGGCAATGCCTTGACAGCGTCTGTGGGCAAACACACCCCGACCTTGACATCATCTGCATCAATGATGGCAGCACCGACAATTCACTCGCCATCATGCGCGAGTACGAAGCTCAAGACAGCCGAGTACGCGTCATCGACAAACAAAATCAGGGCTACGGCGCTACCTGCAATCGTGGGCTTTCCGAAGCCCATGGCACATGGATTTCTATCGTAGAACCAGATGACTGGATTGAAAAGGGCATGTATGCTGACATGCTGAAATTC
>CAVEUW010000073.1:0-8945 GCA_963619015.1 Senegalimassilia sp. | reverse complement strand
CCCGGACCTTGGGATTAAGAGTCCCCTGCTCTACCAACTAAGCTAACGGTCCAAAGTAAACATACGCTTTTTCAAACTACTGCGCTGGGGTGGGTGAAGGGATTCGAACCCTCGACCTCCAGAGCCACAATCTGGCGCCCTAACCAACTAGGCCACACCCACCAAGGCGCGAAGCAATAGTATACGAGATTTCCGAAGCCTTGCAAGACCTTAATTGTGGAAATTATTAGGCGATGCAAGTAATAGATCCCTCGCCAACATGTTACCCAATCGCAATGTTTATGCAGATGCGCAATAGATTGCGTGACGATTTCTCGTTGTCGCAAACACACAGCATACAATGAAAGAAATCCCACTATATATGCAAGGAGTTGCCCGTGGAGACATTGCTCCTCGTCTTGTTAATGATTTTCGCAGTGCTGATTTCATCAGTACTTGACCAGCTTGTACCAAAAGTATCATCGCCGCTTATCCAAATTGGCATTGGCATTCTTATTGCCGTGCTTGTTGGCGGTCAAATCGATATTTTGTTCGAAGAAAACGAACTATTCTTGGTTCTTTTCATCGCTCCACTTTTGTACCACGAAGCCAAAGAAGCTGACAAAGTTGAATTGTGGCGAAACAGACGTTCAATTTTGTCACTTGCCATTGGTCTCGTGCTGGCAATTATTGCTGCCGTTGGTTTTTTCGTACACTCCATCATTCCAGCTATTCCACTTGCAGCTGCCTTTGCATTCGGTGCTGCTCTTGGCCCTACCGATCCTATTGCCGTTGCTGCTGCATCAAAAGATGCCGACATATCAACACGGTGCAAATCTCAGCTTAAAGGCGAATCCCTTATCAATGATGCATCTGGCATTGTTGCGTTCCAATTTGCCGTTGCTGCTGCTGTAACTGGCGCATTTAATCCAGGTGAGGCAATTGGAAACTTCCTTTTTGAATTCATTGGAGGCATTGCAATTGGCTTAGTTCTTGGCTATGCAGGCAACTTAATTGTTAGGCTTGTTCGTTCATGGGGTCTTGAAAATACGACGTTTCATGTTCTATTCGAGGTATTTATACCTTTTATTATTTTCTTGATTGCCGACAGCCTGCACGCAAGCGGCATTTTGGCTGTAGTTGCAGCCGGTCTCGTTAACGTTATTTCTCCTCGATCTGCAGGTCCTTCCATTTCGCGTTTGAACATTGTTTCCTCAAGCGTATGGCGTGTTATCTCATTTACCTTAAACGGAATCGTATTTGTGCTTTTGGGCACACAGCTGCCACGCGTAATGCAGGTGACCTGGAATAACTTAAACATTTCCAACGTTGATCTTATTCTGTATGTTCTAGCGATTAGCCTAATTTTGATTGGCGTTCGCTTTATCTGGGTTCTTATTCAAGAGCGCATTCATCATAAAAATGAAGCAAAACGCAATCGTGATATTGCAAAGCAGACCGCGCAAATTCCTGAGCCTGAAAAGCCGTTCAAGCATGATCTTCGAGCAGCTGCCATCATGACGCTCGGTGGAGCAAAAGGAACAGTAACCCTTGCTGTTATTTTGACGCTCCCTGCTGGCATTGCTCAGCGCCAACTTATTCTCTTCTTAGCTTGCGGAGTAATTGTAGTCACCCTGCTTCTAGCCTCATTTGTAGTGCCTCTTCTTGCACCTCGCAAAGAACGAGGCAATTCCAAGCAAAAACAACGAGACGTAGAAACTAATCTCGAAATTTTACGCACAGTAATTGAAGAGCTTTCAGGTAAACAGACTGAAGAAACTCACGCTGCAACGCAAATTGTCATATCGCAATATAACGATCGAATTTCACGCATTAAGGAAAACAACGGCATTGACGATGAGCCCAACATGAAGCTTCGAGTAAAAGCGCTTGATTGGGAACGCGAATACGTAAATAAACTTATTGCCGAGGGGTCAGTTGACCATCTTGTTGGATACCAATACCTTACACGTATTGCGCGTATGGAAGACCTTATCAAGCATCACCACTCCGTTCGTGCAAACCTTCGAGACCGCCTTACGCATCTTCGTGCTGCAGGCCGACGGAGCATTCATGAAATAGTACATAGGGTGCCTGGTGCAGAAATGTCAGAGCGTGCACAAGCTATGCGAGCTTTGCAAATCAAATCATACGAAAATGTTGTTGAAAAGCTTCAGGAAAAACTGGTTGGTGAATCTGCTGCAAATGCTGAAGATATTTCCAGTCTTATGCTTGAATACCAGCGTGTGCTAAGAACATTACGGAATCAGTCTCCTTCGATTACGGCTATTGCTCAGACACAAGACCACACGCAAGATATTGAGCGATTAGGTCTTCAGCTAGAACTAGAGCAAATTCAAACGCGTTATGATGATGGAGAGCTATCTCGAAGCGCAGCCAAACGTTTACGAGAAAATGTTCACCTTATGCAAATGGACCTAGAGGATAAAGTCTAGGTAGTCTTTCAATACGTGCTATAAAACAAGCTTTTACAATATGAAACCCCTGGATAGTTAAGCAATCCAGGGGTTTATATTTGAAAGTGTTAAAGCGTTGAAGCTACATGCGCTCAGGAGCACTTACGCCAATAAGACTCAGCGTTAGAGCAAGCACTGTTCGCGTTGCATCAGCTAATGCCAAACGTGCGTTTTGCACGGAAGCTTCTTCGCCAATAATGTGGCAGTTCGTATAGAACTGATGGAATAAGCCAGCAAGTTCCTGAGCATAATGCGTTAGACGGAACGGAGCACGATCGCGTGCAGCTAGCGCGATAAGCTCGCCAAAATCGTCCATCTTACGCATAAGAGCAATCTCAGCGTCATGGGTAAGCGGGGTAAGGTCAACATCAGCGGGAATAACGGTTGCTGCCAGTTCATCAGCTACAAGAGAATCGCCTGAGTCCCCTGCAGCCTTGCGCATAATCGAGCAGATTCGAGCATGAGCATATTGGACATAATAGACAGGATTCGAAGCATCTTTCTTCTTAGCCGCTTCAATATCGAAGTCAATTGGCTGGTCAGAGGAGCGAGACAACATCAAGAAACGCGTTGCGTCGACGCCAACTTCATCAATGAGCTCAGCGAAAGTAACCATCTCACCAGTACGCTTTGACATACGAACAGCCACGCCATCTCGAAAGAGGTTTACCAGCTGGCCAAGGACTACCTCAAGCGCATCGGGGTATCCCCAAGCAGAAAGCATTGCCTCACAACGCTTAATGTAGCCGTGGTGGTCAGCACCCCACAAGTCAATAAGGTGGTCAAAGCCACGCTGCATCTTGTCGTAATGGTAAGCAACATCAGACATAAAATACGTGTATTCGCCATTTTCCTTCAGCAGCACGCGGTCTTTATCGTCGCCAAAGTCAGTCGAGCGGAACCATGTAGCGCCTTCTTTTTCGTACAGATAACCTTTGTCGCGCATAACGGCAAGCGAACGAGAAACAGCCGATTGCCCGTCTTGTCCAATTTCATACAAGCTACGCTCAGAAAACCACGTGTCAAAGGTAGTACCAAAATTAGTAAGAGTTTGCTTGACAAGGCCAAGCATTTCCTTGTAGGCAATTTCTCGGAAAGCAGCAACGCGCTCTTCGTCCGATACGTTTTCCCACTTGTTGCCATCACGATCGATGATGCCCTGCGCAATATCTTTAACGTATCCTCCGCCATAGCACTTTTCAGGCATTTCGACATCATGACCGAGTAATTGCATGTAACGGACGGAAACAGAATTGCCAAAGACGTCCATCTGGACACCGTGATCGTTGATGTAGTACTCCTCAGAGACGGTATAGCCAGCATGGCGCATAACACGAGCGATGGCATCGCCAAGTGTTGCCCAACGTCCGTGCCCTACGTGCATAGGGCCAGTTGGGTTTGCAGAAACATATTCCAGGTTAACGTTTTTTGGCTCGCTTTCAGGTAAGGTACCACGACCAAAATCGAAACGCTCGCTGCGGACTCGCGCGCAAACAGACTGAAACGCAGCAGGAGTCAGCTTGATATTAATGAAGCCCGGACCCGCAATTTCAACAGATTCGATCATGGTGTTCTCAGGAAGATGATCGACGATAGCCTGTGCGATTTCACGAGGATTCTTATGTGCTAATTTAGCCGACCGCATAGCAACAGTACTTGCCCAGTCGCCGTTCGAAAGATCACGCGGGCGCTCAAGAGCAGGCTCGGGCACCTGGTCAAGTTCGAGCGTACCATCAGCACAAGCCGCCGCAATTGACGCAGCGATAAGCTTTTCAAGTTCTTCGCGAATCTGCATAAACGTAAACTTCCTCGAATAAAATTGAAATGTATTACAACTTAGTTTTGCGATTTTACCACGCCGTGCTACAAAGCCCTTATAAACACGCAGGCCATACAGCGTTCACAAAAAACAGTCAACAGTAAGGTTAACTAGAGCAACAGCAAGCATTACTTCAGAGTTGCATACATAATTGCTTTGATTGTATGCATTCGATTTTCGGCTTCGTCAAACACACGCGACTGAGCCGACTCAAACACCTCGTTAGTGACTTCCATTTCGGTAATACCAAATTGCTTTGCCTTCTGGGCACCAATCTCGGTGTTTGTATCATGAAACGCCGGCAGGCAATGCAAGAAAATGGCTTCAGGCTTGGCCAGATCCATAAGTTCAGAAGTAACGCGATACGGGGTAAGTTCCTGTATACGTCGTGCCCAAACCTCGTCAGGCTCACCCATAGAAACCCAAACATCAGTGTAAATAACATCTGCGTCGCTACAGGCTGTTTTAGCATCGCTGGTCAATGATATTGTGCAGCCATTTTGCTGAGCAATGGGCGTGCAAGCCGAAATCACATCTTGGCCAGGCATGCAGTCTTCAGGACCGCAAGCGACAAAATTCATACCAAGCTTTACACAGATAACCATAAGCGAACGTGCAACATTGTTTTTTGCGTCACCCATAAAAACAACCGTGCGACCAGCAACGTCACAACCGAATGCTTCTTGAATCGTAAGCGCATCGGCAAGCATTTGCGTTGGGTGCCACTCGGTAGTTAGGCCATTCCAGACAGGAACGCAGGAGGCTTCAGCTAAGCGTTCGACATCGCGGTGGGCAAAACCGCGAAATTCGATACCATCGTAAAAACGGCACAGAACACGTGCGGTATCTTCAATGGATTCCTTGCTTCCCATCTGCGAACAACTTGGGTCAAGATAAGTAACACCCATACCAAGGTCCATCGCGCCAACCTCAAAAGCACAACGAGTGCGTGTCGAGGTTTTTTGAAAAAGAAGGGCAACATTTTTGCCTTCAAGATAGCGATGTGGCTGGCCACTCTGTTTCTTTTTTTTGAAATCGCGAGAAAGGTCAAGCAGGTATTTAATTTCTTCGGTTGAAAAATCAAGCAGCTTTAAAAAGTCGCGTCCTTGCAAATCAACGGACATATCCGTTCCTTTCAAACCGTGTATGCTAGTACTCATAGTAACAATGTTTCCTGATAGGAGCAGCAAGCGTCACAAGATTATTCCAACGCTTATCAACCTTATTAGGCGACGCCATCAACGCTTAAAGCATGCGGTATAATACCGAGCTGTTCGCATATGCGCCCATGGCTCAATGGATAGAGCACCGGACTTCTAATCCGGCGGTTGTAGGTTCGAGTCCTACTGGGCGCGCCATTCAAAACCAAAAGGTCAGAGCCAAAAGCCCTGACCTTTTTCATGCTCTGGAGCGGGTGACGGGAATCGAACCCGCGTTAGTAGCTTGGAAGGCTACAGTTCTACCATTGAACCACACCCGCGCTGGTCGGGACGACAGGATTCGAACCTGCGACATCCTGCTCCCAAAGCAGGCGCGCTACCAGACTGCGCCACGTCCCGTACAAAACAGCTTTGTGAGTATACCAGACTTGAAGTTATTCGCCAGCTAATTTCGCGCGAAGTTCACGTAATGCATTACCGCGATGTGAAACCGCATTTTTTTCTTCAGGTAGCGCTTCAGCTAATGTACGTTCGAAGTCAAACACTTCGGCCAAAAATAGCGGGTCATACCCAAAGCCGTGTTCTCCACGTACAGCATGGCCAATTCGGCCTTCAACAGTGCCCCGTGCGTCAGTCTCGCTTCCGTCCTCGTCTAAAAATACGAGCTGGCATACAAAACGAGCAGTGCGCCGAGCATCAGGTGTATCAGAAAGTTCGCGTAGCAGCTTGGCATTATTGGCGTCGTCGTCTGTTGGCTCACCTGCAAAACGTGCAGAATAAACTCCAGGAGCACCGTTCAGTGCATCTACTTCAAGACCAGAATCATCAGCCAAAACGGGCATGCCGCCTGAAGCTTTTCGGGCCGCTTGCGCCTTAATTCGCGCATTCCCCAAAAAAGTTTCAGCGTCTTCAGCGGGGTCAGAAGAAATACCTGCTTGTGCCAAGGTTTTAAACTCCCAACCCGGAAAATCAAGCGCATGTGCAATCTCTTCAGCCTTATGCGCGTTATTGGAAGCAATAATAACCGTTTTCATTACAAAGCCTTTCATTAAAATATTCAGCCGCATGCCTATGCGCAACTAGCTGAAACTTATTTCAAGCAAACTAAATAGCCCATACCTTAGGCAAGTCAATATGAGAAACGCTATCCATAGGCTTACAGAACGCACGTTGGCCAAAGCTTCGGAATTCAGCGACATCGTCACCAGAGGTCAAGAAATCATACGTGACCGGACTTTGCGGATCAGCAAGTTGATTATGCCTATCCAAAATTTCCCTCACATCACGAGCTGCTTCTTTCGCCGAGGAAATTAAATTGACTTTACGCCCTACTACGCCACCAATCAAAGATTTTAATAAGGGAAAGTGCGTACACCCAAGAACCAGCGTATCAATTTCACAACGGCGCAAGGGTTCAAGATAATCCTTTGCAATCTCTTGAAACTCTGGGCGAATATAGACCTTAGATGCAAGAGACGTATAGCTTTCAATGGGACCTTCAGCCATACGAATGCCCAGCTCAGCAATTTCAACAAACTTAGGAGTAGCCACAGAAAAGACCGTAATGCCAGCATCGATATTACGAATTGCATTGGTATAAGCACCCGACTCCACGGTTCCCTTTGTTGCAATTACACCAACGCGGCGGTTGCGGGTGCAATGCGCTGCAGCCCGAGCACCTGGTTCTACAACACCAATTACGGGGATTGGAAAAGTCTGCTGAGCGTGTGCCAACCCTGCCGCCGTAGCAGTATTACAGGCGATAACAATCAGTTTTACGCCTCGGCTTACAAGGTACGAACCGATCTGTTGAACAAAGGTATCAACCTCAGAAAGATCCCTGGGGCCATACGGGCAACGCGCAGAATCACCCACGTAAATAATCGATTCATTGGGTAGCGCCTTAGCTATTTCACGCGCAACGGTAAGACCACCAAAGCCAGAATCAAAAATACCAATCGGCGCATTGTCAAACTCATGTAATGTATCCATACAACAAGTATAACGCGCTCGTGCAACCTTTACCCGCGCACCCACATAAGACAACAGCATCTGCTAACCTGCTATCTAACCCAATCAAAGGAGCCAACGTGGCGAAAGCCAAGGATCATAAAACCAATGCGATACGCGAAATGGAAGCAAAAGGAGCAACATTTACAACTCGATTCTTTGAATGCCCTGAAGCTTTATCCGGCGTAGAAGTTGCAAATAAGCTTGAGCTTGATCAGGACCGCGTATTCAAAACGCTGGTAACTATTGGAAAAAGTGGCGCAAACTACGTGTTTATGATTCCAGTAGCTTGCGAGCTTGATCTCAAAAAAGCGGCTAAAGCATGTCAAGAAAAAGCAGTCTCGATGATTAAATCGAAAGAATTACTGCCATTAACAGGGTATATTCATGGTGGCTGTAGCCCAGTCGGCATGAAAAAAATCTTTCCAACCTATATTGACGAAACGGCTGAACTGTACGACGAAATCATGTTCTCTGGTGGACGCATCGGGTGTCAAATCGCCTGTTCACTTAGCGAACTTCAGCGTGTTGTTGCTGTAATAACAGCAGATTTAACAGTTGCTTGATTAGCCTTCCCATGGCTGCAAACAAAACTAACCCCCTTCTTCACGGTTAAATAAAGAAGGGGGTTAGTCGTAGCTTTGGCAAAAGAGGGCACTACCTTACCAGTGGCTGACCACACAATCGCCGGAGTGAATCAACGAATACAGTTGTGCAGCAGCGGATACAGGCAAGTTCACACACCCGTGGCTTCCGTAGCCATCTGCATACATAGTGCCACCAAAACCTGGCTGCCAGCTAGCATCATGAAGCCCGATAGCGTCACCATCAAAGGGCATCCAATAAGTAACCTCAGATTCGTAAATCTTCTGACCGTTTTCGTAACCAGTCAATTTACAGGGACTACGCATTGAGTTAATCCAAAAAACGCCAACCGATGTATCATGCGTGCCATCAGGGATACCAGAAATACAATCAGATTCCCAAATGAGCGAGCCTGCATCGTCGTATAAATACACATGCTGCTCAGCTAAGTCGATATCAATATAACGATTTCCCCAATCGCGCTGACCGGCGCCATTGTAGACAGCTCCGCTTGAAACATACGGAACTTCAACGGTTGCCACCGTACCGGCCTTCACGCCATCAGTTACTGTAGTGATAAGCGCTTCGGAATCAATTTCCCATCCATACACACCACCAGAAACAGTAATGGTTTTACCGTCAGGGCGAGTATATGTACGCTCGGAACCAACCGTATTAAACTGAGAAGCCATGTTTTCAATCCACGCTTTCATAGCGTCTTCATTAAGCTTCGCACTAAAATTCTCATCGAAAGAAACCCATTGAGAAATAACGTCAGCGTTAACCTCACCAGCGGTCGATGTCCCCATTGTTAAGACCATATCAGCAGTAATCATTTTGTTGGCTTCTGCTGCACCCGTAGTCAATCGAGTATCGGTTGATAAAACGGTAGGCTGCAAAAGTTCAGAACTAGAA
>CAVEUW010000072.1:0-9130 GCA_963619015.1 Senegalimassilia sp. | reverse complement strand
CTGGCGCCCGGGCTCTTGATGCAGATTGCGGCGCACAGCACCAGGCTGGGGATGAACAGCAGCACGATGGCGCAGCCGCTCGCTACGATGTCGAACGCACGCTTCACGAAGCGATAGCCGTAGCGGCTCAGGTTGGGACGCACGCCGGAGTTGTGCGTACGCAGGTATTCAATGGCCTGGGCATTGGTCATGCCAGCCATGGGCCATTCGCGGCGCGAGTTAGCCGCTGTGGACTGGCTGCTTGTATTCGCGACGCTATCTTGCGCAGCAACAGCCACCGGCACAGCAGCGCCTTGTTCGGAGCCCGGCACAGCAGCGCCCTGCGAGGCAACCGCAGCGGCGCCGTCTTGCGCGTATTCGATTGTGCCCTGCATGTTCTGCATGTGTCCCGTTGCGGCTTTCGTTTCTGCTACAGCACCCGGTTACGGCGCGGTGCTTGACTGCGCCCGACCCTAGCGGCTGTTCCCTACTTCCTGTTTTTGCCCCCGCGCCCGGCTGTGCTGCAAGCGCAACCTCCACCGCGGGGTTTGGCCGATGCGGCACAGCAAAACTGCTGGCACGCGCAGGCCAGTTTTTGGGCACAGTAACGCTTTATTGCGCACGAACCCAATTTCATTTTTAGATAATTATACCCATACGCACGCGTATCGCAACGACAATTACCCCCCCGAGCGCAAATTTCCGCAGATGGCGACATATAAGAATAATTAGGTGTAACAAGCGCAGATATAGAGGTAACGAGCGTACGCGGTAACTACCGGCTGTTAGGAGATTGATCCATACTCTTACCCTTTAAGTGTGTAGGAGCATTTGCGGCTGACGCACTGTTCCTACAATCTTCAGATCGCACATGCTTAGCTGCGCTATTTTCTTTGCCTTTTTCCTTGCTGCTTTTCTTTGATTCTACAAGGTAAATAAATCCTGCTAGGGTAACACCAGAAACCTTTAGTTCATGAACCAGCGAACTAACGTCTTCCAAAGTAGAAACGCCCTCTTCAACAACTATGATGGTAGAATCCGCTGCGCGTCCACGATATACAATATCAACCGACGTCGAAAGAGCAGGCACAACAACCATAGATGGCTTGTTAGCCACGCCTACGCTTTGCAAGATGCCATAAGCAACCCGAGCGTTAACCTTTTTGCCTGCAGGGACTATACAAACACTACGTGCAGCGGAACCCTTAGGCTGTCCCGCAAACTTAAGATTTGCGATAAGAATCTGGTTATTATTGGTGTTAGCATCTTCATTGCTAGCAATCTTGCCAAGACACGGCACACCAAGTTCTTCCACAGCACGCGTTGAGCGAATGCGACCCGCAAACATATCGGAAGCGGCAGCCAAAGCAATATAGCCGAACAGGCCCATGAAAAAGCCAGCAATTCCGTAAAGCATAGGAGATTTAGCCTTACTGCTTGCTGATGTGGCCTCAACCACATTGGCGCTACTAACAGCTTTTTTCTTTTTTGCCTGAGAGGAAAGCTTGTTCGCAGCACTGTTGACGGCATATATGCAAGCATCACCAGAATTGCCTGTGGCCGTAAAAGAAATCCGATTCTTGCTAGAGGTTAATTCTGCCGCAACCGCAGTGCCATCTGTTGAAGCGTCAGCAGCAACGCCATCAGCCAAACCCGACGCTGAGGAAAAGGATCCGCCTACCGTAGTAAGGTATGCAGTAGCGGTATAGCTTGGTTTAACAATATTGTAAACAGTGCCACCTGCAAAACCCACAACACCGCATGCTAAGGCCACAATAATCAGCTTTACCACGTGCCCTCGTAACATGCTAATAAGCTCTAAAAGTGTCATGATGCTGTCTCTTCATCAAATCATTGGCTAATCTAGCCTTAATTTGTTAACCTAAATTTACTATTCAGCGCTTTTACCAGCGTAACACACAGATGAAAACTAAGTTTACTGCTAATTTTCACCGAATAAAATATTTTATCCATATTGGGTCATATTTGCCGGTGTTCCCAAAGATTACACACACCCGAAGACACGTCTGTGGCGTTCAAGTTGCCACGTTGACCGAAACAACCAACATGCCGCAATGCATGTGCCCGAGGGTCTACCAGCATTCGTGGGGTCGAGCGAAAGCTCGGCCCATATTTCGAAAGCCGCGAAGGGGCGCCATACATATCTTGTGATGCACGTGCCCGAGGGTCGTTTTTGTGCGAGCTTTCGCTCGCACCCACAGACAAATACCGTAGGCGTTCTACAGCCCGTAGAATTCGGTGGTTAAGGGGCGGGCGAACAGGGTTTTCGCCGCTTCGCGCATGTCGGCGCCTTCCCAAACCACGCTGCGCACCACCTGCGCGATGGGCAGCTCTACCCCATTTGCGTCGGCGAGTGCCTGCAGGGTTTTGCACGCCAGCGCGCCTTCCACAACCATATGGGTGCGCTCGCGGAATTCGTCGAGCGTGCCGCCTTGGGCCAGCTCAACGCCGAAGCTGCGGTTGCGCGAGTGCTCGGAAGTACAGGTGGCAATCAAATCGCCCGCGCCGGCCAGGCCCATGCACGTGATGGCCTGCCCGCCGCACTTGACCACCAGGCGGCTCATCTCGGCCAAGCCGCGCGTCATCAGCATGGCGCAGGTGTTGTCGCCAAGCCCCAGGCCTGCCGCCACGCCGCACGCGATGGCGATGACGTTTTTTGAGGCCGCGCACAGCTCGACCCCGACGACGTCGTCAGAGGTGTAGGTGCGAAACGTTTCTGAGGCGAACAGCTTTTGGAACAGGGCTGCTGTCTGCTGGTTTTCGCTTGCAATAACGGTACCGGCGAACTTGCCCTTGACGATTTCTTCCGCATGATTGGGGCCGGAAAGCACCGCCAAGCGAACGGCGTTGCCCACGACGGATTCGAAAATGCCCACGGGGAGCAGGCCTGTTTCGGCCTCGGCACCCTTCGAGCAGATGACGATGGGGGTTTCTGGCGTGATGTGCGGGGCCATTTGACTTGCGACGTCGCGCAGGATGCTTGAGGGGGTAACCACCACGGCGGCCTGGGCGCCCGCGAGCGCCTCGGCATAAGATGTGGTGGCCCGGATGTTGTTGGACAGGCGCGAATCGGTTAGGTAGCGCGGGTTTGCGTGGTTGGTGTTGATGCCTTCCACAACCTCGGGCTTGCGCGCCCAAAGCGCGACGCTGTGCCCGTTGTTGCCCAGCTGCTGGGCGAGCGCTGTGCCCCACGAGCCAGCTCCGATAACCGCAACCTTCATGTGTTTGCCTTTCGTTCTTGTTGATGCCGCATGCCATTATCGCACGAACGCGGGGATGACGCGCTTGGGGCATCAGGAACGCGGATTGTCTCTACCTGCATTGTGCGCTTGCGGGCCGGGTGTTTGCGGGCCGGGTGTTTGTGGGCTGTGTGTTTGAGAGGCTCAAATCCTAGATGCGTGATCTTATCAAGCGCTTAAAAGAGTGTCGCGCCTTCGGCGCTCACAAGTTATGATGCGAGCTTTCGCTCGCATCCACGAATCATTTATGCAGTTCATTCGGCATTTTTTTGTAGGCACAGGGGCAAACGCAAGCTCAGCTGTCCCCTCTTCGTAGGCATGAGCGAAAGCTCATGCCATAAATAGAGAGTGCGAAGCACGACACACTTCTTTTGCCGCGACAAGTTTACTTCATCACGAAAGAGCGTCTACTCCAGCGGCGTGGGCTAATTCCCCAAGCGATTTCCACCCCATAGATACTGCCACTTCCACAGAGACACCCACTTGTGCCTCAACTGCTGAAACAAGATTGTAGATACCGGAAAGCAAATCAGCATGATCACACTTTGTAAGAACAAGTTCGAGATCAGCGCAAAGATCTTTGACTGTTATATCCTCAGCCTTCGAAACGCGAGCACAGTAAAAACGCTCGTCGTGTGCGCAAATATTCCGAAAATCTTTAATGTGATCGTAGGCAAGCCTCAATCTCTCTGGGTTGATTCTTTTCGCCTCATCATGCGTTTGGGTATATAGCTGCGAAAACGATTTCGCCACCTTGTTTTTCATGCTCTGACTTTGAAACGAATAGAACTTAAATGCCTGCCCGAACATGAGGTAGTTCATAAGCACCCAAAGAGGCACTTCTCCATTGTGGTTTTCAACATAGTGCTTGAGATAATTTCTTTTGTAGCGATGCTTTGCGTCGTTTATGCCAAGAGTTTTCTTAAATTCGCCAATAAGAGCAAGCACATTTACCCGGTCGTCAGGAAGCTGTGAGTAATACGCTTCATTCAAGTACGGATTCAGCTCATTGGGATAATTCTGCGTGAAGCAGTAAGAGCATACAGTTTTAAGCGTTGCTTCAGCTATTGCGAAATACCGAAGAGACACTGAACGAAGACAGCGATCAAAGACAAACAAAGCGTATAAATCCGCAAATGAAGCACCTTTTATAAACCGATCATCACAAGCCATACCGGTTTCCCAAGGGTCCAAAAACGGGTCTTTGTAACCGTTAACCACGGCATAATATCCCTCACGCTGCAGGATATTGCCTGTTAAACCATCTGTCGTTAGACCCCTTGACTCAAGGATAGCTACTTGCTCGTCTATAGTCTTGAATGGCTTTTCAAGCGTGTTGGACGATGCTCCCAACATGGTGGACGATTTTTCCGATGCTCTAAACGGTGCGCTAAGCGACGCCTCGGATGATGAGTTCGACGATGCACTTTCCGATACACCGAACGATGTTCCCGATATTCTTCCCAATGTTACCCTTCCCAAATACATAGAGGCCGCGCGGGGCGGCCTCTACGGACTCGGCGGGACGTGCCCAACTTCCGAGCCTCTTCACGCGTCTTAGCTTAACGCAGGCGCATCAATTTTTCAAGGCAAATGAAATTTTAAGAGTGTCGCGCCTTCGGCGCTCACTAATTATGATGCGAGCTTTCGCTCGCATCCACGAATCATTTATGCAGGTCGTTCGGTGTTTTTTGTAGGTGCAGGGGAAAGCGCAAGCTCAGCCTTCCCCTCTTCGTAGGCACAGGGACAAACGCAAGCTCAGCTGTCCCCTCTTTGTAGGCATGAGCGAAAGCTCATGCCATAAATAGAGAGTGCGAAGCACGACACACTTCTTTTGCCGCGACGGGCGTATTCGCCGCGACGGACCCGACTGCCCTGCCGGCAGGCCGCCCTGCCTGCAGGCCGCTCTGCCTTACGCTTCCTTCTTGTCGCCAATGCGGCGTTCGGTACCGGCGCGCAGGCGTTGGAAATTGCCGCGGTGCGCCCACACAACCGTAAGCGCGCCCGCTGTACAACACAGCCACGCGAACGGGGCAAACGTCGCAAACAGGAAGTAATACGCGGCGATAAACGGGCAGGCCGCCGCCGAGGCGATCGATCCGACCGACACATATTTGGTAGCCACCACCAGCACGGCGAAAATCGCCAGCTCAAGCACCGCACCGGGGATTCCAAACGTTACAAACAAGCAGCCGATGGCAACCGCAATACCCTTGCCGCCTTTAAAGCCCAGCCACGGGCTGAAAATGTGCCCCCACACGCAGCCGGCAAACGCGAGCGCCGCGAAATCGCTGTAGCCAATAGCATGGCTGGTAAGCAGCGTGCCACCGCCGCACAAATTGGCCGCCACCAAGGCAATTGCGCCCGACGCCAGGCCTTTCCCGAAATCAAGCACGAACACCGCGCCGCCGCCGACCTTCCCCATCGTGCGCATGGCGTTGGTGGTGCCGATGTTGCCGCTGCCGTGCTGGCGGATGTCGGTGTGGTAGAAGACGCGCGAGATGATGACACCCCACGGGATTGAACCGAGCAGAAACGAGCAGACGAATACGCCCACAAAGCCAATCAGTACCACGTTTAGTCCTTCTTAATCTGGAGCGCCGGTTAGGCGCGACACATTCTTAATCGAACACGCCGCCAGGCGCGATGCATTCTTTAGTGGGACACTGGGGACTGTCCCTAGTGTCCCACCCCGGTTTAATCCTTCTTCTTAAACTTCAACTTTACGGGAGTGCCGGTAAGGTCGAACTGCTTGCGCAGGCGATTTTCCAAGAAGCGCTCGAAGTTGTCGTTGATCAGGTCGGGGCGGTTCACAAAGAAGGTGAACTGCGGCGGGCAGGTAGCTGTTTGCGTGACGTACTTCATGCGCAGCACCGCCTTGCCCTTGGTGACCGTGTGGCCATCTTCGCGAATTTCGCCAAGCCAAACGTTGAGCTGATTGGTCGGAATTGCCTTGCAGTAATTGTTATACGCCACGTTGACGGCGTCCCAAATTTTGCCGCAGCTTTTGCCGGTGAGCGCGCTGGTTGCCACCACGGGCGCGTAGCCAACAAACGTCATGCGGTCGGCAATTTTCTCGCGCACCTCGGCCTTTGCGTCGGGGCCTTCCACAAGGTCCCACTTGTTCAGCACGATAACCATGGCGCACTGGCGCTCGGCGGCGAACCCGGCCACGCGTTGGTCCTGGTCAGTAAGGCCAATGGAGCCGTCGATGACCAGCAGCGCCACCTCGGCGCGGTCGATGGCACGCATGGCGCGCACAAAGCCGTAGTATTCCACGTCTTCGTCGATTTTGTTCTTGTTGCGCAGGCCTGCCGTGTCGACGATGGTGTAGCGCTGGCCCTCGTGCTCGATCACGGTGTCGATGGCGTCGCGCGTGGTGCCGGCCACGTCGGAAACGATGGAGCGGTCGTTGTCAGTCAGGCGGTTGGTCAGCGACGACTTGCCCGCGTTCGGGCGGCCGATGATGGCGATGTTGATGCCCGGGTCGTCGTCGACGTCGGGGACTTCAACCTTGCGCAGTTCTTCAACCAGCGCGTCGAGCAAATCGCCCGTACCGCTGCCGTGAAGCGACGAGATTGCCCAGGGTTCGCCCAGGCCAAGCTGGTAAAACTCCCAGATTTCGTCCATCTTGTCGGGATTGTCCATTTTGTTGACGCACAGAAACACCGGCTTGTTGGTTTTGCGCAGCACGCGGGCGACTTCCTCGTCGTCGGCCATGATGCCGGTGCGCCCGTCGACGATGAACACGATGGCGTCGGCCTCGCGCACGCCGGCGAACGCTTGGCTGCGAATGGAGCCTTGGAAGGCGTCGTCATCGTTCATTTCGATACCGCCGGTATCGACCATCTTGAATTCAAGGCCGTTCCAGTCGGCGATGTGATACGAGCGGTCGCGCGTGACGCCGCGCATTTCGTGCACGATGGCCTCGTCGGCCTGTGCGATGCGATTAACGAAGGTCGATTTACCAACGTTTGGGCGTCCTACTACCGCCACCAGGGGCAATGCCATAACAGTTCCTAACCGTTTGATTGTGTACTTACTGGCGGGCGCATAGGCGCTCAGGGGCGCATAAGCGCTTAAAGGCGCGCTTCCTACGCCAGGTTTGCACCTGCTTGACGTGCCAGTTCGACGAGCTCCGGCAGGAACTCAGTCGCGTTACAGGATACCACGGCAAGTGGCATACCCGACGCCTTCGACATATCTTCCAAGGTAGCATCATCAAGTGTGACGCCGTCGTCGTTGAAAATGATGCGCGGAACAGCGTAAATGGTTGTGGGCGCGGGCGCGGGCGCGGGGGCGGGCGCCGCAGCAGCGGTTGGCGCGGGCGCGGGCGCGGGCGCCGCAGCAGCGGTTGGCGCGGGCGCGGGCGCGGGGGCCTTCGCGGCGGCCTCTTCCCCAACCGATTCCCCATCAGCGTGCGCGGCGGCGGCTTCCCCAACCGCTTCCCCATCAGCGCGCATATCTGTGTTCGCGGCTTCTTTCCCCATGTCGGCCTTCACGGCGGTGGCGATGTCGCAGGCGCACAAAAGCCCGGTCACATCAACGTTTCCACCGAAGAACTCGTTTTTCACATGCAGCGCATCAACGACCCCGGCAAGCCCCGCGCGCACGAGCAGCTGCCCGAAGAACGCCTCGGTCGCACATCCGCTAATCAGGCGCACGCGCATATTCGCAGCCCGCAGAGCCGCCGCTGCCTGCGCTGGCAGCCCGGCCGCTTCCGCGCGCTCGAAATCGTCGACAAAACTACGAATAATTCCCACGCCGTCTTCGAACATACCAAAATCGCCGTATTGGCTGGTCGGCGGCAAATTCTGCAGCGTCGCTTCGCCATATGCATTAGTGTAGAACTCGTCGGCGGCGAAGGCCCACAAGTGCCCGCGCTCGGCCAGCGCGCGCTGCTGAATAGGCACGATGGCCTCCATGGCCGCCCGCGCCGACGCCGGATCGTTGAAACTTTTGGTGAAGCACGTCTGATGCTTGGTGAACCCCAGCGGCACAATGCACACGTCGCGAATGCCCGGGCGCTCATATGCCCAGTTCAGCGTTTCGATGAGCACGTCGCCGTCGTTTTCGTCGGGCATGAGCACAATCTGCGTGTGAAATTCGATGCCGGCGGCAAGCAGCCGGTCGAGCACGTCGATGCCGTGCTGCGCGTGGCGGCCGATGATGCGGCGGCGCACCTCGGGGTTCGACGCGTGCAGCGACAGACGCAAAGGGCTGATGTGCTGGGCGATGATGCGCGCTTCGTCTTCGGCCGACAAATTCGTAAACGTAACGAACGTGCCTGATAGGAAGCTTAAACGGAAGTCGTCGTCGCGCAGGGTGAGCGAGGGGCGCATGTCGTCGGGCAGCTGGCGCATGAAGCAGAAGATGCAGCCGTTGCGGCATTGTTTGACGCCGTCGAACACCACGCCTTCGAATTCGAAACCCCAGTCTTCGCCCTCGTCGCGCTCGAGTTCGACGGTGCCTGCATCGCCGTCGGTGTCGATGTAGCCGAGCGTGATGACGTCGTCGGCGGTAAGCCAGCGCCAGTCGATCATGTCGCGAACGGGCTGGCCGTCGACGGACGTGATGATGCAGCCCGGCGTGAAACCCGCGTCGTCAGCTGGGGTTTCGGGCGCGACCGCGGCGATGACGGCCTGCGGTGGCTGCTGCTGCCTATGGCTGCGGGGGGCGCGAGGGGCGCGAGCGGAGGCGGTGGCCTGCGGAGCGCGAGCGGAGGCGGAATCAGTGTCGCGCTTCGCGCTCTCTAGTGATGGGCCGAGCTTTCGCTCAACCCCACGAAATTCCTGCCGAAAAGCCTCCTCGGCCGATGCACCGTGCGCTGCAGCATCCGAGCCCAGCGGATTTTCATCCTTTTCAGAGCAGGATGGATTCAGCCCCATGTT
>CAVEUW010000071.1:0-9399 GCA_963619015.1 Senegalimassilia sp. | reverse complement strand
AGGCGAAGCCCCAGTCGATGCCAGGCGCGGAAAGCGAGTAGAAGTCGATCTTGGTCAGCAGCTCCAGCAGCTCGTCGATGGTGGCCACGCGCTCGGCCGCATAGCGCAAAAACGCGATGGCGCTCACGCGCTCGCCACCAGGGTTCAGGCCGTAGTTCTTGTAGCGCGGCTTGCCGTCGATGTGCTCCTCGGTGCGCATGTCGGCTTCAATGTAAAAGCCCTTTTCATTCAAGATGTCGCACGTGAAGAATGGCACGATCTTCGAGAAATCCTCGGGGATGCCCTCGGCCACGGCGTCCTTGTAATCGGGGCCGAACCACGGCACGTAGGTAACGCCGACCGTCTTGTAGAAACCGGGCACGGCGGTGCGCACAACATAGGCGCTCTTATTTGAGATATTGAAGTCAAGGTTGCGCACGACGATGGTTTCGCCGTTGATGTTCTTCACCGCGGCGCTGCAACCGCCGTGAAGGTTCTGGAACTCGTTCGCGAACCAGTTTTGCTGGTAGTCGTAATCGAGCTGGGTGTACACCGGCAGCTCGCAAACGTAATCGAACGGGGAGGTTACGGGAATATTCGCAGACATTGCGACTCTTTTCGATTTCGAATCACCCACGGTGGGAAATTCCGGTACGACCCCTTTTGCGGGGGAACGGATTCATCGTACCACTAACGAAGAACGCGCCCGCCGAGGTTTACGGGTACGGGAAAGTTGCGTGGAACAGGTGTCGCGCCTGCGGCGCTCTCTAGTGCGGGTTAAGCGGAATGGGACAGTGGGGACTGTCCCCACTGTCCCATTCAGACATATTTTGCATAATCCTGTGACTGATGAAAAACATGAGTAATCACAATGCATTCGTCATCTATCTTGTATAACGCAACATAGTTTTTAACCAACATCGCACGATACCCCAGTGCAGCCAGCTCCTTCATACGAGAGAGCGCATACATCTCAGGAGTTTCGCACACCAGGTCAAGCTGTGATTCAAATTCGTCAACAAAGCTACGCGCTGCTTCAGGGCTGACGAGTACCGTTGTTAAATAACGAACAATTTCACGATATTCAATCGCGGCAGTTTTTAGAATCTTGCGTTTATAAGCCATACTCTGCCCTGACAGATGCCGTAAAGTCGTCAAAATCAATAGCTTCGTCGCAAGCCAGTTCTTCTTCAGCAAGCAGCATGCGCGAAAGCAAACGTGACTTTATACGCTCCTCTTGCAGCAAGCGATACTCTTCCTCACTCAAACAGTGGATTGCACTGTAACCATTTTTTGTAACAGTTACATCCTTTTCACGCTGGACCATAGCAACAAATTCAGCCGTATTTTTCATATCGCGAACCGGGACACAGGTAGGCATAGCAACCCCTTTCATTATCGTGGCCATATTGTACCACGGTAATGTCTGAGAGTTACCACGCGACTCGTATCTTTGCCTTTGTTGGCTCGTTTTGTCGATAATTTCACAGGCGCACTCTTGGGCAGTTTTGTTGATGCGTCTTTGGACAAGTTTGTGAGTATGCGTTTGGATATCCTTCAATCCTCGCCTGTCTTTCATACGAATATTGCTTGAAAAGCAGCCTATCAGGACAACCTAGCACCACGTTGGCCAAGGTGCGTAATTTTGCTAGCACGAATCTTGTAAAAACCTAGCAAATGGCGCATGAGGCAAACCTGAAGCGAAGGGGCCTCCCGCTCCCACAAAAAAGCGCCCGCGGATTTCGCGGGCGCTTCAGCGCGGAGCTGTAGAAGCGGCAAAGTTGAAAGCCGGCTTACTTCCCCAGCACTTTCTTCGTGCGGTTGATAAGGCCGCCTTCCTCGATGATTTCCTGCAGGAAAGCCGGGAAGGGTTGCGCCTGGAACGTCTGGCCGGTGGTTTTGTCGGTGATCACGCCCGTATCGGCGTCCACTTCCACAACATCGCCGTTGTTGATGGCGTCAACCGCCTGGGCGCACTCCATGATGGGCAGGCCGATGTTGATCGAGTTGCGATAGAAAATGCGCGCGAAGCTCTTGGCGATAACCACGCTGACGCCCGCGGCCTTGATGCAGATGGGCGCGTGCTCACGCGAGCTGCCGCAGCCGAAGTTTTCCTCCGCCACGATGATATCGCCCGCGGCCACGTTGTTCACGAACTCGGTGTCCAAGTCTTCCAGGCAATGTTTTGCCAGCTCAGCCGGGTCGGACGTGGTCAGATAGCGAGCCGGGATGATGACGTCGGTGTCGATGTCGCGGCCGTACTTATGAACGGTTCCTTCGAATTTCATGCCGTCCCCTTTCTAGTCCAAATCCGACGGCAGGCCGATGTGGCCAAGCACGGCCGAAGCCGCAGCCACTGCCGGCGATGCCAGATACACTTCACTGGTCGGGTCGCCCATGCGGCCGACGAAGTTGCGGTTGGTGGTGGAAATGGAGCGCTCGCCCGGAGCCAGCACGCCCATGTAGCCGCCCAAGCACGGGCCGCACGTCGGCGTGGAAACGGCGCAGTTCGCGTCCAGGAAGATTTCCATCAGGCCCTCTTCGATGCACTGACGGTACACCAGCTGCGTAGCCGGGATGATGATGCAGCGCACGTTCGGGTTGACCTTGCGGCCCTTGAGCACCTCGGCGGCCTGGCGCATGTCCTCCAAGCGGCCGTTCGTGCAGCTGCCGATAACGGCCTGGTCGACGGTGATGTCGCGGGCCTCGGTGACCGGGCGGGTGTTCGACGGCAGGTGCGGGAACGCGACGGTTGCCGGAATGTCGGCGGCGTTAATCTCGATGACCTGCGCGTATTCGGCATCGGGGTCGGAGTGGTACTCGGTGTAGGGGCGCTCGACGCGGCCGTCCATGTATTCGCGGGTAACGTCGTCAACCTCGATGATGCCGGCCTTGCCGCCAGCTTCGATAGCCATGTTCGAAATGGTCAGGCGCTGGTCCATCGAAAGGCCGCGGATGGCGCTGCCGGTGAATTCCATAGCCTTGTACAGCGCGCCGTCGACACCGATCATGCCGATGATGTGCAGGATGATGTCCTTGCCGGTAACGCCGGGCTGCAGTTCGCCCTCGATCTTGAACAGGATGGATTCCGGCACCTTGAACCAGGCCTTGCCGGTTGCATAGCCCACGCCCGCGTCGGTGGAACCAACGCCGGTGGAGAACGCGCCGAGCGCGCCATAGGTGCAGGTGTGGCTATCGGCGCCGATGATCAGGTCGCCCGCGCCCACAACGCCCTGCTCGGGCAGAAGCGCGTGCTCAACGCCGACGCAGCCGACTTCCCAGTAGTGGGTAATGCCCTGCTCGCGAGCGAAATCGCGCGCGACCTTGGCCTGCTTGGCGGAGTTGATGTCTTTGTTGGGCGTGTAGTGGTCGGGAACGATCAGCACACGCGTGGGGTCGAACACCTTGTCGGTGCCGATTTCCTTGAACGTCTTGACCGCGATGGGCGTGGTCACGTCGTTGGAAAGAACCAGGTCGAGGTTGCATTCGACCAGCTGGCCAGGAACAACCTCGTCAAGGCCGGCATGCGCTGCCAAGATCTTCTCGGCGATTGTCATGGGACGCGCCATGTTCACTCCTTTTGTTTGTCTCGTCTTGTCCGTTTTCTTGTCGCGCGAAGTTGGCTGTGCGGCTGGCCTTTGCGGCTGCCGCGCAGCTGCCGCGAGGCTGGCCGCATGGGCTGGCCTTTGCGGCTGCCGCAGGGCTGGCATTTGCGGCTGCCCGTGCGGCTGGCCGCGTGGGCTGGCCGCGAAACGACTCCTCTTGACCACCTTGCGCGAAATGTCAGGTAAACAGCCTGATTGTAGCACCGAGCGATACGCACACGTACCGCCGGTTTCGGTAATCAGATTACCGCCAAAAAACAAAGCCCTCTGCATCCGCATGCGATTAAGCACGCAGAAAAGCAGAGGGCGCAAAGCAACATATTAGTAGTACATACCGTAGCTATAGGTAGCTGACCCTGAAGATGCAGAAAGGCCGGCAGCCAAACCAAGAAGGCCCATGCAGAACAAAACCCAAAGCAATGCCCAAATCACAAAGCCAATGATGGCGAATTTAACGGCATCGGTTTTCACCTGCGGATACTTATCAACATTTGCAAGCCATGCGATAAGAATGCCCGGGATGCCAACCAATGCACCAACAATGAACCAGCCAAACTTCATGCCGCCTGAAAGCTTGGTCAGCGGAGCGGGCGCGGCCTGCACGGGTTGGACCGCCGGTTGCGGCGCTGCGGGTTGCGGCGCTGCGGGTTGCGCGGGCGCCTGATAATATGCGGCGGGCGCCGGGGGTGCCTGCGTAGAAGTCGCAGGTTGCGCGGCCGCAGCCACCGGCGCGGCCTCAGCCGCAGGCGCGGGTGCCGCGGGTTGCGCGGGCGCAGACGGCTTCGACATCTCCTCTATCTGCTTAGCAATTTCATCACTCATGATTGCCTCTCCTTGTCCATAGGGCTCTCATAAAAAGCGAAGCCGACCAGCGACTTCGCCAACCAACAACTTTGTCAACCGACGGCTTCACCGACCTGCGACTTCGCCAACCGACGAATTCACCACCCAGCAACTCTGCCATCCAGTGACTTCGCCAACATGCGCCCCGCCAATTACAACGGGCGCGCATGCGTATACCAACTACTTAGAAAGCGCAGTGCACAACGCATCAAGCAAGCTAATTGCAAAATGCTGGGCGCTGCGACCTTCGCCAGCGTCTTCCCAAACCGTACCCGGAAGCTCCACCGCAATGCGCGCCGGCGATGCACTACGCGCTGCCGAAAGCGCCGTGGTTACACGCTCGGCCAAGCCCACCTCGGGGTCGTACGCCACACGCGGGGTTGAACCCGTGTTTTCCTCGGGCAGCACAATGTGCACCATAAGCATGCTTTCATCAGGTGCAACAAGCAGGCTTTCCGCACTAATAATCTTGGATGCAGGGTTGGTAGCAAGCGCCAAATTCGACATACGCGAAGCCACCGAGCGCGTGAACTCCTGCGTACCAAACAGGCACAGCGCATGGTTTTCCAGCACGCCAGCCGCACGGGCAAAGCCCAAATGCGAAGAACGACGCACCGATTCTTTACCTTCCCAAGAAAAATGCAGGTTACGCAGGGCAGAATAGGTGTACGCGCCGGCGATACCGTCGGTAGGCAGACCCATATTCGTTTGGAATTTGCGCAAAGCAAGCTCGGTAAACGCGCCGAACATGCCATCAACTTCGCCACACGCAAAGCCAAGCGCAGAAAGCGCGCGCTGCAGTTCTTCCACATCGTGGCCATGGAAGTACGGCATGCGCAGATACAGCGTGCGGTCGCCCAAGCTGTACGAAGCATCTACCAGGGCAACCCAGGTTTTTTCGTCAACCTCACGGCCTTCGCCAAGGTTGTTTTGGCGGCGAAACGCAGCCACAGCGTCGCCCGTTTCAGGGCCAAAAACGCCGTCGGCATGGCTTGCCTCTAGAAGCCCAATGAGGGAAAGGCGCTGCTGTACGTCTTCAACTTCCACACCACGGTTGCCATTTTGAATTGTGTTCATAAACGTGCCTCTTACTGCTTTGTGCTTTGCTGGCTTATGCCTTGTACTTTGCTAACTACTGCTTCGCGTTTGCTGACTACTGCTTCATATTTGCTGGCGCCGGGCGTAATAGGCGGCCAATCTGCCGGGCTCGACAGGTGCCGAGCGCGATAGGCGCCGGACTCGACAGGCACCGGGCTCGACAGGCGGCCCATTCCGCCGGCCATGACAGGCGGCCCATTCCGTCGGACTCGACAGAAGGCGGGCTTTACAGGCGCCGGGCCCGACAGACGACCCAATTCGCCACCCGTAAAGCCGCCGCGCCGCGCTGCGCCGCGCCACGCGAAGCTACTTCAAACGATTAACGAACCAGTCTGCCATCGAAACCAACAGGTCGCGCGACGTGGAGGGTTTCACCATGTCAATCAGGCGATTCTTGGCAATGCTGGTCAAATTCTCGGCGTAAGCGCGAGCGTAATCGATGCTGCCAGTAGCCTGCATGATATCAACCGCTTCAGCAAGCACGGCCTGGTCCTTTTCCTTTGCGGAAAGAATCTCAATCAGGCGAGCGCGCGCGGCTTCGTCAGCATTGTTCAGCGCATGCACCACTACAAGCGTGCGCTTGCCTTCAGTGATATCGTTGCGGAAATCTTTCTTCGTGGATTCCTCGCTGCCCACAAGATTGAGCAGGTCGTCCTGAATTTGGAAGGCCAAGCCTGTGTCAAGGCCGTAGTTGCGCAGGGCCTCAATTTCACCCTCGGTGCCGCCGCCGATGATAGCGCCGACCGCCAGCGGAACCGCGCCTGAGTAATGCGCCGTCTTGTGCGTGGCCATGATCAGGTAGTCTTCCGGCGTAATGTCGTAACGGCCGTCGCGCGCCCAACCAATGTCAAGTGCCTGGCCCTCGATGGTACGACGGGTCATATCGATAAGTTCGCCGATAACGCGCACCTTCGTGTGATCGTCGAGGTTCGGGTCGGACACAACCGTGCCGTTGACCAGGGAAAGCGCCAGGTCGCCGGCATTGATTGCCAAGCCGATACCCTCAGTAAGGTGCATGCATGGCTCGCCGCGACGAAGTTCAGCCTCGTCGGCAATGTCGTCGTGGATCAAAGCCGCCGTGTGGAAATGCTCGATAGCAGCAGCAGCGCACGTCGCAAGCTCCATATTGCCTCCGACTGCGCGGCACGCAGCGAAGGTGATAAGCGGGCGGTGGCGCTTGCCAGCATTTTCGCTGTACTTCTTCAGCGGGTCGTACAGATAGCGGTCCATATCCGGATGAGAACCCGTTGGCAAATACTGATTTACCAGTTCACCGACCTGGTTTGCGTACACCGTAAGGTACTCTTCGAAAGTTTGCGGGGGTTCTTTGATGCCTGCAGCGATATCGTTAATAGTTTTCATAAGGCTTTCTTCGTCTGATGAGCCAAAATTTGCGTCTTTCATCGTACCACATACCACCAGCACAAGGCGCGGCTTCAACCCATTGTCACCGTAAAATATCTGTAGCGGCACACAACGGCTTTTTCTATAATGAATTGTTAGGAATTGCCGAAGCTTTAGGGGGCGCGGGGCAGTGCGGCAGTGCGGCGCGGCACGAGAACGGCGCGGCGGCAACGCGCTGGCTTTCTGGCGACGCGACGCGGCAGTACGGCGCGAGGGCAGCCCGGCAGCACGGCGCGAGGGCGGCCCGGCACAAGGGCGGCGCGACGCCGGCAACAGCGCGGCGCGGCAGCACGACACCGGCACGAAGACAGCGCGGCGGCAACACAACGGTCTGCGAGGACACTATGAATGCATGGAACGTTCCAACTGATAACCCTGATTTAAAGTCGATGCTTGAGCGCACCGGCGAGCTGCTTGCGCTGCTTTCCAAACTAGATCAGTGCGCAACCGAGTCTGAAGTAGTCAACATAATTCCTAAACTCATGGAATCTGTTGGCGCATTCACCGGGTCCGACCGCGTATACATTGTCGACCATCGCGAAGCCACTCCTGATGTTTTGACCTGCAATTTTGAGTGGTGCGCGCCGGGTGTACCTTCCCTTTTGGGCACCATGGGTCAACTGCCTACAAGCCAAATGCCCCATGCGCTTGCCCGCCTGCAGCGCGGTGAGACCGTGCGCGTAGACAACGTCGAGGATATTCGCGAAATTGCACCTGAGGAATACGAGGTCACACGCAAACGCGGCACGACTTCCGTAATTCTGTTCCCCATTTTCGCCGGAACGCACATGGGCGGTTTTGTTGGCGTCGACAACCCCAACTTGAAAAACGCGCCGCTTCCACCCGAGGGCGTGCTGACGGCACTTGGCGGACATTTGGGCAGCTTACGCTCGAATATGCGCGCGCGAGCCCTGCTTGAGCAGGAACGTTTGCACCTGCAGGAAACCGCAGAAGAGGCTCGCCGGGCAAACGACGCGAAAAGCGAGTTCTTGCGTCGCATGAGTCACGACATTCGCACGCCTATTAACGGCATCCGTGGCATGATTGAAATTGCCAACCACTTCCCCAACGACATGGAAAAACAGGCCGAATGCCGCGAGAAAATGTGGCTGGCATCAGGCTATTTGCTTTCGCTCGTAAACGACATTTTGGACATGAGCAAAGTGGAATCGGGCAAGGTCACGCTTGAAAACAAGCCTTTCAACCTTATACAGCTGTTTGACGAAGTGAGCCTTATTGCTTCCTCGCAAGCTGTTGAGCGCGGCGTTGAGTACATCGTGGAAAAGAAGCCCGAGCGCATTGGCCACCCCAATGTCATGGGCAGCCCAACGCACCTAAAGCAGATTCTGACCAACGTTGCATCAAACGCCGTGAAATACAACCGTGAAGGCGGCTCGGTGACAACAAGTTGTATAGAGCATGAAGCGGGGCCTAACGAATCTGTATATGAGTTCATCTGCGAAGATACCGGCATTGGCATGAGCGCCGAGTTTCTTGAGCATGCGTTTGAGCCGTTCGCGCAAGAGGAGCTTGAAGGCGGGCGGACCAACTACAGCGGAACGGGTTTAGGCCTTGCAATTGCCAAGGGGCTTGCGCAGCAAATGGGTGGCGATATTCAAATCACCAGTACCGAAGGCGTTGGCACAAAGGTGGTTATGAAAATCCCGTTCACCTACAGCAGCGACTCGGTTGATGCCGATACGCAGGTTGCTGGCGCAGGCGACATCAAAGGCATGCACGTGCTTATGGTGGAAGATAACGACCTGAATTCTGAAATTGCGCGCTTTATGCTTGAGGACGCTGGCGCCAATGTGACCAGCGCAAACAATGGACGCGAAGCGATTGAGGCATTTGAGAGCTCTGAGGTTGGACACTTCGACGCGATATTGATGGACATCATGATGCCGGTAATGGGCGGACTTGAGGCAACGCAACGCATTCGCGCGCTTGACCGCACAGATGCCAAGACGGTGCCGATTATCGCCATGACCGCGAATGCGTTTACCGACGACATTCAGCGCTCGCTTGATGCTGGCATGAACGAACATTTGACGAAACCGCTTGATCAGCAGGCCATTGTGCGCTCACTCGGAAAATACTGGCTGCGGAAGTAGCGCCGGGTTGGAAAGTGCTAGCTGCGGAAGTGAACGTTCGGTGCTTCCATGGAGCCGGCGTAATTTTGTCGAAGACGCCTCAAGATACCGTGGACTTCTGGTATTATGACTTGCGTCTTGAAGCCGCTGTTGCGGCTATCGCCCACGGGAGCGTGGTGGAATTGGCATACACAACGGACTTAAAATCCGTCGCCGCAAGGCTTGTGGGTTCGAGTCCCACCGCTCCTACCAGTCCTTTTAACATAGAAACCCGCAGGTAACCCTCGCTATTCGGCGGTGGGACTCGAACCGTTGAGGTGGAATTCCGTTAAGAAAACGTGCCAGTGGCACGTTTTTAGGAATTCGCCCGACCGAGC
>CAVEUW010000070.1:0-9504 GCA_963619015.1 Senegalimassilia sp. | reverse complement strand
TACCCTGCGCCATAGCCCTCACCCTCGCCATCGGCATAGCCAAAGAAATCTACGATGGACAGTCAGGTAGCAAGTTCGATCTCTGGGATTTAACCGCTGACGTTGTTGGCATAATAATAGGTATAGTATGACAAACGCGGGAAACATCAGTGCCCAAGGGGCTACTTGGGCAGTCTTCGGGACGGAAGCCCTAGGAGTGTTATATGATTTGCGCTGGATGCTTGTCTGCGTGGCTGTGCTCATTGTTGCTGACTTTTGGTGGGGCACAAGAGAATCTATCAAGAAGCACGAAGAGACGGGTGACGACAAATACAAGTGGCATTTCTCGCGCGCCGGCAGACGGAGCCTAAACAAGTGCATAGACTACCTGACTTACCTGCTCGTCGGTGCAGTGCTCGGCATTGCGATCTTTGAGCCGTTGGGAGTGTGCTCGCACACAGTATCAGGCGCAGTGGGTCTTGGCGCCGGAGCCCTGTTTGATATATCAAGTATCGGAGGCCATGTATGCTATCTGCACGGCATCGACACAAGGGGCAACCTTCTGCACTTGATATGGCGGATACTCATCAGGGTCGTCAAGAAGAAGAACAGTGACTTAGGTGAGGCTATAGAAGAAGCAACAGATGATAAATAAACAACCCTGCTCCTCCCCATGCGGTGGGAGGGGCGGGATTAAACCAAACAGTTATGGCAAGGAGCGAAATTTTAAAGCCGTTCATTCTAGAGTTTGAAGGAGGCTATGTCAACGACCCGGATGACAGGGGAGGGGCGACAAATAAAGGCGTTACGATTGCTACCTACCGACAGGTATTTGGCAGGGACAAGACGATGGCAGATTTAAAGAACATCACGGACGCTGAGTGGGACCTCGTGTACCGTAGTCTCTATTGGTACCAATTACGCGCCGACGAAATCGCGGATCAAAGTATAGCTAACCTCATTGTGGACTTCGCCTGGGCAAGTGGTGTAAGCAGAGCATCGAAATACCTGCAAAAAGCGGTAGGTGCAAGGCAGGATGGCATAGTAGGGGCAAAAACACTAAAGGCCGTAAATGGCTCAGACGCGAGAGCTCTGTTCAAGACATTGCACTCATTGAGGGAAGCATATATCAAAGCCATCGCCAAAGGCTCACAACGAAAGTATATGAAGGGGTGGCTACGGAGACTTGAAGCAATACAATATGGGAGTTTGACGTATGGAGGAAAAAAAGTGGAATTCTGATTTGGGAGACACCCTATTAGGGTTTGTTTGTGGCGCTGTCGCTTGCGCGCTGCTCTCCGGGGTGTTACCAAGATATGACACGGAGACACCGGTTGATAATATAGTCACCAGGGACACCGTTCGGGATACAATCACCGTGCGAGAACCCGTAGTGATGGACCGCATGTTTGTTAAGACCGTCGTAAGAGAGTTGCCGGTGGTAAGGGACACCCTGTTTGCTCCCGACATTAATGTCACCACCACCGACACAGCAAGTGTGGAGATCCCGATAACGCAAAAGACATATAGCGACAGTCTTTATGACGCTTGGGTGAGTGGCTATGAAGCGAAGCTGGACAGCATAAGAATTAAGCGGGAGACTGTGGTCATCACAAAACGAGTGCCGAAGCGCTGGGGCATTGGAGTGCAAGCCGGGGTAGGGCCACCGGGTGCTTATGTAGGTATAGGAATAACGTATAATATCTTAAGTTTTTAGGTTGTAGTTATTAATTTTTCTCCGCTGATTGTCTGTGAAGATAGTCAGCGTTCTTTATTGCCAAACATATAGCCTACAACCTTTTCATTTATCAAGTTAATGCGAGTGTAGTCTTTCTTGACATACACGTCCAGCAATGATGTAGATGTATTTTTGTGATTGAGCGCCTCGTCGATGTCCTCTCTGCTCTCGCCAAGAACATTCCGGGCAATCGTTGCCCAAGTGTGTCGGGCCGCGTAGAACGTAAGCTCGCCATCAATTTCCTTAAGCCCCTTATTAATCGCCCGATTGAATTCCCTTTCGTTGGCATAGCGCCGATGAAAGCAAAATACGTGTGTGTGGCTTGCGTCCCGGTACTTATCTACAAGGCCCCGGATGAATGCAGGCACACGTATTTCTATATGTGCGTGGTCCGCTCTTCTATCCCGCGTTTTCGCTCTGTCGTATTTAAGCACATCGTCTTCAAAAACCTTGCACCCATACAGATCTGCGCTATTGGTCCCCATGAGGCAGAACGACAACAGGAAGCAGTCACGCGCCAGCTCGGCCCTGCTACCGGGTTTAGCCTTGTAGTCGTAAACTCTACGAATGACGGTCTCGTCAACAGCACGCTGCCCGATAAAGGTCTGTCTAGGTACTCTGAACTTACGGAACGGAGACCGGGGCACATCCTCGTCGGGCAAATACCGCTCGGCTTCATTCCAGAGATGGCGCAGCGCGGACAAATACATGCTCTGCGCCCTAGGTGAGTTCTCCAGGCTTCGGCTATAATCGGAAAGCAATGCCGGGGTTATGTCAGCAAAGGTGATGCAGTCTCGATGCAACCAAGAGCGAAAAGAATTAACCGCAGTCTTATAATTACGGATTCCCTTGAGCGAACTTTTCGACATCCATTCTGCACACCAAGCGAAGAAATCTCGCCCCGTTCCACCTACCAATGAAGTAGCAATAGCACCCGCCTCCGGCAATTTTGACTGCACGGTAAGAGGCAGGGAGTCTATTTTCTTGTAGGCTCCAGCTATATAAGCCTGTATCTCGGCCAACTTTACGGCATTGCAGATAGCCCCCTTTTTGTTTAGATCCTCTTTTCTCACCACCATAGATGTAGCGAGACGTTTTCTATTGTTTATGCCGGCGCCGGCGCATATTAGAATGTAGATCTTACGGGAGCCGTCTTTCCTGGGCTTCCCCATTTCATAAGTGATTGTCATATTTGCGGTAATTTCTGCGGTAATTTCTGCGGTAAAAAACCCTTTGCATGGGTGTTTTTGCCCACTTTCAGTCTACCCACAGAAATCGCAACGAGAGAAGCTAAATGCGTAAAATACTGATAAATAAGACTTTTTTGATTTGTGACCCCGATGGGATTCAAACCCATGACCTTCAGAACCGGAATGAGTAGGTCGCGATTCTCGGGATAGTCTTTGTTTATTGGCAGTTTCGTAGATTTAAGCTCATCCTCTTGCGGTAATCTCTGCGGTAAGATTTGCCGTATTATTCCTCTGTTTGTTTCAAAACTCTCTCGTATAACCTGATGAGGCGCTCCTTCTCTGCGAGGACAGCCTCGAGGGCCTTTATCCGTTCCTTCAGCACAGCAGTTTCGCCTACGGTCACACTGTTGCCGTTGCCGTTGATGTTTGGCGAGTTGTCACCGTGTGAGGTCTGGGTGACATTACTCTTAAGCATTGAACCCTCACCAGTGAGTAGCCAGTCCGTATTCAAATCCGGAAAAGCCTCTAAAATTCCTCTAATTTTATCCTCCGAAGGACGTTTCTTTACTTGGTTAAAATAACCATTAGACAACCCCGCACTTTTTTCAAAGCGAGAGATTGCAATATTCTTGTGCTTGCAGTACTCTGATATTCTGTCTTTTATATCCATAGCTAAAAATATTATCTAAAAAACCTCTAAATAAATTTGGAGAATATCTAAATTTTATCTAACTTTGCACTCAGTTACTTATTTACTTACTTATTCCAAATGCAAAGATAAACAAATTTTCGATAAAAATGGAAAACTGCAAACTAAAACTCACACGTGATGATCTTCGCTCCATAGAAGACGGAGAATCGAAGACCTTCAAACTAGCTTCGGCAAGCGCCTGTAACTCCGGCAAGGCCTCTGCTTATCAATTCCAGTATCTGCTGGGATGCAAATTCCGAGTGCAGACAAATTATGCGGAGAACACACTGACCATAACAAGAAGCGCGCTATGAACTATTCAATAAGTGAAGAAGGGCTGCATAGGCTACAAGCGTCAGTAGCGAAGACCGCAGTGTTCCAGGCATTGCAGATTCGTTGCCCGATGCATGACTATGCACGTGAGCCGGAAGTGCTGCGCTATCTCGAAGGCTTCGGATACACAGTAAAAGACCTACACCTCTGGAAGAAAAAGGGGCTGGTAAGCCAACGCAAAGTGAAGAACGCGTTCTGTTATTCCATGGCAGAGGTATCAAACCTCATGAGCAATTTAATAAAAGAAAGAGAGCTAAATATAATTTCAATTTTTTAGGAAATGATAGTGACTAAACCTGACATCAATGAAGAAGGGCTTTACAATGTCTCACAGACCGCATTTGCCCTGCGCATAGATCGGCACACAGTGGCACGTTATGCGAAAGAAGGGCGCATCCGATTTTGGCGTCGTAAGGCTGGAGGGCAGAAGGTCACTACCGGAAATGAGATAATGAACTGTTGGAAAGCAATGCACAAATAACATAATTATGCAAAAGATGATGTTCAACTGGCGCTACTGGGCGCTTACAATAATAGGCTTTATAGCTTTTATATGCCTCGTCGGTGTTCCTGCTGACAATGACCCACATTACTGGATGATAATGATAATGTCGAAACTTATCGGCGCGATACTCACAGCAGTGGATTGCCTGCTTTACATCTGGTTCGAGGACAACGGCGAGATAGACGGCATAGATTTTCTTGCAAAGGAAGACTAACCCTTAAAAATACAAAAGAATGAAAACTGATTTTAATTTCAGCGTCGCTGTTAATCTGGGCGTGACCCCGGAACTGACGGCACTCATGACGCAATTATTCGGCTACTTAGGCAACCACGCGCCAGCTACTCAAAGCTCAGACAAGACGCAAGAGGAAGTAGCGCCTAAGGTAGAGTCGGAAAAGTCACAGAAGGCAGAAGAACCGAAGCCACAGGCCGGAGAGGAAGAAGTGAAGCCGGAGCCGACAGAGGAGGATGTGAGAGCAGCCATGCACAGAGCTCGCATGCACATCGAGGGTGAGGACTACAAGGACAACACCGACGGTGAACTCTACAAGAAGTACCACAAGAACCTCACAGCAGAGTTCAAGCGTCTCGCCTCATTATTCGGCGCTGACAAACCAAGCCTTCTCTCACCTGAAAATCGTGGTTCATTCATCAACGCCTGCAACGAGCTGACCATACTCCCGACGGGAAATATCGGAAGCGCAGTACCATTCTAAATCTACGACTATGCCAAATCAACATGCATTATTATCTCCAAGTTCTGCACATAGGTGGCTGAACTGCACAGCAGCGCCATTGCTGGAAAAGGATGTGGAGGATAAAGGAAGCACCTTCGCAGAGGAGGGCACGCTCGCTCATGCTTACTGCGCGGAGAAACTCAAGGACTTTCTCGGACTGCCGACAGACGAGGAATACGCAGACATCGCGCGTCTTGAGGATGTGTACCACACGGGTGAAATGGACGAATACACAGATACCTATAAGACTATAGTACTGGAGAAGTTCAATGCCGCCAAAGCAAAGACCAAGGACGCACAGCTACTCGTTGAAGTCCGACTCGACTTCCGTAAATACATACCAGATGCCTTCGGTACATCAGATGCAGTAATCATCGCAGACGGCATGATGGAAGTTATCGACTTCAAGTATGGCAAGGGGGTAAAGGTGTCAGCGGTAGAGAACCCGCAGATGATGATATACGCCCTGGGCGCTTACGAGCAGTTCAGCTTCGAGTATAACATCGACGAAGTGAAGATGACTATAGTACAGCCACGCATTGACAACCTCTCCGAGTTCAGCATGACCTCCACCTCCCTACTCTCTTGGGCGGAAAACGAGCTCAAGCCGAAAGCCCTCGAAGCGTACAAGGGGGGAAGCCAAAAAGCGGGTACCTGGTGTCAGTTCTGTAAAGTAAAGGCCTACTGCAAATCACTTGCCTCAACCTGCCTCGATGCGCAGAGCACTAGTGCCGATTCGAGGCTAATAAGTCCGGGAGAGATGGCCTCTAAAGTCCTGCCTATGCTTGCAACAATCAAAACATGGCTGGCCGGAGTTGAGGAATACACATTACAGCAAGCGCTGTCAGGTGTGCATTATGAAGGCTTCAAGATTGTAGAAGGACGTAGCGTCCGCAAGATCACCGACACAAGCGCTGTGGCAGATCTGCTGAATAAGGAGGGCTTCGCAGAGGAGGCCTACATCAAGCCGAGAGAACTGAGGAGTATCACGGACCTGGAGAAACTCATTGGCAAAAAGCGCTTCGGCACGATGTGCGCCCAATACATTGAAAAGCCACAAGGTAAGCCGACCCTCGTGCCGGAGACGGATAAACGTCCGGCATTCAACACTGCGACAGAAGATTTCAAAGATTTATAACCTTTAAATATAAAAGCAATATGATTGATCCTAAAGTTATCAACGAAACGAAAGTGGTGTTCGGTCCATGCAGACTCAGCTACACCCATGTATTCCAGAAATACAGCCCCGACGGCGCTGGTGATGGGAAGTTCATGACAAACGTACTCATCCCGAAGAACGAGAAGAAGACCGTGAAGGCCCTCAACGAAGCCGTGGAAGCGGCGAAGAAGGCAGCCATTGTGTCAAAGTGGGGTGGCAAGGAGCCCAAGAAAATAGACTTGCCACTGCGAGATGGTGATGAAAGAGATGACGACACCTACGCAGATCACTATTTCCTCAACGCGAAATGCAACACCCGTCCGGGCCTTATAGACCGCCAGAAGAACCCAATCGTAGACGAGGAGGAGATATACAGTGGCGTGTGGGCTATCGTGTCAGTGACCTTCTACGGCTATGACGTGAACGGTAACCGAGGCATCGCATGCGGTCTGAACAACATCATGAAGTTCAAGGACGATGAGCACCTCGGTGGACGTGTATCCGCGGAGAGCGATTTCAGCGGTATAGATGACGAGGACGACGATGACTTATAATCTCTCTGTTTTATTCTAGTATTTGTTTGTTATTGCAGGGCCGGTCGAAGCTATGAATAAGCCTCGTAGTGGAGGCTGGCCCAATTTTCTAGAAAGAAATGAAAGAACTAGGAATTGATATAGAAACCTATAGCAGTAACGACATCACTGCGTGCGGTGTTTATAAGTACGTTGAGGCGGAAGATTTCGACATACTGCTTTTCGCTTACTCCGTCGATGGAGGCGAAGTGCAGTGTGTCGACATCGCCAGTGGCGAAGAACTGCCGGGCGACATCAAAGCAGCCTTGACAGATCCGAAGGTAGTAAAGACGGCATACAATGCCACCTTCGAGCGCATCTGCCTCAGCAAATGGCTCGGTGTAGATGGCCGACTCGATCCTACACAATGGCGATGCACAATGGTGAGAGCAGCTCGAATGGGCTTACCCCTATCGCTGGCGCAGTGTGGAGAAGCCCTGCATCTGGAAAACGGCAAGATGGCGGAGGGCAGGGCACTGATACGCTACTTCAGTGTACCGAATAAACAGACAAGGGGAGGTGTCACCAGAATAGTGCGTCACATGCCGAGTGATGACCCAGAAAGATGGGCCACTTTCAAGCGCTACAACATCCGTGATGTAGAGGTAGAGCAAGCCATATTGGCGAAAGTTAGACGGCTGGAGGTGCCGGAGTTCGACGAAAGACTGTATACTGCCGACCAACGTATAAATGACCGTGGAGTGATGGTGGACCGTACACTCGTGGATAATGCCTCACGATTTGACCTAGAGTACAAGGCCGAGCTACTCGAAAAAGCGAAGGAGCTCACCGGGATGGACAATCCGAACAGTCCGACGCAAATAAAGGCATACATAGCAAACGCAACAGGTTCCGCCATTGACTCACTGAGTAAGAAGAACCTCGACGACTACGAAGAACGATTCAAGTGCTGGCCGAAAGTTAAGCGACTGCTTGCTATACGTCGCGAGCTGGGAAAGACCTCAAACAAGAAGTACTCGGCAATACAGGACTGCGTATGCAACGACGGCAGAGTGCATGGCCTGCTTCAGTTCTATGGTGCTGCGCGTACTGGCAGATGGGCCGGCAGACTAGTGCAATTGCAGAACCTACCACAAAACCACCTTGACAATATAGGCTATGCACGTGGACTGGTGAGGCAAGGCGACCTAGACGAGTTCGAGATGAATTACAGCAATGTAACACAAACATTGAGTGAACTGATACGAACAGCATTTGTAGCAAAGCCGGGATGCACGTTTCATGTATGCGACTTTTCAGCCATTGAGGCGAGAGTGATAGCATGGATAGCCGGAGAAACGTGGGTGCTTGATTCATTCCGAAAAGGGCATGACATATACTGCGAGACGGCATCAAAGATGTTCGGTGTACCGGTGGAAAAGCACGGCGCGAATGCAGGGCTGAGGCAGAAGGGCAAGATCGCTGTTCTGGGCTTGGGCTACGGAGGTGGCCCGGCTGCGCTGGAAGCCATGGGCGGTGCTAAAATGGGGCTCAGCCAGGATGAGGAAAAAGATATTGTAATCAAATGGCGAGATAGTAACCCTAATATAGTGAAACTGTGGCGCACAGTGGAGCAAGCCTCCCTGACGGCCATAAAGACAGGCCGGAGCATCGAGATACACAGAGGTATAATAGTGAGCTATCGTTGGGGCTTGCTTCTCATAACACTGCCCAGCGGGCGCACAATCTGCTATCCAAGGGCAAAGGTGACGGAGGAAGAGAACGACGGCGCACGTGGTAGCCACGAGGGCATAGAATATGAGGGAGTAAACCAAACCACAAAAAAATGGGGCAAGGTGCGCACCTACGGAGGTAAACTGGCAGAAAATATCGTGCAGGCAACTGCGAGGGATATTCTGGGAGAGGTGCTGCTGCGTGCGGAGGCCAAGGGGTTCAACGTAGTATTCCACATACACGATGAGATCATAGTAGAGGCGCAAGCGGGGCAGACACTTCAGGAGGTTGAGGCTCTGTTCAGTGAACCGATACCATGGTGCCGGGATCTGCCGTTGAAGGGCGCAGGCTACACCACTCCATATTATTTGAAGGATTAACCACATAAAGTTCATGATTTTCACACAGAGGTGTGAATACATAATTCGGTTTGCGGAGGGATGGTATGAGAATATAGTCCCTCTTTTAACTAAAGACATAAACTAATGAAAGCGGTAAAATTTGATTCCCTCATCCTCAACATGGACATGATCCTCAACTGCACCCTGAGGGGCAGAATTATTACGGTGTTCTACACCAACAACGCCAACGTCAAACTGTCCTACACAAGCGCAGAGACAGCGGAACGGGCATTTGATACACTATATAAACTAATTAAAGAACAAGAATAGCAATGACGCACTACATCATTAACCAGCCGGGAGTAGGCTACATCGTAGCACAGCTAGAGTCCGAAGACAACTGGTATCTGGCTAACCGATGCGTGTGTAACTTCGGATACAGGCAATCGGATGCAATAGAGTTTCGGAACGACTGCAACAGAGGCGTTATCAAAGGAAATCGCATCAGGCATTTAATGGATAAATATACAGATACACCATACAAGTATATGGGCAAAGGAATATTGAAAAAACAATGAAGCTATG
>CAVEUW010000069.1:0-9603 GCA_963619015.1 Senegalimassilia sp. | reverse complement strand
GCTGAGCACCATACATGATGAACATGATGACGAAGCCGAAGAACAGCGTGACGAAGTTCGTCATTGCAGAAGGCTTCTGCAGCATTGCGTCCTTGGCGGCCTGGATCTCAGCCTCAGCTTCGTTCTTGGCGCCAGCGCCATCGCCTTCGCCTGCGGACTGCTTGCGCTTATCGTCATAAACGAACGGCGTCAGGGCAGCAAAGATAACGCAGATGACAGACAGAACGATCGGGATCCAGATGTTGATGTGCCAGCTGTCGCCAGAGTTCATAGCGGCGAACAGCGGGTAGATGATGCCGGCAATGGAGATAACAGCCTTGATGCCGATGGTGGTCGAACCCGCATATTTCGGGTTTGCCTCGGCGATTGCCGGGTACAGAGCGCCATCCCAGAAACCAGAGGTAGCAACGCCAGACAGGAAGCCTGCGAAGCATGCCAGGTAGAAGTTATCGCTGACCAAGAAGATCACGAAGCAGATAACATACAGGACAGCACCGAGGACGGCGGGAAGCTTACGACCAATGCGGTCAGAAATTTCGCCACCAATCCAAACGCTGACAAATTTGCCAACGCCGGTCAGCGTGATTGCCATAGAAACGGCTGCCGCGCCGGCTGCCGCATCAGTGAAACCCCACTGCGTATAGAAATTAACCTTGTTTTGGCTCAGGATGATTGCCTGAACGCCGTGCGTCAGATAGCACATGTAAACGGTCGCGATAGCGAACATGTACTTCTTCGCTAGTTGAGCTGCTGCACTCACTCTTTCCTCCTCCTTACGATGAAACAGTTTCGAGCCCTAAAACCCTTGGTTCAATCAACCATGCATTGACTTTGACCCTTTACAAAGCCAATGCATGCTCAACCGCTTCACATAATATTTACAAGTTCGAATGACTTCCAATTGCATACATTCGATGTTTTGCGAAGTATCTATAAATGTTTCAAATAGATTGGAATGATTTCCAAAAGTATTCAAGTTGACCTGCGGTTTTAGTTTGAAATGAATAAAGCCGCCCCGGAAGGCGACTTTAAAATTTTTTGCCAATTTCGCTTGACTTATTTTGCTTAGTAGGTAACTAAATGGTTACATCTTCTAGTGGTGAGCGGTTGTTTGAGCCCTACGAACGGTGGTCAGTTGTGCCGGCTTCAAGCCCTCCATCACCGATAATGCCAAGCATACTGATGCGCTCAACCGGTTTTCTGACAACGCCTAAACCTTTAAAGCTGGCATACAGAACAAATCCGTTCTTGCAACGAAAGCCGCACTCAACACATGGCTCTTTATTGCAATAAACAAAAGCATCTTCATCAGCAAGAGCAAAAACCATGCGGTTGCGTTTCTTTGGCAATGCGTACTTCATTTGGGTCCCAGTGAAGGTTTTCATAAGCACCCATTCAAGCTTGTGCTCTGGTGTATCGTCCCAGGTTACAATGATGCAATTATTGTTAAAGCCACCATTGATTTGGTAGTCAAGCTCTATTTTTTCAGGCAAATCTGCTTCGGTGAGAAGTTTAAGATTGCTTGTCGAGCTAGCCTGTGTGCGTTCGTTTAGATTTGAATAGGGAAGATGCCTGCATTCGATTGGCGGGCGATCTGTGAGTTCAACGCCAGCATCGCCGGAAATACCAGCAAGTATGTTTCCAGCTTCGTCAGTAAAAAATGGAATATCGTCTTCACTTACACGTGGTTTAAATGAAGCGCGGGTACGTGTGATGCTGAATTCTTTGGCGCCTTTTGCCATATTTCCTCCTCGTCTTGTAAAACGAGCCGCATCCCCAAGTTGCGACTCGTTCTCTTAATTATTCAGCGTCCATACGACGTTTGAGTTCATCGGCTAGTTTAAACCTTTGTACTTTGCCTGTGGGCGTATGCGGAATTTCATTTACTAACTCTAGGCGTTCTGGCCATAAGCGTTTTGAAACACCGTGTTCTTTTAAATAGGTAAGTAAGTCTTCAAGCTTTGGTGTGTCTTCGTAATTAGGATTTGCAACTGCAAAAAGACAAATTCGCTCACCCATGCGATCGTCAGGAGCACCAATGGTTGCCTGGTCGCAAATAGCAGGCCAGCTTGATACCGCTTCGTCTACTTCTCGTGTTGAAATGTTTTCGCCACCACGGACAACTATTTCTTTTTTGCGGCCATTAATACGCAGTCGTCCTTGTTCGTCCATATATGCAAGGTCTCCGCTATAAAACCAGCCTTCATCATCTAATACAGCATCGGTTTGTTCCGGATCGCCTAAGTAGCCCACAAATACATTTGGGCCACGGCTAGCCTCTTCACCTTGGATGCCGGGTGCAAGTTCACGTCTTGCCGGGTCGACAATACGTATTTCGATACCTTCAAGAGTGATACCCGACCAATCGCCGTTCCATTCAGCGCACTTCTCGGGCGGAACGTATACGTGCGGGCAGCTTTCAGTTGATCCGTAGCATTCGCACAACGTGATGCCGTGATCTTTGGCGCAGGTTACAAGAGATGAAGGTAAAGGTGCACCTCCGCAAAGGAACAGTGTCAGCGTTGGCATGCTAGTTGCATTGCGATCCATTGAACCAATCATGTCATAGATAAACGGCGTTGCACCCATTGACCAGGTACAACCGTGTTCGTTAACCAGTGCAACGGCTGCATCTGCATTGAAGTCTTGCTGTAAAACGGTTGACCCACCAAGCAGCATTGGAGAAATGATGCCGTGGAAAAAGCCTGTCGCATGGTTGAGTGGGCTTGGCATAAACATGATGTCGTTGGATGTGCGTCCAAGGCCCCCAATAAAGGCACGTTCGCTGAACAGGACATTGTTGTGAGTTAGAAGGGCCTGCTTAGGCTTTCCGGTTGTACCTGACGTCGAAAGAATAACAGCAACATCGTCTGAACTTACCTTCGGAAGTGTTGCGTTGTTTCGGCTGACTTCTAAGCTTTCAAACGTTGGCAAGTCTGATGTTGGGGCGCTTCCTGCTTTTTGGACAAGTAGAATGCGTGCCTTATCCAATGTTGGCACTGCATCTAAACATTCAAGAGCAAGTTTTTCATGGTCTGTGGTGTGATGAACGGTAGGACATATAAAAGCGCGCGTCTGCACCTTATTCATAATGTAGATAAGGTCGTCTTCGCTATAGTTGCGAGCGACAGGGTGCATGACTGCACCTGCTTTTGCTATGCCTAAAAATACCGGACAGAACTCGGCCCAGGTAGGTAGTTGAAACGTTACGACGTCGCCAGGATTAATTCCGCTATCTATCAGCCAATTGGCTACATTATTCGACAGTTTTTCGATTTCAGCATAGGTATAGCTTTGGCCTTGATCATCAGTAACGAAAATCTTATCTGAATTTTCAGCAGCTTGTTTCAGCCATACATCAGCTATGGTGTCGCTTGTCCACCAGCCGGCTTCGTAATACTTCTGTTTAGCATCCTCATTGATTTTTAGGTCAGTAATCATCCGGATACTCCTTATTAGCATGCCAAACTTATGGCATGTACCTTCACTAGATATATTTTGATTCGAAGGTGTTAAATTCGTCCAATAAGTCGTAGGGTTTAGTAGCGATAAAAATCATTGGAAGAATTTATCGTTGCTGAACTTATTTGCGAAAATGTTGGTTTAGCGCCACTTGTACGAGAATACGTAATTACAAAACTCGCTTTAATTGCTGTTGTTTAATTTCGCTTTCAAGTGATGAATGAACGATATTTTCAAAGGGCTTGATGTCGCCAAGAATATCAGTGCAAGTTGGGTCGCAAACCTTTTCAACCATATAAGAGATGATCGCTCCTGCGTAAAACTCTGATAGAAAGCGAACGTTTCCTTCAGCTAGATATCGGTTAGACAGAATAAAGCGTATGTCTTCAGCAAGTGCAGTGGTGTAAAGCTTACGAAGATATGCCTGAAGGCTGTCTGGTCCAGAAATTCTTAGGACTTTTGCGTAATAGCTTCGACGATTATTAAAGCAGCAAGCCATTGCTTCCAAAAACACCGATCCGTCAAGGCTTCGAACACCTGATTTGTGTCGAATGTAATAGGGAAGTGCTGGGTAATCGCCATTGCCTTCGTGTTCGTAGACGAGTTCATCGGGAGAAATTGAACTACGGAGCACACCTGCTAAATCGTTACGGAAAATCCAACGAATAAGGCTTTCTTTGCCTTCAAAGTGATAGTAGAAGGTTTTACGATTCTTACCTGATGCGGCAACGATATCTGACACTGAGATTTTTTGAATAGGAAGATGCTCGGCAAGGGTGATGAAGGAATTACCCAAAAGTGCCATTGTGTCGGAAGAGCTCATCTTTTCCTCACTTTCCCTTTGGTTAAAGAAAGAGGGTTACGCCTGATAAGTGAATAAAAATCACGCCAAGAACTGCATTTGAGTATATGCCAATAGGACATAATCAAACAAGTGGGGAAAGCCCGAATCGCTCGGTGAGTGGTGACGACAATTTCAAGAAAATGACCTGTTTTTGACGTTTTACCTGTTCAACAGTGGTATTGCTGAAATTTATTAAACGCACCGAGTTTTGATAAGTTTTACCTATGCAGCCTGATTTGAGTAAAAAATGCAACAAATTTAAGAATCTGACCGGTTCTCACATGATTTACGGCGCGTATCATACACGCCGAAGGCGGCAACAACCGTTGTCGTAGTTACTTAGGCTGTAAGTAAGTTCGAGCACAAGGAGAGAACATGGACTTCAGTTTGACCGATGAGCAGCAGATGCTGCTCGAAAGCGTAGACGAGTTCTGCGAGAAGTACTTCACCGAAGACGTCGTCAAGAAGATGTACGAAGACCACGGCATGCCGCAGGAAATTGCCGAGGCTTATCGCGACGCTGGCTTCGGCCTGATGGGCATCCCCGAGGAATACGGCGGAATCCCGATGGATCGTGTGACCATCGGCCTTATGCTCGAGCGTTTGTATCACAAGTCTGGCTGCATGCACATTCTGTATCAGAACTCTCTGTCCATGTTCGACATCATGGAGTTCGGTACCGATGCTCAGAAGCAGGAAGCCATGGATCACTACATGGAAACTGGCTGGCCTATCGCTTCGCTTTCCATTTCTGAGCCGGGCGCTGGTTCTGACAACCGCTCCATGACTGCTGTTACGAAGAAGCAGGCTGACGGTACCTACAAGCTGTCTGGTCAGAAGACGTGGGTGACCATGGGTGCTGTTCTTCCTTACACGATTGTTATCGCTAAGGACGAAGATCCGTCTCACGACAACAATGAGATGTCTCTGTGGATGGTCAAGATGGACACGCCTGGCGTTTCCACCGCTCCGCTGCACAAGATCGGCCAGCAGTGCATCCCGTTCTGCGAGGTTTACCTGGACGACGTCGTTCTTACCGAGGATCAGCGCATGGGTGAGCCTGGCAAGGGCTTCATGATGCTGATGAAGAACTTTGAGGTTGAGCGCGCATACATCGTTGCTGAGCAGGTTGGTCTGGCTCAGGCTGCTTTGGAAGACGCTGCCAAGTACGCTAACCAGCGTATTGCTTTCGGTAAGCCGATTTCTCGCCTGCAGATGATCCAGGAACTCCTCACCGATATGGAGATCAAGGTTCAGAACACCCGCAACATGCTGTACAAGACGCTGTGGATGATGGACAACGGCCAGCCCGTGCAGCTTGAGTCCGCAATGCTGAAGCGCTATGGCTGCTCTGCTTGCTTCGAGGTTGCCGATGCTGCTCTGCAGATTTATGCAGGCCTTGGTTACACCACTGAGGTACGCGTTGGTCGCCTGTGGGCTGACATGCGCGGCAACATGTTCGGTGGCGGCACGCATGAAATCATGGCGTACATCGCCGGCCGTCAGGTTGCAAAGAAGTACGCTGAATAAGCGCTTCTCTTTCGGGGGCCCAGCGCATGGGCGCTGGGCGCCCCTTTTTTCTGTTGGCATTTAGCTTTTGCTTGCTGCAAAGCTTTATGTATATGTATTTAAATGTCTTACGAAAGGACGGATTCCATGAGGATCGCTGTGGCTTTCAAGGCCGTACCCGACGCTCAGGACGTTCAGGTTGCGGGCGACCGTACGCTGGACTTCTCCAAGGCAAAGCTGACCATTTCTGAGTATGACAAGAATGCTCTTGAGCTTGGCGCTCAGCTTGCTGACGAAGCAATCGCTATCACTGTTGGTGGTTCTGACATCGACAATTCTAAGTTGAAGAAGGACGTTATGGCTCGCGGCATGGAGCATCTCTACATGGCCGCTGGCGATGCTTACGCTGACCTGGACGCTGCTGGTACTGCTGCTGCTCTGGCTGACGTGCTCGCTAAGGCTGGCGACGTTGACGTTGTTCTGTGTGGCGACGGTTCTGCTGACAACTATGTCCAGCAGGTTGACGTGCAGCTCGCAGAAAAGCTTGGCTGGCCTGTTGTGACCGCAGCCGCTAAGGTTGAGGTTTCTGGCTCTACTGCTACTGTGACTCGCGCTCTTGAGGATTGCACTGAGACCGTTGAGGTTTCTCTGCCTGCTGTTATCTCCGTCACCCCTGACGTTGCTGAGCCGCGTATCCCGGGCATGAAGGACATTCTTGCTGCTGGTAAGAAGCCGATGGATGTTTCCGGTGCTGACGCTGCTGTTGCCGCTGCTCTGACGACTGTTGAGTGCCTGGCTCCTGAGCAGGTTGCTCGTAAGCAGGAAATCGTCGACGCTGCCGACGACGGTGCGATCGAGAAGCTCGCTGCCGCCATCAAGGCTGCTCTGTAAAGAAAGGTATGGTGCTGATTTATGAAGGCATTGGTTATTGCTGAGCACGCAGACGTCGCCCGTGAGCTGGCTGGCGGTGCTCGTGAACTGGGCGCCGACGAGGTGTCTTTGGTTTGCTTTGGTGGCGCTGTTGATGGTGCTTCCGACAAGGTTCTGAATGTTGCTGTGCCTGCTGGCGCTCTTGTTGATGACGCTGCATACGCTCTTGCTGGCGAAGCTGAGTCTGCTGACGTTGTTCTGTGCGAGGCTACTCGCCGTGGCAAGGTAATCGCTGGTCGTCTTGCTGCTAAGCTGGGCACTGCCGCTGCAGCTGCTACCGTTGCTCTCACCGCTGAGGGTGGCCGTGGCACTTACTTCGGTGGCGTAGCTGAGCGCGTGCAGAAGGCTGCTGGCGCTAAGCAGGTTTACATTGTTGCTGCTGGCGTTTGCGATGCTTCTAAGGCATCTGGTGCTGGTGCTGCTGAAGACGTCGCTTGGGTTGCTCCTGAGCGTGCTGCTTCTGTTACCGGCTCTGTTGCTCGTGAGAAGACTGCTGCTGACCCGACCAAGTCTGATGTTGTCGTGTCTTGCGGCCGTGGCTTCTCTGAAGAGGGCAAGCTGGAAATGGCCAAGGAACTGGCTTCCAAGCTTGGCGGCGCAATCGCTTGCTCCCGTCCTCTGACCGAGGGTGTTAACTGGCTGCCGACCGAACTGTATGTTGGTGTGTCTGGCATTACCGTTTCTCCGAAACTCTATGTTGCTGCTGGTATTTCTGGCCAGATGCAGCACATGGTTGGCTGCAACCGCTCTGCATGCGTTGTTGCTATCAACAAGGACAAGAATGCTCCGGTCTTCAAGCAGTGCGACTTTGGTATCGTTGGCGACATCGATGCCGTTCTGCCTGCTCTGAACGCTGCACTCTAAGCTTTTGCTTTAATGGGTGCCGGTCGTACCGGCCGGCACCTTTTTCGCTGCTCGCTTCGCATAAACTTGTTTACAAAGCTTAGCTTGTGCGAAGCGGGTAGCGCTTGTAAGACGAGAACCCTACCGAAAGGACGATAAGGTGGCTGAAGAAGCTGATTTTGACGTCATCGTCGTTGGCTCCGGCTGTGCTGGTGGCGTAGCGGCGTACGTTGCGGCGTCTGCGGGCAAGTCGGTCCTGGTTGTTGAGCGCGGCAATTTTGCTGGCGCTAAGAACATGACTGGTGGCCGCATTTACTCCCATTCGCTCAAGAAGGTCTTCCCGGATTTCGAGTCCGAGGCTCCCGTTGAGCGCAAGATCACTCATGAGCGCATTGCCATGATGGATCCGAAGTCAAACATGACTATCGACTTCACCTCTTCTGAGCTTGGTGAAGAAGGCAAAGATTCCTATTCTGTTTTGCGTGGTCCCTTCGATCAGTGGATTGCTGAAAAGGCTGAAGACGCTGGTGCTGAATATATCTGCGGCATCGCTGTTGAAGAGCTTATCAAGGACGAGTCTGGTCGCGTGACCGGTGTTCGTGCTGGCGAAGACGAAATCACTGCTCAGGTTGTTATCTTGGCTGAAGGCACTAATTCCATGCTTTCCGAGCGTTGCCTTGGCAACCCGCGTCCGAAGGCAAGCCAGATGGCTGTTGGTATCAAGGAAGTTTTCGAGCTTCCGTCTCAGACGATCGAAGATCGTTTCTTGCTTCCCGAGGGTGAAGGCGCTGCAATGCTGTTTGTTGGCGATTGCACCAAGGGCAGCGTTGGCGGTGGCTTCCTGTACACCAACAAGGAATCCATTTCGCTTGGTCTTGTAGCAACCATTTCCTTGGCAGCTGACGGATCTCGCAACGAGGTTCCGGTCTATCAGATGCTCGAGGACTTCAAGAATCATCCGGCTGTTGCCCCCATCATCAAGGGTGCTAAGATGACCGAGCATTCTGGTCATATGGTTCCTGAGGGTGGCTACAACATGATTCCTCAGTACATTTTCGATGGCTGCCTTATTGCTGGCGAAACTGCAGGTCTGTGCATGAACATGGGCTATCAGGTTCGTGGCATGGACTTCGCTGTTGCTTCTGGTCAGATGGCTGCTGAAGCTGCTATTAAGGCTATCGATGCTGGCGATACTTCCGCTGCTGGCCTTGCTTCTTACAAGGAGGCTATGGAAAGCTCGTTCGTTATCCAGGACCTGCGCACCTTCTCGAAGTGGCCGCACGTCATGGAGGAATGGGATTCCATGTTCACCGATTACCCGGTGATGGTGAAGGAAATCTTCAATGCTATGTTCAGCGTTGACGGTCAGCCCCAGAAGCCGCTTATGAAGCGCATGATGCCTATCATCAAGAAGCGCGGCATGTTCAAGCTTGGCGGCGAGGTCATGAAGGCGGTGAAGGCACTGTGAGTAAGGTTTGCGAAATCACGGTCAACGTCGACGAGGCGCTGTCCGTTAACAAGTACGAGGTCGACGAAGAGACTCCGCATATCGAGCTTGTTGAGGAAGACATCGACAAAGTTGACGATGAGGAATTCCTCAAGCTTGTGCGCGTGTGCCCGGCTGCTCTGTACAAGATCGACGCCGACGGCCACAAGTCCTTTGACTATGCTGGTTGCCTCGAGTGCGGTACCTGCCGCATTGCCTGCGAAGGCACCATCATTAAGAAGTGGGTTAACCCTGGTCCGACCATGGGTATCGAATATCGTTTCGGCTAAGCCTAAAACGAATTCCCAAACATTTAAGAAAGCCACCGTATATGGTGGCTTTCTTTATTTCCGCTGATTTTGATCGCTGAGTTATTCCGCTTTAAGCGGGCCTAAGATAAACATTGTAAAGGTGCTCTCTGCAATAATTTTTCCTTCTTGCGTTTTAATGTCAATGTGACAAACGCTTGTGGTACGGCCTTTATGCGTTGTATGAGCACTAACCGTAAGTTTTTGAGGGCTGACTGCAC
>CAVEUW010000068.1:4790-9744 GCA_963619015.1 Senegalimassilia sp. | reverse complement strand
ATCCGTTGTTAGGCCAGTTGGTTTCGAACAAGGAAAGCTACTTCGACCGCAATGGCAAAGCAACCGCTAAAGGCCCCGAACTAGATCAGTTCATCAAGAACATCTATTACGTGCTGCTAACACGCGGGATCCTCGGTACTCATGTTTATGTGAAGAACCCTGAACTGCGGGCTTACTTTGCTCAGTATCTGCCGACGATTTAAACGATTTAACGGCAATTTGTGCAGCTACCTAACGAGGGCACAGGTCGCAGCTACTGAAAGGCAGCATAGACCGACCGCAAGCCGCAGCCTTACAGCTCCTTGTATTTCTTCGAGTTGCCTTTTGCCTTGTCAACGGGATATTTTTGGGCATTGCGGGCCAGCTTGTCACTGATGGCCTGCGGAATATCGATGCCTGCTGATTCGGCGAAGTAGATGCAATAAATCAGCACGTCGGCAAGTTCTTCAGCCATGTGTTCCTTATTGCCCGCAGCCTGCAAATCAGCCCCCGACCACTGAAATGTTTCCAGCAGCTCGGCCGCCTCAAGGTTTAGCGAAATCGCCAGATCTTTCGGGTTGTGGAACTGCTCCCAATCGCGCTCATGCCTGAATGCGAGCGCCTGTTGCGCGGCCTCTTCAAACGTCACTTTCGCACCCCTTTCGTCAGACGGCGTCACCATTGCACCCCTTTCGAGACCCAGTGTCGCCTTCGCATCTCTTCGCCAGACGGTGGCGCCATTGCGCTTCTTTCGCCAGACGGCGGCGCTTTCGCCTCTCTTCTCCAGCCAGCTTATGTACAGCATTTGTAATGCACTTTTCAGTTTAATTATTCGCGACGAATTAAAGGCCGGAAGTTTTAAGAACAGCGCCAGCAAGTACAGCGCCTCATCGCCTTTTTGTCGCAGCCTTGTTCTTCCCTTTTAAAACCGACGCCAGCAAGTACAGCGCCTCACAGCCCTGTACAGCGGGTCGGATAGGAACCCGAAACAAGAACAGCGCCAGCAAATACGGCGCCTCACAGCCCCGCAGCCTACGTAGCTCATCTAATTTCTGCCAAAAGGCTAAATTACGACGCCTTATTTTGCTCCGCTTAATTCAATTTCCCGGCAAAACTAAATTAAGCTAGCCAGTTTTACCCTTCTTAATTCAAAAATCGGCCAAAACTAAATTAAGCAAGCCGTTGGTCGAGAAACCCGTTGATCAAAACGTCTATTAACCTAACTTCAACCAAGACTTGGCACGTTTGCAAGGTTTCTGTAACGTTGTGCAGGCTTTTGCGAACTTTTTGGCACGTTTGCAAGGTTTCTGTAACGTTGCGCAGGCCATTTTGGCAATAGGTGGCACGTTTGCAAGGTTTCTGTAGCTTTTTACCTGCACGGTGATACAGAAAGGTTGCAAATGTGCCAGCAGAGCACCGATTCGCTGCACGGTGATACAGAAAGGTTGCAAATGTGCCAGCAAAGCACCGATTCGCTGCACGGTGATACAGAAAGGTTGCAAACGTGCCAAAAACAGCAAGATGAAGGCATGCCCCTCTCACTACGCGCTACCAGAAATTTGTTGTGCTTACAGGATTTTCGTCACACGTGAGGTATATCCACCTCTGCCTATATTCTATTAGGCATTACGCTGTTTTACATTACGAAAGAGAACCATCAGTTGACTTACTGTTGATTCAGTTTACAACGTTTCACCCCCCCTTAGAACTACGGTATAATGGTTAGGTTTAGAAGCGCACGCCAAAAGCGCAGGTGAACGCAAGTTGACAGCCGTCAACTGACGACGCACGCGGCCACATGCACGCGCACGCGAGCAAGCAAGCCGGCAGCCCGCCGGCAACCTGCAAGCAACCGGCGCCCGCACGCAAGCCAGCCGCACGCAAGCAAGCGGCACACAGGGGGGGCAAAGGGCAGATAAGCCCGAAACGACGAGGGACGGAAACACACCGAAATGATTCAGCAAAACTACTCCAAAATCATCGAGGCGCTTACCGCCGACTACCTCAACGTGTTCGCCGCCGAACCCGAAAACAACTACGGCGAAATCGTAAAGCTCAACGGCTGGGCTATGGACTCGCTTAAAAGCGGCCCACAGGAGTTCAATTACACCGACACCATCACCGACTACGCGGAAAAGCGCGTCATCCCGGAAGACCGCGCGCACTTTCTTGAGCTCGTGCTTCCCGATGCGGTCGTCAAAACGTTCTCCGACGGGCGCGACCGCTACGAAGTAAGCTTCCGCATTTTTGACGAGAACAACGTCCTGCACGACTACGTGATCACGTTCATTCGCGTGTCGAAGCCCGGCGAAACCCTGCAGGTTGTCGTTGGCTTCCGCAACATCGATGCAACCGTTAGCGCCCGCCGAGAACAGCTCGAAAAGGGCCTGAACAGCGCATACGCCGCCATTTCGCAAATCTACATGGCCATGGCGCGCGTGAACGTCAAGAACAACACCTACTACATGATCAAGTCGACCGCTGGAATCGACCAGTTCAGCGACTCGAACTCGAACGTTTTCAGCGAAAACATGCAGCGCATCATCAAGGCGCTGGCAACCGAGGACAGCCTGCAAAACGCGCTCGACTTTCTGGACATCACCACGCTCGAAGATCGCATGGCCGACAAAGCTCACCTTTCAACGAACTTCACCGGCAAAGTGGCCGGCACCTGCAAACTTCACTTCTTGAAAGAAAACGATGACGCCGAAGGGCGCCTCGAGCATGTGATTTTCGCCATGGAAATATCCGACGAAGAGAAATTCCATTCAGCTTTCGACGCGCTGGCGCGCAATTTCCAGAACATTTACTGGGTCAATACCGAGGACGACACCGCGCGTATCATGAAGCTCGAGGGCTATGTAGTCCAGGGTATCGACAGCAGCAACCGCCAGTTCTTCCCCTATACCAAAATTCTCAGCCAGTACATAAACGACCGCGTGCACCCCGACGACAAAGAGGCGCTTTTTAACGCTATTTGCGTCGAGCATTTGCGCGAAATTTTCGCTGAGCAGGACGAATACGTGGGCACCTACCGCACGCTCGTTGACGGCGAGGTGCACAACTTCCAGTGGAACGTCGTCAAGATGGAAGGCTTTCAATACTTGGTGATGGGCTTCCAGAACATCGACGAGATCATTGAGGAATCGCTGGCTGAAGAGCGCCGTCGCCGCGAAGTCGAGGAGCGCTACCAGCGCCAGCTTATCGCCGCGAAGGAAGAGGCCGACCGCGCGAACGCCGCCAAGACCGATTTCCTGCTGCGCATGAGCCACGACATCCGCACGCCCTTGAACGGCATCATGGGCATGCTCGAGATTGCCGACAACTTCCCCGACGACCTTGAAAAGCAGACCGAATGTCGCGTCAAGATGAAGAACTCGGCGAAGGTGCTGCTGGAGCTTATCAACGAAGTGCTTGACATGAGCAAGCTTGAATCTGGCGAAATCGTGCTGGAACACCGGCCGTTCATGCTGACGGATATCGCGGCCGATGTTTGGTACGCCACCGTGAAGCAGGCCGAGGAACGCGGCATCGAGCTTATCGAGGAAGAGTGCAAAGACCCTGGTCATTTGCTTATCGGCAGCCCCGCGCACTTCAAGCGCCTGGTGATGAACATTTTGTCGAACGCCATCAAGTACAACAAAGATAATGGCAAGATATTCATCAGTCTTCACGAGTTATCTTGCGAAAACGGCGTGGCGATGATTCAGTTCAAGTGCCGCGATACCGGCATCGGCATGAGCCCCGAATTCCAAAAACGCCTGTTCGAACCGTTCGCTCAAGAGGAGATAACGCCGCGTTCGCAGTACGTCGGCACCGGCCTTGGCATGCCTATCGCGAAAAGCATCACGGAGAAGATGGGCGGCACCATCACCTTCGAGAGCGAGCAGGGCGTTGGCACCACGTTTGACGTGCGTATTCCCTTCGAAGTTGACGAAAGTGCGGCCCCGGTGCATGTAGAAGACCACGCCGGCGACGCGGCTTCGATTGCCGGTTTGAACATCTTGCTGGTGGAAGACAACGACCTGAACCTGGAGATTGCCCAGTTCATCCTTGAGCAGGAAGGCGCGAACGTTACCTCCGTGTGCAACGGTAAAGAGGCGGTCGACGCCTTCGCCGCTGCGGCGCCGGGTGCGTTCGATGCGGTGCTGATGGACGTGATGATGCCGGTGATGGACGGCTACGCGGCCACGCGTGCGATTCGCGCGCTCGACCGCCCCGATGCTGCAACGACGCCGATTATCGCCATGACCGCGAACGCCTTCGCCGAAGACCGCATTGCCGCCAAGGAAGCCGGCATGGACGATCATATCGCCAAGCCCATTGATGTTGAGCTGGTTGTAGAGACGATCGCAAAGCTGACCAAGTAGCAGCGCCTGCTTCAAGCCGGTGTCGCGCCTTCGAGCCAGCGTCTGACGCTTCAAGTAGGTGTGGCCGCTTCAGATTGCCGCGCCCTTCAAGCCGGTGTCGCGCCTTCGGCGCTCCCTAATACGGTACGAGCTTTCGCTCGTACCCACGAATTATTTCCGCAGGTCATTCCCATATTCTTCGTAGATGCGAGCGAGAGCTCGCATCATAACAAGAGAGCGCCGCTAGGCGCGACAGACTTTTTGCCGCGAGCGGGGCACCCCCCTGCAGAACATCAACGCCGCCTGCTTCAAGCCGGTGTCGCGCCTTCGGCGCTCCCTAATGCGGTACGAGCTTTCGCTCGTACCCACGAATTGTTTCCGCAGGTCAATTTGGCATTTCGCAGCCACACATTTCACCAAAGCGGCGGCGGGCGCCACACATCAATCGATGGCGGCGCTACTCACAGCTGCTGTTGCAGCAGCCGCGCCAGCCGCAACAGCGGCGGCTGCGGTCCCGACTACCCCTGCAAGGGGGTCGCCAGTCGCAGGCGAGGTTTTCGCGTTTGAACTGCTCGCTTCTTTCCCAAAGGTTAAACCGGTGCGGCCGCTGTCCGTGCTTGATGCCG
>CAVEUW010000068.1:0-3934 GCA_963619015.1 Senegalimassilia sp. | reverse complement strand
CTCAGAGGTTGCAGCATCTTCGCCATCCCATTCCTTAACAAGCTCTGCCGCAATAGCGGTCGACTCTGCCGCAATAGCGGTCGCGTCTGTTGCAATAGCGGTCGCGTCTGCCGCGCTATCAACCGCCTCTGCCGCGCTATCAGCAGCCTCTGCTGCGCTGTCAGCCAACTCTGCCGCAATACCAGTCGCATCCAAAGAAGCGGTTGCCGTGCCCGTTACCGGGTTAATAACCACGCGCCCAAAACTTTGGAATTTAGTGCCAGTCTGAGCGATGACAACGTCCTGACCAGCCTTATTCTTCACTGTCTGTACGTACATCTCGTGGCTATGACCATCAACGACAACATCAATTCCTGTGGTGTTTGCAACTACAAAGTCGCTTCGCCAGTGTTCAATGCTGCCGTCCTGCCCCAAGTGAGAAAGCAGCACAACATAATCAGCAGCACCTGTTGCGCGCGCATCGTCGACGGCAGCTTGCACCGTCTTGTAAAGAAGCTCACCCGTTGCATCGGCACAGAAGCTGTAGATGACGTTGCCCGAATCATCCTTGAAACTAGACGGAGTTGATGCGGTGATTGTCGTAGGAGTCAGAACACCAACATAGGCCACACGCACCGTCTTGCCCGCCACCTGGTATTCCTTTACGCGATAGGCGTCGAACACGCGCGAGCCGCCCTTGTCCAGGAAATTGCAGCACACAACTGGCGTGCTCTCGGTTTGGCGAAGGGCGAAAAACTGCGACATGCCGTAATCGAATTCGTGGTTACCAAGACCTATGACCTCGTAGCCACATTGTGCGATAACCTGCGCTGGCGCCTCGCCTCGCGTCAGTGCGCCTTGCAAGTCGCCCTGCAAGTTGTCGCCGGCATCGACCAGGGAGACGTTGGCTTCGCCATATTTTTTGCGCTGGTCAGAAGCATAATCAACCAATGTGGAATAGCCCAGTTTGGTTTTGGAATTAGTCAGCAAACAATGGACGTCATTGGTGTGCAAGATGACGATGTTGTCGGCCGCGACGCCTGCCGCGCTACCAGCTGCGTCAGCCGCATCACTGGCCGCCAGCGCAGCCAGGTCGTCTGCGAACGCGCGCGCCGGCCCTGACGCCAGCGGAAGCGCCACACTTGCCAGCACTGTGCCAGCTGCTGCAACAAATGCACGACGTGAAATATCGTTGGTCATAATTGCCTCCCTCACAGGGACAGTGGGGACTGTCCCCACTGTCCCATTTATCCTTGTCGCAATGCTGCGATAATTTCTTCTGCATTTAGTGGTTTGGTTATATGGGCGTTCATGCCGGCTTCTTTGCTGCGCGCGATGTCGTCTACAAAGGCATTGGCTGTCATCGCGAAAATCGGCACGGTTGCAGCATCCGGGTGATCGAGCCCGCGAATAGTGCGCGTCGCCTCATGGCCGTTCATCACCGGCATCATCACATCCATAAAGATAGCATCGTAGGTGCCCGCCGGCGCCTGCTCGAAGGCCTGCACAGCCTCTTCGCCATTCCACGCAATATCGACGATAACGCCCTCGTTTTCCAGCATAAACTGGGCGATTTCCATATTGATGTCGTTGTCTTCTACCAGCAGCACATGCATGCCGCGCACCGAAGAGGCGCCTGCGCCGGCGCCATCAGCGAGGGCCGTGGCTCCGTCACCGCCTGCCGCGCCCGCACCCGCGCCAGCGCCACCGGCTGTGCCCGCACCGGCACCCGCGCCAGCGCCACCGGCTGTGCCCGCACCGGCACCCGCAGCAGCGCCTGCCGCACCCGCCGGCGCCTCAGTCACCTCAAAGGGCAGCTCGACAGTAAACGTCGAACCCACACCCTCTTCACTTTCCACAGCAATAGTTCCGCCCATCAAATCAACCAGCTCTTTGACCAGCGAAAGCCCCAGGCCAGTGCTCGCATACTTCGTGCGCACGTCGTCACGCTGCTCCTGAGAAAACGGCTCAAACGCATGCTCCAAATACTCGGGGCTCATGCCAATACCTGTGTCGGACACAGTAATTCGCACTGTCACCGCTTTGCCGTCGAAAGCCACTTCCTCGGCCTTCGCCAGCACCTTGCCGCCTTCATGGTTGTACTTAACGGCATTGCTCGTGATGTTGTTCACCAAGTGTTTTACATACTGCGCACTGCACAGCACCCACGGATGAGCCATACCCTCGTAGTCGGTTTCGTCAATAAATGAAACATGGTGTTCATTGGCTGCAATAGTGGCAACCGCAGTTTGCTCCTGAAACAAATGGCGCAGGTCATACGGCTCAAGGGAAAGCTCCATCGAACCGCTTTCCAACTTATTCATATCCAACACGTCACTAATCAGCGAGAGCAAATACTCAGATGCCTCGCGGATTTTCGCGCGACATTCCGCCTGTTTTTCGAGGTCGTTCGGAAAATGCTCAGCAATTTCCGTCATGCCCATGATGCCGTTGATGGGTGTGCGCAAGTCGTGACTCATGCGGCGCAGAAAGTTCGTCTTGCCCATGCTGGCAATGCGCGCCTGCTCAAGCGATGCCTCAAGCTGTTCTTGATAAGCGCGCTCGTTGGCAATCAGGTCGTCGATACCGCGATAACCCATAACCACTTCGTAGCTATCGGAAGTCTCGTTGAGCTTTGCCACCTGGAATTCGATGTTCCTTTGCCCCATGGCGTTCGGAGTGATGTGATACCGATGGAACACGCGATCGTTATCATCAAGCAGAGCCATCAGCACTTCACGGTCGGAAAACTTCAGGTAGGCCTCCTGGTCTTCCGGCAGGATGGCGCCCTCGCAGTACAGCCTGTTGATTTCGTCGAAGCCCGCGTGGTACACCATCATACGCTCGTCGTACTTGGTGCCGTTGTTGGCGCGGTTGTGTTTCACGACCTCGATGTAATCGGTTTTTAGGTCGGCAAAATACACCGCGTTGAAGTCGCGCGCCAAGCCTTCCAAAATCATCTCGTACTTCAGATTCGCCTGCGCGTTTTCTTCAATCAGGTCATCTTGCGCGCACAGCTGCACAAGCACCACGGTAAGCGTGAGGCCCATGTTCGAACCTGGAATAGTAGAAAGCATAGCCTGCAGAACCGTGCCCGCAAAAAACGGCAGCACATACAGCAAAACGCGGTGGAAATATTTAGCCTGCAACTTATGACGCGCACTGACCCTGCGGTACAGCGCCTGTAGCAGCGAGGCGTATATGTAGAACTCGCCCAAAACAGCAAGAGCGAACAGGTAAAGCGGTCCACGATGATAGATGCCTTCGCCATCGACGTAAAAAATGATTCCGGTCCAGTAAGACACAACCAACAAGACGGTAAGCAGGACAAATGGCGCATAGGCAACTAAAGCGGTTCCGCGAGACTCGAATGTTTTAGCACCTGTGTAAACTTCCAAATGGCGGAACAAAACAAGGCTCGCGAATACAAGCGACAGCCAGAAGAATGCATTCACCAGGTAGTTCAATAATCGTCCGGATTGCGGCGCGAGCGTAATGCACAGAACGTCGGAAATAGAGCACACCGTCGAGCATGCGAGCAAAACCAGAATCCAGAAGCGGTCTTTGCCGAAGCCCTTAGTGCGAACCAAGCGCACCACCAGCAAAATTTCGATTACAAGCATGAACAAAACCGTCATGCGATAACTAGAACCAAAAACCACCTGGTACATAAACAAACCCCTGGCCAAGCGAAAGTCGTTAGTATTACGCTGGCATCCGGTCGAGCGCGCACGATGCCGCCGGCAGCCAAAAATCTAATGTTGAAATTATACCAGTGAAGTCATAATCCAACGAGCACCATATACCACGAGTTCGTGGAAAGTTATCCGACTTTCTGTAGCTTCGTGCAGGCAAAAACGCCCCCTGGTGGAAAGTTATCCGACTTTCTGTAGCTTCGTGCAGGCAAAAACGCCCCCTCGTGGAAAGTTATCCGACTTTCTGTAGCTAAAATCGT
>CAVEUW010000067.1:0-9836 GCA_963619015.1 Senegalimassilia sp. | reverse complement strand
CAGCTTCGCATAGCGCTCTTCTGCATGCACATGGATGAAATCGACGTCGAATTGCTTGGTGAACACTTCCTCAACCTGCTCGGGCTCGCCCTTGCGAAGCAGCCCGTGGTTAATGAACACGCAGGTCATCTGCTTGCCCACAGCTCGTGCGCCAAGGGCTGCCACAACAGAAGAATCTACGCCGCCGGAAAGCGCCAGAATAACGCGGTCGTTGCCAACTTTTTCGCGGAAGTCGGCCGTCATGGTCTCCACCAGGTTGTCCATGGTCCAGTTGCGTTCAAGCCCGCAGATGTTGAACAGGAAATTCGACAGAATCTGCTGGCCATATTCGGAGTGTTTCACCTCGGGGTGGAACTGCGTGGTGTAAATCTTGCGCTCGGCGCACTCCATGGCGGCTACCGGGCACACATCGGTTGACGCAACAACATTAAAGCCTTCAGGCGTATCGCACACGGCGTCGAAGTGGCTCATCCACACGGTTTGCGTTGCGGGCGTGCCTTCGAACAGCGCGCCGCCTTCCACATGCAGCTCAGCTGCGCCGTATTCGCCAACCTCGGGGTGGTGCACCTGGCCGCCTAGGGTAACGGCGGTAATCTGGTGGCCATAGCAGAAGCCCAGAATAGGCAGGCCAAGCTCGTAAATGCCCGGGTCAACGCGCGGGGCATCCTCGGCGTTCACGCTGGCAGGGCCGCCCGACAAAATAAGCGCGCTCGGCGCCATCTCGCGCACTTCGTCGGCCGTGATGTCGCACGGCACGATTTCCGAATACACGTTCAAGTCGCGCACGCGGCGGGCGATGAGCTGCCCATACTGCGCGCCGAAGTCGAACACGAGAACTTTTTGGTTGCTTGAGGTTGCGTTGCTCACAGGCGTTCCCCTTCATCGTGGATTGTTGCCGGCTGAATTTTTGCCAGTAAATTTGCGTACCGGTCATTCTACACGATACAATGCCGCAGTTAAACTACTCACACATCAAGGAACAACGAGAAATCTTAGAGTTATGCAGCAAGCGAAGTTAAAGCCCATCCTATTCAGCATTATCAAGCATTCCAGCCCTGAAGAACTGCGCGCGCAGATTCCCAAGGACATTATTTCGGGCATCGTAGTTGCCGTGGTTGCGCTGCCGCTTTCCATCGCTTTAGCTATTGCATCAGGTGTTGGCCCAGAAGCTGGCTTGTATACCGCTATTGTTGCGGGCTTTCTGATTGCCTTTTTGGGTGGTTCGCGCGTGCAGATTTCTGGCCCCACGGCGGCCTTTGCCACCATTGTTGCAGGAATTGTTGCGACCGATGGTCTTGATGGGCTGGTGGCAGCAACACTTATTGCTGGCGTGCTTTTAGTGCTGATGGGCTTGTTTAAACTTGGCGCTATCATTCGCTTTGTTCCGTATACCATCACTACGGGTTTTACAGCAGGTATTGCGGTAACCATCGTTATCGGGCAGCTGAAAGACCTTTTTGGTCTGACATACCCAGCAGGTACGCAAACGGTCGAAACGGTAGACAAAGTTGCAGCGTTGGCGGCGAATTTCGCCACCTTTAATTGGGAAGCTCTGCTGGTAGGGGCAGTGTGCCTGGTGGTGCTGTTTGCGTGGCCGTGTTTGTCTGCCGCGCCTAGGCCTTTGAAAATGCTGGCGAAAATCCCTAGTTCGCTCATTGCTGTTATTGTTGGCACAGCAATGGTGCCGTTGTTCAGCATGAACGTGAATACCGTCGGCGACCTATACACCATTTCTGCGGGCCTACCTACGTTGCAGATCCCGAATCTCTCGCTTGACCTGCTGCGCGCTCAGCTGCCTAACGGCATTACAATCGCTATTTTGGCGGCAATCGAGTCGCTGCTTTCGTGCGTGGTTGCCGACTCTATGATCAGCTCGCATCACCGTGCCAACATGGAACTGGTCGCGCAGGGCGTTGGCAACATGGGTTCGGTGCTGTTCGGCGGCATTCCTGCAACTGGTGCTATCGCGCGTACGGCTGCCAACGTCAAAAGCGGTGGTCGTACGCCAATTGCAGGTATGGTGCATGCGCTTGTGTTGCTGGCGGTGCTCGCTTTCCTTATGCCGTATGCGGCGCTTATCCCGATGCCGTGCATTGCGGCAATTCTGCTGCAGGTTGCCTACAATATGAGTGGTTGGCGCAACTTTGTGCACCTGTGCCGTACGGCTTCGGCGGGTGCTGTGAGTACGCTTGTGCTCACCTTTATGCTGACCATCGTGTTTGACCTGGTTGTTGCTATTGGCGTGGGTATGCTTATCACAGTGGTGCTGTTCATGAAGATGGTTTCAGAAGAAACCGAGGTCAAGGGTTGGAAATACTACTGCGATGCCGATTCTGAAGTCACGCATTTGCGCGAGCTGCCGAAAAGTGTGCGTGTGTACGAGATCAATGGCCCGATGTTCTTTGGCATGACCGACCGCATCACTGATATTTCGGTAAAGGAATTTACGAAGTACCTGATTATTCGTATGCGTGGCGTGCCGTCGCTTGACTCGTCGGGCATGAACGCGCTAGAAAACCTATACGATTACTGTACAGAAAACGGCGTGAAGCTTATCTTCAGTCACGCTAACGAACAGCCTATGAAAACCATGCGCCATGCAGGCTTTGTTGACTTGGTTGGCGAAGAACATTTCCGTGCGAATATCGACGATGCAATTGCCCATGCGCGCGAACTTTTGGAAGCTGAAGAAGCTGGCGAAAAGGTGGCGTAAGGCGGATGGCGGCCTGAAGGCGAAAAGGCCACCTTGTCTACGTAAGATGCACTTGCTTACATAGGGCCTGAAGCACATGAAGACCACCTTGTGTATGTGCCGTTTGTTTTTCCCGAGCATTGATTGCGCTTGACGTGGCCAGTATGCGTTCTGGTTTAAAATAAAGTTTTGTAAGTAAACGCCGCCGCGCGGAAGGTATACGCAATTCATGATCATTGAAGCTTTGAAATCGCTGCTGCTTGGCATTGTCGAGGGCATTACCGAATGGTTGCCTATTTCGTCAACTGGCCACATGATTTTGGTCGACGATTTTGTATCGCTAAAAGTGTCTGCTGAGTTCCTTGCATTATTTTTGGTTGTTATCCAAATTGGTGCCATTCTTGCGGTACTCACGCTGTATTTCCACAAGCTTAACCCTTTAAGCCCACGCAAAACACCTGAAGAAAAGCGTGGAACGTGGCGTCTGTGGGGGATGGTTGTTATTGGCTGCATCCCTGCCGCTATTGTTGGCATTTTGTTTGACGACTGGGTAAACGAGCATTTCTACAACAAGGCAACTGTTGCTTGCATGCTTATTTTATACGGCATTATTTTCATTGTTATGGAACGCCGCAATCGTCGTCGTTTCCAAGAGGCTCGCGCTCAAATTGCCGCCTCTGGTGCAGCTGCTATGCAAGCCCCGCGTGGTCGTCACGCCCGCGTAAGCCAGGTTGCTGCTGCAACTGATGATCAGCTTGACGCTGCCGCTGAAAAGCAAATCTTTAAAATCACCGAGGTTGAAAACATCGACTGGCAAACCGCTCTCAAAATCGGATGCTTTCAAGTGCTTGCCATCATCCCTGGTACGTCGCGTTCTGGCGCTACCATCATCGGCGGCATCCTTTCTGGTTGCAGCCGTACCGCTGCCGCCGAGTTTACATTCTTCTTAGCCATTCCCATCATGTTTGGCTGGGGCTTGGTGAAGTGCATCAAGTTTTTCGCTGCCGGCCTTGTTATGACTTCAACTGAAATCGTCGTACTTGCTGTGGGCGTGATCAGCGCATTTATTATGTCGGTTATCTCCATCAAGTTCCTAATGGGCTATATCAAGAAGAATGACTTTACGGCGTTTGGTTGGTACCGCATTGTTGTTGGCATTATCGTGCTTGTCGTGTTTGGCCTGCAGGTTAGCGGAATCTTGTAAGTTTTGATGTAACGTTTAAGCATACAGGCGGCGCCCAGCAAACGTTGGGCGCTCTATTTTTTGGAAAGGTAAAAGAGGCGCATTAGCGTGTTTGAGCAGTTCAGCAGCATTTTCGTTCAGATGGTTGTGCTGTTTGCAGCAGTGGCGGTTGGTTACGTCTGCAAAAAGGTGAAAGTCATGGACGAGGTTATGGATAAAAAGCTATCCAGCCTGGTACTTTCTGCTACGCTTCCGTGTCTCATTTTGTCTTCGGTACTTGCAGTTGACGAATTGCCCGACCCGCTAACTATCGCGGAAATCATGGGGCTTTCGGTCTTAAGCTTCGTTATTTTGATCGCGGTGTCATTTACGGTCACATTTGCTCTGCGCATTCCGTTTGGAATGCGTGGCGTGTACCGCTTTATGCTTATTTTTGGCAACACGGGTTTTATCGGTTACCCGGTGCTTTCTGCTATCTTTGGCCCACAAACCGTCATTTATGCAGTGGTGTACAACATCCCGTTTAACCTGCTGGTATTCACACTTGGCGTGTGGTTGATTGCGTCAGACAACGAACGCGGCGTGAAGGTACGCATGAATTTCCGCGATCTTATTAACCCCTGCAACGTTGCTACCATCGTGTCGTGCGTGCTGGCGTTTTTGGGCATTCATTCGGTGCCAGTACTTGGCGATGCACTTTCCACCATCGGCAACTTCACTACGCCGGCTACGCTTCTGATTGTTGGCTCTTCGCTGGCGAATCTGCCGGCTGCAAAGCTTGTTGGCACACCGCGTCTGTGGACTGCAAGTCTGGTTCGCATGGTAGTCACGCCGTTCATCATCTTTTTTGTGATGAGCCATTTTGTCTCTGGCTTGCTGCTTTCTATTTTGGTGCTGCTTTCGGCTATGCCGGTTGCCACCAATGGCACCATGCTGTGCTACCAGTACCATGGCGATGCTAAAACCATGGCTCAGGGTACGTTTATAACCACTGCATTGGCGCTTTTCACCGTTCCTCTCTTAGCCACGCTCGTTGGCATGCTATAGTTGAGCGCGGCGCTGCTGCTTGCTATCTGTGCAGTCTGCGCCATTGTTTTACTCTATATCGCACAAGAAAGGATCATCCGATGTCTGAGGAAAACAGCGCATTTCAGCAGATCCAGCAACATCGTGACCAGATCGACGAACTCGATCAGCAAATTGTCGCGCTGCTGAACGAGCGTGCCGGCCATTCGCTGGCAATTCGCGCACTGAAACCCGGTGCCAACATGGGTCTGTACGACCCGAAGCGCGAGGAGGAAATCTTCAAGAAGATTGAAAACTTCAACGAAGGTCCGCTTTACAACGACTATCTCCGCGAGATTTACAGCACTATCCTGAAGGTTATGAAGGAGACTCCGTCCGTATGAGCCTGCAAGACCTTTCTACGAAATTGCCTGATTACGGTGCAATTTCAGACGAGATTACTATTTACGCCGGACCATGCTCGGTTGAAAGCGAAGAGCAGTTTTTCGAAGTCGCCGAGTGCATTAGCGACTTAGGGCTTACGTGGATTCGCGGTGGCGCCTTCAAGCCGCGCACCAATCCACATAGCTTTCAAGGCCTTGGCGAACAAGCGCTGCAAATTATGAAAGATGGTGGCGAAAAGTACGGCCTGAAAACCTTAACTGAGGTTATGGATACCGAATACTGCGAGCTGGTGCATTCCTATGTTGACGGCCTGCAGATTGGCGCTCGCAACTTCCAAAACTTCAGCTTGCTGCGCAAGATTGGTCAGGTAACGAAGGACTCGCACAAAATGGTGCTGTTCAAGCGCGGTTTCGCGGGTTCTATTTCCGAGTGGCTTTCGGCGTGTGATTACATTACTGCTGAGGGCAACAATAATGTGGTTTTGTGCGAACGCGGCTTGCGTACGTTCGAAACCGCTACCCGCTTCACGCTGGATATTTCAGCGGTGCCGGTCATTCACAAGCAAAGCCTGCTTCCTATCTGCGTGGATGTATCGCATCCGGCTGGCGTGCGCGACTTGGTGCCCTCGCTTGCTCGTGCGGCGGTGGCCATCGGCGCCGATTCCATCATGATTGAGGTGCACCCCAAACCGCACGAGGCGCTCTCCGATGGCCCTCAGCAGCTTACGCCTGCTCAGTTCAGGGTGTTGGTCGAGGAACTGCGTGAGATTGCTGCCGTCTTCGGAAAGAAGATCGTCTAGCGCCAGCGGACTTGTGTAGCTCCGGCGTTTGTGCCAGCGGCCTTGTGTAGCGATGGCGGCGCGTTCACGTCAGCGGTGCGCGAATTCGTTTTCAACAATTTGGCCCGTCGGGTATTCCGGCGGGCCTTTGTTGTGCTTGGTGTGGGGGAATGGAAAGTTCGCGTTTGTATAAAAAGTTCACGTGATGCGAATGTAAAGTTCGCGTGCGTTGAGCAATCTGTCTAAGCGCTTGCTCCAGATCCGTAACGTATAGCAACGGTGGGGCACAGGCGTAGGCAGCCAAAGCACATGAAGCAGCGGTCTTTAATCCACTCGGGGCGTCCATCGCGCACTTCAATAGCACTGGCAAGGCAAGCGCGCTCGCATATGCCGCACCCAATGCATGCAGACGATGTGGTGAAGTTGCTGGTGTTAAGGGCATGCTCGGCATCAACACGCGTGAATAGTTGTGCCGCGCTTTTCGTGGAACCTTTGATGTGTGCTGCCATGGGCGAACTCCTTTAAACCCTGGCGTGCCATTATTCAGACGCTTAACTGCGGTCATGCGTCTGACCCCTTAGAGCAATGATAACTCAAATATGTTGTGAGCGGTTTCAGGTCGTATTAAGTGCTTTAGGCACTTAGCTAGGTATGTACGTTGTCCTTGCTAATCTACTGCAATAAGAAATCGAACACTATTTGGCTATGCTGTGCGCGCTTAACAATGGCGTATCTCTTTGTATCGCTCGGCGGTACAATAACCACCCGCGCAGTGTGCGCGACATGTCGCATCTTTGGCGCGAATAAAAACCCTACTTCATCAAGCGAGGAACCAATGCCTGTTGATCTTTCCACGTTAAATGGACCGCAGCGAGCCGCTGTCGAATGCACCGAAGGCCCCCTTTTGGTTTTAGCGGGTGCTGGTTCAGGTAAAACGCGTGTGCTGACATATCGTATTGCGCATATCCTGGAAGACCTTAACGTTGCACCATGGGAGATTCTCGCCATTACGTTTACCAATAAAGCAGCGGCTGAAATGCGCGAACGCTTGCAGGGGCTAGTTGGCCCGCGCACGCGTGGTATGTGGGTTTCCACCTTCCACAGCATGTGTGTCCGCATGCTGCGCGCTGATGCCGAGCGCTTAGGTTTCAGCAATAACTTCACTATTTACGATACCGATGACCAGAAACGCCTGTATAAGGAAATCATGGCTGAACTCGATATCGACCCGAAGCGTTTCCCCATAAACGCCCTGATGAATCGCATTTCTACGGCAAAAAACGAATTGAAGGCGCCAGGTCCTTTCGCAAAAGAGGTAAACGACCCGGTTGGCAAAGTGGCCGCCCGCGTGTACGAGCGCCTACAAGCGCGCTTAAAGCAGGCCAACGCCTTCGACTTCGATGATTTGTTGTTGTATGCCTATTTGCTTTTAAAGAATCATCCCGACATTTTGGAAGCCTATCAGCTGCGCTTCCGCTACATTTTGGTCGACGAGTACCAAGACACAAACCATGCACAGTATGAAATCACTCGTCTTTTGGCCGAAAGCCATAAGAATATTATGGTTGTTGGCGACGATGACCAGTCCATTTATTCATGGCGTGGTGCCGATATTCGCAATATTTTGGAATTCGAGAAAGACTACCCGAATTGCACCACCGTTAAGCTAGAACAGAACTATCGCAGCGTTGGCAACGTGCTTGCAGCGGCGAATGCAGTTATCGCGAATAACCAGCACCGCAAGGCAAAAAAGTTGTACACCGATCAGCCTGACGGCGACAAAATTCATGTGTACATGGCATCTGACGAACGTGATGAGGGCCGCTGGATTGCTGGTGAAATTGAAAAACAACGGCGGGCTGGCTTGTCGTATAACCAGTGCGCCGTGTTTTATCGTACGAACGCTCAGTCGCGCATGCTTGAAGATATGCTTTTGCGCGCTGGTGTGCCGTATCGCATTGTTGGTGGCACACGCTTTTTTGACCGTGCAGAAATTCGCGACGTCATGGCATACCTCACGCTGGTTATCAATCCGGCTGACGATATTGCCGCAAAGCGGGTTATCAACACGCCGCGTCGTGGTATTGGCAAGTCAACTATCGAGCGTGTAGAACAGTTCGCCCGCGAAATGGATATGACATTTATGGAAGGCGCCGAGCTTGCTATTGCTGATCCTGAACTTCGCGCAGCAGCTCGTCGAAGCCTTGGCGAGTTCGTGCAGCTTATCAAAGACGCGCAATCGTATTCGGGTGACCTGCGAAAAGTTGTCGAAGCGGTCATTGACAAATCGGGGCTTATTACGGCTTTACAAAACGAAGGCACCGATGAGGCGCGTGGGCGCATCGAGAACATCCAGGAATTCTTGTCGGTAGTTGACGAATTTGTCGCGACTCACGACGAAGATGAGGCTGATTACGCCGCCCCGACGGTTGCTGCTGGTGTGGCAAATGGTGCGGCAACTGGCGAGGTAGTCGGCGACGCTGCCGACGAACCGGTTCGTGTACTGCGCGGCGATTCGCTGGCCGACTTCTTGGAATGGGTCCGCCTGCGCACCGACCTTGATACGCTTGGAGAAGATGGCCAAGCTGTTACGATGATGACAGTGCACGCCAGCAAAGGTTTGGAATTTGATTGCGTGTTCGTTGCCGGAATGGAAGAAACCCTTTTCCCGCATATGAACAGCGTAAACGATGCTGCTGGCATCGAAGAAGAACGCCGCCTTGCCTATGTTGCGATTACGCGCGCCCGCAAGGTATTGTTCCTGACAAGTGCTTATACACGCCAGATTTTCGGTCAAACCCAATCAAACCCTGTCTCACGTTTTGTTGGCGAAATTCCTGCTGAACTGCGCGATGTCATGGGCGTTGGCTCGCGTGGCTTTTCGGGCACTGGTTGGGAAAAGCGTGGCAGCCGTCGTGGTATTTCTGGCAGTGGCGTGGAAGCAGGTGCTGGACGCGTCTTCGGCCGCTCAAGTGCAAGCTCTCCTTCAGGTCGCACCGATCGCGAACGCCGCGAGGCGCGCTCTGGCCGTTCGGTATCTGGTGTTGGTGTAAGCCCTGATGCAGGTAAGAAAGCGGCTGCAAAAATGACCTTCAAGGCTGGCGATATGGTCGATCACAAAACCTTTGGTCGCGGCAAGGTGACAAAGGTAGACGGCGATACGCTACATGTTCATTTCGCTAAGTCAGGCCAGACGAAGAAACTGTTGAAAGATTACGCGCCTATCGTAAAAGTAGGGTAGGGCAGCAAACCAGCGCTGCCGCATTATTCTTGCGCCTTGCACCTTGTGCCCTGTGCTTTGCGTCTTGCACCTTGTGCCCTGGGTCTTGCCCCGTGCTTTACACCTTGTGTTCTGCGCCCTGCGCTTTGCGCTTTGCGTCTTGCATCGTCAGTGTGGGCGTTTTGGCGCAATGCTTAAACACCTTGTATAAGCTTGGAAGTTTATCCTTCGCTACTTTCCACACATGTGAGCATCGCACCAGGCGCAGGCATCGGGCGTTGCGGCAATGCCGCCAAGCGCGCTTTCGCGTAATTCAAAGGGAAGGCTGCGTCCAACCTTATACATGGCTTCAACGGTTTGATCAAACCCAACCAAACTACCTACGCCTGCAAGCGAAATCTGGGCGCTGACCAGTGCTGTTGCGGCTCCTGACGCGTTGCGCTTTTGGCAGGGTACCTCAACAAGCCCACCAACGGGGTCGCATACCAGCCCCATCATGTTTGTAAGCGCGTTTCCCGCAGCATCAAGGCACTGCTCAGGAGTACCGCCGCAC
>CAVEUW010000066.1:0-9874 GCA_963619015.1 Senegalimassilia sp. | reverse complement strand
CACCAATATCGCGCAGATTGGCCGCCCCTACCCTGGCATGATGGACCTCTACATCGACGAAACCAACCTGTACAACCGCATGGGCCTGTACACCAAACAGTTCGACTGGGAAAAGATGTGGGCAATTGCCGACGACATCAATGATCAGGCTGCAATTGATGCAAAGGCTGCTGAAATCATTGACACCTTCGACATTGAAGGCGGCGCACAGGTTTCCGACAAACCCATCCAAGATATGGCGAAGTACGTTGTGGCCTTCGAACAGTGGGTAAAAGACGAGGAAATTGGCCTGATTGCCAGCCACTACGACGGATTCGCGCAGGGCGCAGCTGGCGTTTTGGACTCCATGCTGATTCCGGCATTCTCTATGCTGATCAAGCAAGGCACCGCATGCGCCGTTGAAGGCGACATGAAGGTTGCCATGGCCATGAGCATCCTGAAGACTATTGCAGGCACTGGCCAGCTTTCTGAAATGTACTCCATCGACTTCCCTGAAGACGTTGTTATCATCGGCCACTCCGGCTCTGGCGATGCCGACATTTCAACGGCAAAGAAGCCGACGCTTAAGGTTGTGCCCGTATTCCACGGCAAGACTGGTGGCGGCTACCTCACGCAGTTCTATCCGGGTCTTGGTACCGTTACCTACCTGGGCATCACACAAGATGGCGACGGCAACTTCAAGTTTGTCGTGGCTGAGGGCGAAAATGTCGAAGGCCCCATCTTCACCTTCGGCGACACCAACATGCGCATGAAGTTCAGTATCGGCGCCCGCGAGTTCATGAACAAGTGGAACGAAACTGGCCCGACGCACCACATGGCAGCAGCCCTTGGTAGCCATACCGACACCATTTTGAAGGTGGCAAAGATTTTGAACGTGCCGGTCGACATCGTTTGCCGATAGGTTTTAAGAGCAAGCAAAATTTTGAAAGGGAGCTTCGGCTCCCTTTCTTTTTGGGTTGATGAGGGTCGACATCCTTTGCCGATAGGCTCAAAAGTTCGGTTTAAGCAGCGCTTTTTAAATGGCGCATTTGTTAAGCAGCGCTTTAAACGCCGCTTTTGTTAAGCAGCGTTTTCGCAGTTCAAGGTGCAAAACAAAGGGGAGCCTGCTGGCTCCCCTTTTTAGGCTTAGCGATTGTTTACCGATTCTGGATACAAGTCGTGATTTGCCAGACGATCCCAAGCAACCTGCTCCCAAGGGGTGCCGGGCTTACCGTAATTGCAATACGGGTCGATGGAAATGCCGCCGCGCGGCAAAAACTTTCCCCACACTTCAATGTATTTCGGATCCATCAGCTTGATAAGATCCTTCATGATGATATTGACGCAGTCCTCGTGAAAATCACCATGATTACGGAAGCTGAACAGGTACAACTTTAAGCTCTTGCTTTCCACCATACGCACGTCAGGCACGTAGCTAATATAAATAGTGGCGAAGTCGGGCTGGCCCGTAATTGGACACAGCGACGTGAATTCAGGGCAGTTAAACTTTACGAAGTAGTCGTTTCCAGGATGCTTGTTATCGAAGGTCTCAAGCACGTTTGGATCATAGGTTTGCGGATAGTTAACGTTTTGGTTGCCCAAAAGCGTGACTTCGTCGGTGCCCTCACGGCGCGGAGCTGAAGTATTTTCAGTAGTCATAGGATTCTCCTTCGAAATTATAAAACCGGGTGCTGACCTGGCCATATGACGCCATAACAGAACAACAGCCTTATTTACCTGCCTTACTTACCTGTGCCTTCTGCGTCCAACTTATCAAGCAACGGGTCGCGGCGGCCATTCAATTCGAATGCGCGATTGCGGTCAATGCACGTGCCACACACGCCGCACGGATAGGCACCACCCTCGTAGCACGACCAGGTTAGTTCATACGGAACGCCCAGTTCAAGGCCACGTTTTACAATGTCGGCCTTCGACCACATCACAAACGGCGCCTCCATAGAAAGCTCTCCACCCGTGCCTTCAGAAATTGCACGATTCATTGCATCAACGAATTCTTTGCTGCAATCAGGGTAAGCGTTACCAGCCCAGTCGTCATGGTGCGCGCCGTAGTACAAGACGCTGCAACCAAGCGAAAGAGCCATAGAAGCCGCAGATGAGAGGAACAACCCGTTGCGGAACGGCACATAGGTGCTCACCGGTTTGCCATCGGATTGCTCAAGCTGATCAGCATAGCTTTCCTCGGGAACATCCTGGGTTGAGTGCGCAAGCAAGCTGCAATTACTATCCGCAAAAATAGCCTGCAAGTCTAAAAAGCGCTGCTGAACGCCATAATAATGAGCAACAGCACGAGCGGATTCGACCTCTTTGTCGTGACGTTGACCATAGGAAATGGAAAGCGCGAAAACGTTATCCGCCCCGTATTCCTCAACAGCCATGGCAAGTAGCGTCGTAGAGTCAACGCCGCCAGAGCACAGCACCAACGCGCGTGCCGGCGCATCGCTGCCAGTTGCAGTGTTAAAGCCCTTTTGAGTAGTGCTGTTGGAATTCGTGCTTGTCACGCTACACTCCCCTTTCAGTATTTGGCCAGATAATCTTATGCATTTGCAGCTGAACCGTGGCCCATGTGAGCTTATGCGCAATTGCAAATTCAACAATGTCAGAAGGTTTGATACTGCCGAACACCGGGCTTACATACACCGGCACACGTCCAGGCAGTTTAAGGTTGCACGCGACATCCAGCATACGATCAAGGTCGCTTGTACTACCACAAACGAACTTCACGGTATCGCGCATATCAAGCATGGCAAAATTGGCCGGCAGCATGGCGCCTTCTTGGCCACTTACAGGAAGCTTCCAGTCAACGGTAAATGTCAGTAACCCGCGGCAGGCCCCTTCGCACCCACGGCGTAAATCGACGAGTTTCGCCAGGTCGACAGATCCGTTGGTTTCGATTTCAACGCGCAAGCCGCGCCCGCTTGGGCCAGGTTCAGCCAAAAGTGCGCTTATAAGCTGCGGCAGAGCAGGCTGCAAAGTTGGCTCGCCACCGGTTAAGGTAATGCATTCAACGCCGGTCGTGCGCACCCATGCAACAAGGTCAGCGATTGATGATTCTTGGGCGGCCTCGCCTGCTGCACTGCCGTTTGCCCACATAGTGTCGCACCAGGTACAACGCAGGTTACACCCCGTAAAACGGATAAACGCTGCAAGCTTCCCCGTGCACTGACCTTCGCCATTAATGCTGACGAATTTCTCAGCGACAGGCATCAGGATTGAGCTATTGTCGCAGGTAGATTGCGCATCGGAACAGCACATTTCGCTTGAGTGTATATCGTTCAGATTCGTCACAACACACCTAAGCGCGATAGATAGCGCAATTGTTCGGGGTCTCGTACACATCAACTTGTGCTACCGGAAAACCTGCAGCAGCAAGTTTGTCAAAGAAGTATCGAGCAAGGTTTTCGGCAGTTGTACGAAACGGCATCATTGAAAGCGTAAAACCCTCTTCATGCAGGCAATCAAGGGTTTTTTGCATAAGCGAGCCCTCTTCTACCACAAAGGAGTGATCAAGCTCTTCGGTCAGTTCGCGCAAGGCGCCCTTAAATTCACCGAAATCGATAACCATGTCTTTGTTGGTGCCTTCAGTTTGCAGTTCGTCCTGTTCAAGATACGCAACAACACGCCAGCGATGACCATGCAGGTTCTCGCATTTGCCGTGGTAATCGGTTAGGAAATGAGCCGCATCAAAGCTGCTTTCGGTTTTTAGTCCGTACACAAAAATGCCTTCCTCATCAGCGAGAACACTGCGACAGGAAGGCAGATGTGCGGAAATATGTCAATCCGTGCGTACACGGGCACCACGGCACCGCACGCGCATCGTCGTTTTTTACGACGTTGGCCTTACCTAGTTTTGTTTATCGACAGGAGGTTCTCGAACTGTCTATTAATTGCAAATTAGGGTACCACGCCCGTACCAGGCTTTACGTTTCCCCATATAAATTACCGGTATGTAGACAAAAGCAACTGAAAGGCGAATGGAAATAATTGTTGAGCGCAGCATGATTAACATTTATGTGGCGGAATTATTACTACAGCTAAAGAGTGCGAACCGTGCTAGAATGAGTTAAACAGCAAGCCGGCGGTGGTTAGCCGGGCAGCGCTGTTATAGTGTTGAAAGAGCTATCGTCTAACGGCGACAGCTCTTCTTTTTTCTACGTGAGCGTTGCTCACGTGCCGAAAAAATGCCGATCACTGCTGTTGCCAACCCTGCCAATGCGGCAAGAAATTTGATGACTTCAGTAAGAAAATCGAGCATTGGGCATCACCTCCAACCTTTTTGGAGGCGCTGCCCGGCACGCAGATTGCTGTTGAACCCTGTTTGATTATAAACAGTTAAGCTATAAATTGTAATACGTTATACAAATCAATATAGATTGTACGTTTTATCGTTATTGTAGAGAAACCCCGAGCGCCTACGCACTCGGGGTTTGCTTACAGAATAGGTTGCCGCTGTTCAGTATTAAAAGTTGAACATTGCGGTGGACAGATAGCGCTCGCCGGTATCGGGAAGCACAGCAACAATCAACTTGCCCTTATTCTCTGGGCGCTGGGCCAGTTTAGTTGCTGCGGCAACAGCCGCACCAGATGAAATGCCTACCAGCAGGCCGTCTTTGCCAGCAAGTTCACGTCCTGCCTCGAAAGCTTCATCATCAGCAATCGGCATAACCTCGTCGTAAATTTCTGTATCTAGTGTTTCTGGCACAAAACCTGCGCCGATGCCCTGAATTTTGTGAGCACCTGCGCGGCCCTCAGAAAGAACTGGCGAACCAGCAGGCTCTACTGCGATCACCTGCACATTCGGGTTCTTTTCCTTCAAAAATTTACCAGCACCGGAAAGCGTACCGCCCGTACCAACGCCTGCAACTAAAATGTCAACCTTGCCATCCGTGCCTTCCCAAATTTCCGGGCCGGTCGTTGCAACATGCGTTGCCGGGTTTGCAGGATTGGAGAATTGCGAAGGAATAAACGAGTTCGGAATCTCTTCGGCCAGCTCAGCAGCTCGCGCGATAGCGCCCTTCATGCCCTTGCTGCCGTCAGTAAGCACCAACTCGGCGCCGTAAGCCTTCATAAGGTTGCGACGCTCAACCGACATGGTTTCAGGCATAGTAATGATAATGCGGTTGCCGCGAGCGGCCGCAATGGCGGCCAGGCCGATGCCAGTATTACCCGAGGTCGGCTCAATTATTACCGTGTCAGCATCGAGCTTGCCCGCAGCCTCAGCATCGTCGAGCATCGCTTTCGCAATGCGGTCTTTCACCGAGCCAGCCGGGTTGAACAGTTCCACCTTGCCAACAATACGAGCCTCAAGGTTGTGGTTAGCCTCGTAGTTCGTTAGCTCAACCAGCGGAGTGTTGCCAATAAGTTCTGAAACGTTGCTGTGGATAGTCATGAAGGGTTTCCTCTCTCGTTTCGTCTTTAGCAGACGAAGTTCATGCGGCTATGCCTCGTCTGCTTTCGACTTGCTTTGTAACACCTGTAATCCTAGTATGTCTGTAGGTATTGTCAAGTTTAATTTAGAAGAATTTCCTGTAAACCTACAATTTCACCGGGTAATAAGTTTGATTTCCGTGCGATAAGTTGATCTTCCGAATTTGCATTCACTACGTTTCCCCAGACCACGCTTGATTTCCCGAAATAGAAAAGGCGCAGACTTATAAGCCTACGCCTCGCACTAAATCGAATAACTGTCCGCCGCGACCGCTGAGTGCTGATCGATAATACTCTGCAGCGTAATTCCCCCAAGGTATTCATTAATTACCTGATAGAGCCCGCGCCAAACGCCCAGTTCCATACACGGTTTTTCCTGGTCGCATTCGAATGTATCGCATTCCAAGCAGGAAGCTGGCGCAAGAGAACCTTCTGTGACGCGCAGTACATCAAGCACCGTAATAACGCTTGCCGGCTTTGAAAGCTGATAACCACCCGAAGCGCCGCGGATTGAACGCACCAACTTTGCCGTAACCACATTCGACACAATTTGCTCGAGATACTTTTTGGAAATACCCAACGAATCAGACACTTCCTTGAGCGACACCGGACCTGCGCCATCATGTTCGGCCAGGTAAAGCATCAGCCGGACCGCGTAGAGCCCCTTCGTCGAAATTTTCATCGCGAACACGCCGCCTTTCAAACGCAATCGTGAAAGAGCGCCCAATAAGCGGGCGCCAAAAGTAAACCTATTATACCCCTAAATTCCGCTAGGTTATTTTCTATTGCGTTTCGAGCGTGAATTTTTGCGAATGGACGTATGCGCGGTGCCTTTACCTGCAGGCCTGCTATGACCAGTGCTGCGTTTACCAGCGGCGTCGCCCTTGCTGCCAGTACTGCCTTTACCAGCGGCGTCGCCCTTGCTGCCATGGCTGCCTTTACCAGCGGCGCCACCCTTGCTGCCATGGCTGCCTTTACCAGCGACGCCACCACTACCTTTACGTGGCCTAATCAGGCACTTTGGCCCATAGCCAACCAAATCCATACGTCCAGCGCGGCGACACGCCTCTAGCACCAAATCGTAGTTTTTCGGATCGCGATACTGAATAAGCGCGCGCTGTAAAGCCTTGTCATGTGGCGTTTTCGGCACGTAAATTTTCTCCATGGTACGCGGATCAACGCCGGTGTAATACATTACCGTTGCAATGGTAGAAGGCGTCGGGTAGAAGTCTTGTACCTGCTCAGGATTAAATCCCATGTCACGAACGTATTCCGCAAGCTCAATTGCCTCATCTAGGCCGCTGCCTGGGTGCGACGACATCAAATACGGCACCACAAACTGCTTAAGCCCACATTCGGCATTGGCTTGATCAAACAGCTTAACAAAACGCTCATAGACATCATGCTGCGGCTTTCCCATGACGGAAAGTACGGCATTGGAAACATGTTCCGGCGCAACGCGCAACTGCCCAGATACATGGTGCTCGCACAATTCGCGAATAAACGCGCGCCCACCATCTTTGTCAGCCAAAGCGTAATCAAAGCGAATGCCCGATCGCACGAACACCTTCTTCACGCCTGGCAGCTCACGCAAGCGGCGCAAAAGTTGCAGATAATCGGTATGATCGGCGTTCAACTTTTTGCATGGCGCGGGGCTTAGGCAATGCTTATGCTTGCACGCGCCACGACGCAACTGGGCATCGCACGCTGGTGCACGATAGTCAGCCGTTGGGCCACCAACATCGTGGATATAGCCCTTAAAATCTGGCAATTCAATAATGCGTTTTGCCTCTTCAACAATGGAATCTTGGCTTCGCACCTGCACGATACGCCCCTGATGGAACGTCAGCGCGCAGAAAGCGCATTCACCAAAGCAGCCGCGGTTGCTGGTTAAGCTAAACTTCACCTCGCGAATGGCAGGCACGCCACCCGCCTGCTCATACATAGGATGGTACGTACCCGCATAAGGCAAGCGATACACAGCGTCCATTTCGGATGTGGAAAGCGGGGCTGACGGCGGATTCTGCACGACAAATTCATGGTCAGAATAAGGCTCTACCAGGCGTTTTCCGGTGAATGGGTCGCTGTTTTCATACTGCACGTTAAAACTTGCCGCATAGTTGAGCTTGTCTTCTTGCATGCTTTCAAACGAGGGTAGCAATTCATAATCGTACACATGCTCAAGCGACTTCGTGCGTACCACCGTGCCATTAATGAACGTGATGTCCTGTATGGAAAGCCCCGCGTTAAGTGCGTCTGCAACTTCCACAATCGAATGCTCCCCCATGCCATAAATAGCCAGGTCAGCGCCAGAATCAAGCAGTATCGATCGCTTGAGTTTATCCGACCAGTAGTCGTAGTGAGCAAGGCGGCGAAGGCTCGCTTCAATACCGCCAAGAATAATGGGCACGTCTTTGTACGTGCGACGGATAAGGTTGCCGTACACGACTGCGGCATGGTCGGGGCGCAGGCCCATTTTGCCGCCTGGCGAATATGCGTCGGTTGAGCGGTGCTTCTTGGCCACCGTATAGTGATTCACCATTGAATCCATATTGCCTGATGAAACAAGGAATCCTAAACGCGGACGCCCCAGGGCAGCAATGCTAGCCGGATCGTGCCAGTCGGGCTGCGCGATAAAGCCAACCTTGTAGTGATTCGCTTCCAAAATGCGCGTAATAATGGCCGCGCCAAAGGACGAGTGATCAACGTAGGCATCGCCATTAACGTAGACAAAGTCGCACTGATCCCAGCCGCGCTCGGCCATATCTTCCTTGCTGACCGGCAAAAACGCACTACGCGGCGGCAGCGTGGCCTCAACCGCTTTCGTTTTGGATGTCGCCTGCGAAGGCAGCTTTTGGGAAGACTTTGAGTGCGTTTTGGGCTTTTGAGAAGACTTTACCGGCGAGGCGTGCTTTTCCCCTGACTTCGCCTGCGTTTTCGCCTTAGGCTTAGGCTTTGGGGCTTTCTGGCCTAAACTACGCTTGATATTGGGTGCTTTACGTGAGCCGGCGGGCTTTTCCTTCGTCACACCACACCCCTACACCCGAGGTCCGGCAAGCTCAAAGGGCATCGGATCTTCTTCGCCACGCCACGCGGGCACATCGAACTGGCTGACCCAATAACCAATGGCGCGCGCCTGGATCACACTAATAAAGGTAAAGCCAACCATAAAGAAATAGAGAGCAACCAGTACCAGCAGACATGCAATGACAATAGAAGCCATGGCCGCAGAATCAGAAACACCAGAAGCGATTGAGGCACTCCCGCTAACCGCAGCTGCACCACTTCCGCCAAGCGCAAGCACGCCGATGCCGCAAACAGCAACGATAACAAATAGGGCGATATACATAACAGCAACAACAATGACGATAAGCAGCAACGACATAGCCCAAATGCGCACCAAGCCGTGCGTGTCGTGGCGGATCATAGCCCACAAGCGCTTCACCTGAAAGCCTGGGGAAAAACGACAATAAACAGTCGATCGAATAGTTCCCGCATAGCTAAACAAGCTACAGATAAATGATAGTGCAAGCGTAAACAACGACCCAAACAGGCTAATGGTCACACCAGATGCAGTCGTGCCAAAAGCAGCACCTGTTGCTGTACCAACGCCATTACCAGCACAATTAAGCCAAATTTCTTGAGCCAGGTAAGGAATCAGGCTACACACGAACATGATGACCAAAACAAAGAAACCGCGGCTGTATAAACGACCGTCTTCGTTACCAAAAATGCGCGCAGGCATAGGGGTTTGCAATTTCCACGCAATATCGCGCGCCCAGCCGAATGCGTAACCCAACAGTACAATCTGGCCAAAAATTGGAATGAGGCCAACGAGCGCAAGCAGGCAGAGGCGGCCAAACCAACCTGGCGAGGATTTAATGTCATTCCACGCAGTGGAGAAATACTTGATTTGCATGCGCGCCCCTTTCGTAGCCCTACCTGCAATAAGTATACGTGAGTCATACATGTTTTCCCACGTTGTTACCAATTTGTTTGCCGAATGGGTACGTTGGCGACACTGGCATAAAAAAGACCCGCTCGAATGAGCGGGTCCAGTAAGTCAAAACCTATGATAGGAAAATGATTTACTTCAGGGAGACAGCAGCGCCAGCCTCTTCCAGAGCCTTCTTCATTTCCTCAGCCTTGTCCTTAGCAACGCCTTCCTGGATGGTAGCCGGAGCGCCCTCGACGGTCTCCTTAGCTTCCTTCAGGCCCTGGCCAGTGATCTCACGGACAGCCTTGATGACAGCGATCTTGTTGTCGCCGAAGCCCTCGAGCACAACGTCGAACTCGGACTTCTCAGCAGCGCCACCCTCAGCGCCAGCAGCCGGAGCAGCAGCAACAGCAACAGGAGCAGCAGCGGACACGCCGAAGGTCTCCTCGATATCCTTAACCAGTTCAGAAGCCTCGAGCAGGGACATTTCCTTCAGAGCTTCGATGATCTCTT
>CAVEUW010000065.1:4040-10005 GCA_963619015.1 Senegalimassilia sp. | reverse complement strand
ATCATACAGAGCGTTCTTGGCGGTACAAGCTTTTCGGACATTATGCGTGATGCTGGCGGAAAGGGCACTGTAGAAATTAAAGGGTCCGTACAGGTCGCTCTTTATATGTTCATTGTGCACCCCATGACTGCATGTGTTAGCCCGATTTGCGCAATAGAAGTTTTGACTCGGGAAAAGGGTCGTATTAAATATTTCGTTGTCAACCTCTTGGTTGTTTTACTCGCTGTCTTTCACCATGGTGGTCGAAATGCGATCGTCGTTATGATCGTCAGCTATCTTGTAGCCTATGCGATTTTAAAAAATGATCATATTAATGTTTCTCGTAAAACTAAAATCGCATTCTGTATCGGCGGAGTTATTGCAGTTGTCGCCGTTTTCTTCCTGTCGTCTTCGCGAGGAATTCAAGATATTTGGCTTTCTTTTTACGCTTACTTTGTTGCCGATATTCCGCTTGGTCAGCAATATCTTGCCGCGTCTCATTTTCTCGTAAATTCCACCATGGGGTTTTTCTCGCTACAAGGCCTTTTTTATCCTCTATTTTCGGTACTTCAATTTTTCGGTATCCAACCGCCTGAGTTATATAACATGGCATCCATCATGTCTGATTATATTGAGGCAAATTACCTGTCTATCGGAGACTATTCTGTGACGGGGTCGAATGCATTTTTACCTGCTGGTGCATACCCTTACATTGACGGTGGATTTATATTTGAATTTGCGTTCATGTTTCTATACGGCTATGTTTCGAATTATCTATACCGAAAGCAAATGAACACTAGCGGTAAGATGAAAGCGCTTTACGTTTTCTGGGCGTGTGGCTTGGTTCTGTCATTCTGTAGACTGTACTTTTCCTCGTATTCATATTTCCTTGCGCTTTTATGGATGCTTTTCGTGCTTTATGACGCGCGTAAACGGCATGGTTTCTCGTCGTCTGAAACCGAGGAGTCTCAGCGAGAGGAAGAATCGTGAGCGTAGACAGGCCAAAAATTTTGTTTGTTTTCCATGGCTCTGATATGGAAAGCGGAGGGACTAGATCCCTTATGGACATTATTTTTAATCTCTACGAGAGTGATAAGTATGATTTTGAAGCTGTATTCCCTTATAGGAAGGGCAGCGCTTCTGCGTGGTTCGAAGACCATGGTTTTCCAGTTTACATTTGTCACTATGGATTGTTGATGCAAGATTTGACGCAATCACCAGTAAAAAGGATAGCGAAATATCCGCTATTTTTGGCAAGGCATATGCGTTCGACGATTGAAGCAAACAGGTTAGCTAAGGTTCTTAAATCTCATAGGTTCGATATTGTTTATTCAAATACGAGCTCGATAGTCTTTGGCGGTATGTTGGGTAAGAGATTGGGCGCAAAACAAATCTGGCATATCCGTGAGTTTAGAGTGCTGGACCACGGGATTACCTATTACTTAGGCGAGCGGCGTTTAAAGCGGTTTATTCAGGAATACTCTGATGAGGTTTTGACTGTGTCGCAAGCGGTGAAAGACTATCATTCAGATGTTATAAGTCCCGATAAGATTCACGTTACATACAATAGTTACTCTGCTGATTTTATCCATCCTAAAAGAGCCTTTAATTTCAATAAATCGCTCAACCTCCTTCTTGCCGGGGATGTTAAGCCTGGGAAGGGGCAATTGGAGGCAATTGAAGCACTCGGAATCGCCCGAAGTAAGGGTTTGGATAGAAATTTCAAGTTACATTTTGCGGGCGTCGAAGTTAAGCCTGACTATTCGCAAAAGCTTAGAAAGAGGATTTCCCAGTTGGGACTAGAAGATTCGGTTATCTTCCACGGGTTTGTGAAAGATATGGTATTGCTTAAAGACGATATGGATGTCGGCCTTGTATCTTCGTCTAATGAAGCATTTGGGCGCACGATGATTGAGGGAATGCTCTGCCAACTAGCCATGATTGGCCGCGACTCTGGTGGGACTAGCGAGCAAATTAGCGACGGAGAAACAGGGCTACTGTACAACGGCACCGTCGATGATCTTGCTGCAAAATACCTTGCTCTTGATGGGGATAGGAGCTTGCTTCAACAGCTTGCGCTAGCAGGCTTTGAGTACGCAAAACAGTTTACTAATGGACGCGCAGCTGAAGTAACGGAGCGAGCTATAAATAGCGTGATTAGCTATGGCTAACGCCTTATTAAAAAAAACAGGGATTTACTTCATTGGAAACGTGGCAGCGAAAGCAACGGCTGCGCTAATCATCCCAATATATGCTTTCTTTGTAAGCAGCCAAAATCTAGGAACGTACGACTATTACATCACGATTACCCAAATGCTGTCACCTCTATGCTTTTTGGCGATTTGGGAATCTGTTCTTCGCTATATCCTAAGGGAGGGAGATGCTGGGAAGAAGGAGGCCCTTGCCTCCAACGTAATAGCGTTCTGTTTCATCTCTTTCTCGGTTGTTGTGGCAGCTGCGGTAGCAGCAGCGCTGGCGTTTCCTCGTTTCATGAGCGATATAGCTGTTGTGTCAGCAATGTCCATCTGCTGTGGGTTGGCTCAAGTGTGGCAGTATTTCGCACGCTCCTTTGGAGAGACCAAGCTCTATGCAGTTTCTGGATTTGTTTCGGCTTTAGTGAGCTTCGGCGGAATCCTACTATTTGTCTGTGTGTGCGGCCGTCAGCTCGATGGTCTCGTGGCTTCCTATGTCTTAAGTCAGCTTGCTCTTCTCGTTTTAATTGAGACTAGGCTGAAACTTCTATCGAAGTTCTCGCTGAGATATGTATTGAAGCGACAAATTGCGAAATTCATAAGGTTCTCAATGCCATTAGCGCTTAATCTGCTGATGCTGGCTTTCGTTACTGGGTTTGGACGAATTCTGATCACAAACATCTTGGGTGCGGAAAGCAACGGAATATATACCTTTGCCATGAAGTTCGGGACAATTTTGACTTCTTTGGGTAGCATCTTCGCGATGGCGGTTGTGGAAGAAGCCATTTTGAGAATCGGCAAGGCTGATGCCGAGCGATTCTTTCAATCCGTTTCAAATTGCACTCTATTTTTGCTAACTGGGTTGGGTGGACTACTTCTGCCATGCATTCAACTTTTTTATTGCTTTATCAGTGCGACAGAATACTTTGAATCCTACGTGCTTGTGCCCTGCTTTATTTCTTATGGCATTGCGACAGTCCTTTCGACTGTCGCAGCGTGCGTTTTCCAAACCGCGCAAAAAACCTACTACATAGCAGTCACCTCTTTAGTGGGTGCTGTCGTTACAGCTCTTGCGTCTTGCATCGGTGTTCAGGTATTGGGTTGTCAAGGCGTTGCTCTCGGCCTATTCATTGGGGCATTTGCGATGTTTTTAGGGCGCTATCTGAACGGGAAAAAGATAATTTCCTACTCACTTATTTCTGCAAAATCTGTCCTTCTTTTATTCTGCTATTTTGCCTCCTGCCTGATTATGACTGTAGGCGTTGCAGTAGATAACCGTGCCATACTAGCAATTTGGCTGTGTGCCAGTATCGTTATTTTCTTGCCACCTACGTTACGCAGCGTTAGTGCCTTGAAACGAATACCTGATTCTAAGGATGCGTAAGCCTTGCTAAGATTTTTAAGAGAGCGAATCGATCCGCTCTGTAGATTTGCAATTTTGTTCGAACGATATCAAGACGCTGTTAAATCGGGGAGCACTCATCTTGCTCATCATTATTGGCGGCAAATTTTTTATAAGTATAAGTGTCAAATTTCGCCAACTGCAGAAATTGGCCGCAACGTTAGTTTTCCGCATCCAATTGGCATCGTCATCGGTGACGGTGTGCTTATTGGCGATGATTGCATAATTTACCAAAATGTTACTCTTGGTCAGAAAGACGGCAAGTATCCCATTCTTCAAAATGAGTGTGTGCTCTACCCCAATGCGATTGTCGTTGGGAATGTATATTTGCATGAAGGAACGATTGTCGGAGCGGGCGCTGTTGTGACGAAGAGTACTGAGACCAAACATGAGGTATTGGCAGGCATTCCCGCCAGGCGTATAAGCAAACAGGGATGAATCGTAATGGATGGGCTGTAAATAAGGCGAAAATCCTCATCCGCAGTGCCATCGAGTTCACCGATGTGTTCCAACCTCGACGGGGACACCTAGGCCACACGGCTGCACCGCTCGAGGTTGCAATTCGCCCTCTCCTGTCTGTTTTTGTGCACAGAGTGCATTTTCAACAGCTGTTTTTGCGGTTACCTTCGGCACACATGGCCCCTGTCTGGACATCCATGATTTCGTTCACGAGCGCCTCAACCATGTTTTGGATGAGCTCCCCCAGGCTCACCACACCGCCGGCGAGCTTGGACATCTCGAACATGATGTGCCTCTGCCGGTCTAGAACCTCCATGGCGGCCGTTTCTCCTCATCTCAAACCTAAACAGTTCAAGATTTTAGGGACGGCTATTACCTTACGCCGAGACGCTATTGGCGGGAGCTAGTCTGTCGCCAACTTTCGGAACACAATCGTAGGTGACATCACATGGAAAAAGATAACTCTTCACAACTCAGAGAGTATCCCGGGGCATTTTGGGCTGTCTATCCAGCGATAAATCCGACTCCGTTTAGGCTGTCTTTAGGTAAAAGCTTTTCAGCTAATTAGAAACAGATAGGCTTGAGTAAATAACTCAATTTACCTAGTTGTCGTAATACGCCTTGTACCACTTGGCGAAGGCGCGCAGGCCGTCTTCCAGCGGGGTGCCCGGCTTGAACCCGGTGTCGCGCTCCAGGGCGCTGGTGTCGGCGTAGGTCACCGGCACATCGCCGGGCTGCATCGGCACAAGTTCCTTGTGCGCGTCGAAGTCGAAGTCTGCGGGCAGCACGCCTTCTTCCACCAGCACGCGCTGCAGCGTGTCGACGAAATCGAGCAGGTTCTCGGGGTTGTTGTTGCCGATGTTGTACACACGGTGCGCGGCCTTGGGAAGGCCGTCGGCGCCGGTCTCAACCGCAGGCGGCTGAGTCATCACGCGCTGCACGCCCTCGACAATGTCGTCGACGTAAGTGAAGTCGCGCTTACAGTTGCCCATGTTGAAGATTTTGATGGTCTCGCCGTTGATCAATTTATTCGTGAAACCAAAGTACGCCATATCGGGGCGCCCCATGGGTCCGTACACCGTGAAGAAGCGCAAGCCTGTCGCCGGGATGCTGTAGAGCTTGGAGTATGCATGTGCCATAAGCTCGTTGGACTTCTTGCTGGCCGCGTACAGCGACACCGGCCCATCGACACGGTCATCCTCGCTGAAGGGCACCTTCTCGTTGCCGCCGTACACGCTGGAGCTGCTGGCGTACACCAAGTGCTCCACTGGGTGGTGGCGGCACGCCTCCAGAATATTGAAGAAACCAACCAAGTTGCTGTCCACGTAGGCACGCGGATTCTCGATAGAATAGCGCACGCCTGCTTGAGCACCCAGATTCACCACGATGTTGGGCTTATGCACCTCGAACACAGCACTCACCGCCGCATTGTCCGCCAAGTCGCCACGCACGAATGCAAAGCGACCGCATTCGTAGCTTTCCAGGCAATTGGCTGCATTAATGTCGCCGGCAGTTTCGGCCAGCATCTTCAGTCGATCAACCTTGATGCCCGGATCGTAGTAGTCATTGCAATTGTCGAAGCCAACCACGTCGTAGTCAGTGGTCTCAAGCAGTTGCTTGCAAAGGAAGGCACCAATAAAGCCCGCAGCGCCGGTAACAAGCACGGTTTTAGCCATAATGAATTCCCTATCGAGTATTCGAATTAATCCCTACGGAAGAGATCGCGTGTGTACACCTTTTCAGCCACGTCATCCAAGCAGGTGTCATAGCGGTTAGCGATAATCGCATGACTTACCTTCTTGAACTCCTTTAGGTCACCAATGACGCGGCTGCCAAAGAACGTGGTACCCGCCTCGAGCGTGGGCTCGTAGATGACAACAGTGGCGCCCTTGGCCTTAATGCGCTTCATGACACCTTGGATGGAACTTGCACG
>CAVEUW010000065.1:0-4030 GCA_963619015.1 Senegalimassilia sp. | reverse complement strand
AAGTTGTCGCTGTTCGACTTCATGGTTAGGCGATATACGCCGATGACGGTCTCGCCTTCCTTCTCTACATCCCACGCGCTGTTGTCGTGATAGGCACCAGCCATCTGCAGCACGCGATCAGCAATGAAATCCTTTCGAGTGCGGTTAGAATCGACGATGGCACTCACCATGTTCTGCGGGACATTCTCGAAGTTGGCTAGCAGCTGCTTGGTGTCCTTGGGTAGGCAATAACCGCCATAGCCGAAGCTGGGGTTGTTGTAGTGGCTGCCAATGCGCGGGTCAAGGCACACGCCATTGATAATCTGGCGAGTGCTAAGGCCTTTGGTTTCGGCGTAAGTGTCAAGCTCGTTGAAGTAGCTCACGCGCAGCGCTAAAAAGGTATTGGCGAAAAGTTTCACAGCCTCTGCCTCGGTAAATCCCATGAAAAGCGTAGGCACGTCGGGCTTGAGCGAGCCCTGCTGCAAAAGCGCAGCAAACTCACAGGCAGTATTTTCGGTGGCGTCATCACAGCCAACAATTATTCGGCTGGGGTACAGGTTGTCGTAGAGCGCCTTGCTCTCGCGCAAGAACTCGGGACTAAAGATAATCTTGTCGGTGTTGTACTTCTCGCGCACGCTCTGCGTATAGCCAACAGGAATAGTGGATTTGATGACCATTGTGGCGTTCTTATTCACGGAGAGCACCTGCTCGATGACCTCTTCCACATGCGAGCAGTCAAAACGATTGGTGGCGGAATCATAGTTGGTGGGAGCAGCAATGATAACAAACTCAGCGTCTTTGTAAGCGGCCACACCGTCGAGCGTGGCTGTGAGATCAAGCTCGCACTCGGCCAAGTACTTCTCGATGTAGTCGTCCTGAATGGGACTCTTCTTCTGGTTGATGAGCTCAACCTTTTCAGGGATGACGTCTACCGCAGTGACGTGGTTGTGCTGCGCCAGCAGGACAGCAAGCGATAGACCAACGTAACCGGTACCGGCAACAGCAATCTTGCGCGGAATAACAGAGGCAGAAACAGCTGACACAGGTACATCTGCTTCATCGACAAACAAGCCAGCAGGCTCGAAGCCCAGGGAGTCTGCCAATCTTTCAATTTGCTCAATCGTGGGTACGTAGGTACCGTTCTCAATGCGGCCGATCATCGCGCGGTTAATGCCGGTTACTTCCGCCAGCTGCATCTGAGTTACACCCTTGGCCTTGCGAAGGCTTCGCTCGATCGCGATGAACTTCTCCTGCGAGATTTTTTTCATGCTTTCCCCTAAATGCCGCTGAGAACATCATTTAGATAAGTAAAAATATTTTAATGCCCATAGATACAGCGGTTAGCATCATGAAGGTGAATGCAAATAATTTTCTCAACAGTATTTCAGCAGAATATAAATGCAGTGAAAACCGCAGTGCTCAACTCTTTTCAGCGTAGCGCATCCGTATGCCTCATTCGGGTAAGTGGGCTAGCATCTCCCTTATTAGCAACCTTACCTACGATTGTGTTCCGAAAGTTGGCGACAGAATAGCTCCCGCTGGTAGTGTTTCGGCATAAGGAAATAGCCACCCCTAAAATCTTGAACTGGTTAAGTTCGAGATGAAGAGAAACGGCCGCTGTGGGGATTCTAAATCGGCAGAGGCACATCATGTTCGAGATGTTCAAGTTTGATGGCATGTGCCAAACGCAAAAAGACGTCTCTGGCCGCGCATAAAGGCTGCTCGGCTAGGGGCACTCTGTGCATCTGTTGTGCGTTGCACCCGCTAGGACGGACGTGCTGTTCTCTCCCTGGCGGCGGCGATCAGCACTTCAAGCATGCTGTTTCACAGCTCGCTCTCGGAGTTTGCCTCGCTGTTGTCGCAGGGCCGCAGTAGGAGTAGTTCCAGTCGCCAACGTGCATGGGCTTGCCATGGTGTGAGCAGGCCATGTACTCGATGACGCCGGTGTTGTTGCCGACGCGGCCGATCCAGCCTTAGTCGATGTAGATCGTGGCTCTGGTTGCGCTTTGGCCAGTGCTTGCTGTTACCTCGTTGAGTTAGTTGCTGGTCATATGGTCTATGGTTGCGGTGCTGGACATCTTAGCCCTTCTTTGGGTTGCACTTGTTTTGGCTTTGTTGTACGACCTGAAACTCATTATGCGGAAGAACCGCATCGGCAACGCACCACGGGCGGTGTACTACCTACGCACCTGCAGTCCCAGAGCATTGGTCAGCTTAGCCATGGCCGTGTCGCTCACGGCGTTGATGCCGCCCACCACGGTGCCCGTGTAGGCCTTGCCCTTGTAGCCCTTCAGGAAGTCGGCGGCCATGTCGCCACTGCCGTCCACCAGCAGCAGGGGAGAGAGTCCTTTGCCTGCGAGGGGTCCGGCAGCCAGGGCGTCGGGGAAGTTCTCGCCGGTGGCCAAGAGCACGCCATCCATGGTGAAATCCTTGCTCGAGGCAAGCTCAAACTCGGCAATCTTGCGGCTGGTGTCGTAGCGGCTGTCGCCCGACAGGCGGGTGACGGAGCCCGTCACGCCAGCCGATTTCAGCTGTGAGGAAACCTTCTCTGGCACCGCGGCGGCGCCCCCTACAATTACGGCCTTCTTGCAGCCGGCGGCCTTCACGGCCGCGATTGCGGCGGCGTCCAGTCCCGACGAGGGGCTGCACAGCACCACGGGGCTTGCGGTGGCAAACGCGTAGGGGCTGATGGACAGGGCGTCGGCGTAGTTTTCGCCAGTGGTGACGATTACGGTGTCCGACCCTTTGACCTGTGCAGCCACCTTGAGTGCAGTGTCGTAGCGGGTAGCGCCGGCCAGGCGCGTTATCTTGGCGCTGGGGAGCAGACCTTTTACCTGGCTTTCAGCGTCGGTAGACACTGCTGCGTTGCCACCCACGATATAGACGACCTTTGGCTTAAGAGCCGTCAGCTGCGATTGCGCCACGTCTGAAAGCGAGCCGGGACTTGTGAGCAGAATGGGTGCGTCCTTGGCACCGGCCAGTGCAGAAGCGGCTAGCGCATCGGGGTAGTTTTCGCCGCTCGCCAGGACTACGGTACCGCCCGTTTTCCAGCCGCCCTTGGCAGTCAGCTTGCCCATGGTTTCGTAGCGCGTGGATCCCGACAGGCGCACGAGTCCGGCGTCGGCTGGCGCTACGATCTTGAAGGTGGCCTTGATCGAGCCCGTGTAGTTGCCCTTGCCCGTCACGGTGATGGTGGCAGTGCCCACGGCGGTGTTGCTGGAGTAAGAGACGTCGTAGCTCGAGGCAGCCAGCGTTTTGTCACCCAGCATTACGGTCACGGCGGGCTTGATTGCAGCTCCCGTGTACGTCTGGTCCGCGATGGCGGCGATGGTGGCCTTTTCGATGCTGGCGGCTGCAATCTTAAAGGTGGCCTTGGCGGTGCCCGTGTAGTTGCCCTTGCCCGTCACGGTGACGGTGGCAGTGCCCACGGCGGTGTTGTCGCTGTACGCCATGTCATAATCGGCCCCGGCCTTCAGCGTCACCCCGCCTAGCGTCACGGCCACATCGGGCGTCAGTGCCGAACCCGTCCACGTTTGCGTCTCGGCCGTCACGCTGGCCCCGGAAATATCGATCTTCTCGGGCTTCTTCTCCTGATACGTTGCTGCAATGTCAAACACAGCGGTCCAGTTGAAGTTGCTGATGGTGGTCACGTTCGACGTCGCCTCAAGCGATACTGTCTTGGTGCCGTCCGAGGTCGCCCACGTCATCTGGTTGAGCGCGTACGCGATAATGGGGTGTTGAATGCCGCAGATGCTCGGCGGGTTGTACGCATTAGTGGTCTCGACACTAAAAGTGGTCTCGCCATTGTCCAAGTGCGTCTGAATGCTGCTGGCGTAGGCCTTGGCCCACTCGGTGGCCTTGCCGGTCTTTACGAAGTAGTTACTCTCCAGGTCTGTGCTGCGGTACGCATAGCCCTCGGCCTGATAGGTGGCCGTGTGGTCGCTGTGGGCCTTTGCCATGAGCTCGTCGGTGAGGCAGAAGTACAGGTGCGTGGCGTCGAAGCCGTAGCTCTTGCTGTTCGCCCCGTTGTCGTCGTCCCAGTTCACGTCCA
>CAVEUW010000064.1:0-10469 GCA_963619015.1 Senegalimassilia sp. | reverse complement strand
GCATGAGGGTGGACAGCGGGTAGTAGATCATCGGCTTGTCGTAGACCGGCAGCAGCTGCTTGGACGTGACGCGCGTCAGCGGGTAGAGCCTGGTGCCGGACCCGCCGGCGAGGATGATGCCCTTCATGTAGGGTTTCCCTCCATCCAAACATTGCAGACGCACCCGCAACCTAACGACTTGCCACTTAGACCAGCTTTCCAAATATCTGGGCACAGCAAGAACAGTTCATAATTAGGTGAGCAGAAGCGCAACGTAAAACATTCATCCACCCTCTAATAACGCCCAAAAAGAATCTTGGCCTTCATCAAGAGCGTTTCAGAGATGGTGGTCCCCCGATAGTCGTCCCTGAGTGCCCAACGAATACGCGATGCCAGACTCTCGTTTACCAAGGAGAACGATCTGATCATCTCGGCGTCATCGCAACTCATATATTGACCGAAACACTCGTATAGCTGAGCTGCCGTCTTAGACATGCGCCGCTCCGGAGAGTTACTGAGGCGAGCGACCGATGCATTCGCAATGTCCATGCCCGGGGTGATGGCGCCACACGTGTTCACACCCGTAATCCTCCGAAGAATACGGGCATTTTCGACATCAATAATAAAGTTCGCACAATACCTGCCAACCAAAGCAGACCACGTATCATGAAGCCGATAGACATTGCCCAACCTAGCGCTCTGGAACAGGCGTACCATCGCTTTGTTCATGACCATCGTGCAGCCTGAATAGTAATTTCGCATTAAAGGCGTAGCTCGCTTGTCCTGCTTAATATTCAGCGCCTCAAGCTCAAGCTTTGGGTTATTCAAATTCTGATCAACATTTTGCAACTCAGAGCAATACAGCACCGGAATCCCAAAAGGCTCAACGCGCCTTGCGTCTGGGTCATTTTCCTTCTCTACTATCGCCGTACACGCAGTGGTGAGCTTGTCGTTCAACCAGACATCGTCTTGATCCGAGAAGGCAACATAGTCGCAGTTCGCCGAATCGACGTCATAAAGCATGTTAAGAAAATTCATGCCAGTGCCAGCATTATTCTGGTTTTGCTTCGAGATAATCCGAGAATCAGCTTGGGCATGCTCCTGAGCAATCTCGTACGACCCGTCCTTCGAGCAGTCGTCGGTGATGAGAAGCGAAACATCTACATCCTTCTGGTCGAGTATCGAATCAATTTGCTCGGCCAAATAACGCTCGCCATTATATGTAGCCATGAGCACAAGGACATGTGGCTTGAGAGATCTTCCGTCGGGAAAAGTAGCGGCGTCCATAGGTCTACCTCATGCAATCAATTGTTTGGGCTGCGGCGTCACGCAACGTGTACCCCGTCACAAACCCAAGCGCTGCGAGCTTCTCGCACTTCAAAGCCGAGCAGCTCATCGGGTTGTAGCCCCGCGCTTCGTCCTCGGTAGGAAAATCGCGGACGACGCTGACCCCGCCAGCCTCGGCAAGAGCGTCCGCAAGCTGGCGGATGGTGCAGGTCTCGCTAGGCACGCCAACGTTGTAGGCCTCGCCAGACTTGCCCTTCAGCAGAATTGTCAGCAGAGCGCCGGCGCAGTCAGTGGAATAGATATAGGAGCGCAGCTGATCGCCTGGACTCTTCATCACAATATCCTGCCCAGCTGCGGCATTGCGAGCAAACTCGGCATGCGCGCGAGAGTCGGAAGCGGTCATGGTCGGACCCCAAACATGGCCCGGGCGAGCGATAACAGAGTCAACCCCGTACTCGCTTGCATAGGCAGCACAAAGCGTCTCGCACGCACGCTTGGAGTTCGGATAGCAGGAACGGGCGCTCAGCGGATCCACCAGGTAGTACTCGTCCTCAGCATAGGGCTCCATGCCATCCCTCTTGCCATAGACCTCACTAGAGGAGACGTAGAGAAGCCGCTTAGCCATGTGAAATCTCGCGTAGTTAAGCAAATTTGCCGTGCCCCGGACGCCATTCACAAGTGTTTCAACGGGCTCTTCAGCAATTAGTCGAGGGTGTGCATTGCTGGCGCAGTGAAGGATGTAGTCAACATCGAAATCGAACGAAACGTCAGAGCCAGCATCGTACTGTATAAATTCATAAGCCTCTTCGCCCCAGCAAGAGAAGCGTTGCCTCATCGCAACTTCAGATCTCCCGGCAAGCTTGACTGTAATTTTGGTGCCCAATCTTTGATTGGAGGACAGAAGCAAATCCGCGAATGCCGACCCAATTAGACCGCTCGCGCCCGTAATCAAAACAGTAGAGTTGGCTAGCCCGCTTGCACCGTTGAGACGAGCGCATTCAAGCAGTCCTTTCAGGTATCCACTCGTATAGATCATTATTTAAGCCAATCAGCGCGCCTGGACGCCAGAAGGGCCTTGAAGATATCAATGTCCTCCACCGTCGTAAGCTTTACGTTTCTTTCAGAGCCCTTTGAAAAATATACCTGACGCCCCATTTCCACCATCAACGTGCATGAGGCAACTGAGTTTGTAATTCCCGCATCAAGAGCATCGCGATGCAGCTGACAAATATCACCCAAACGAAAACCCTGCGGAGTCTGCGTTCGCTTGAGGCCGTCACGCGGGTAGGAACCGGTAGAAACTCGCGCGTCGTCGGTCGTGAGCATCGCCTCGGCACACGGGATCACGGTGATCGCATTGCCATATTCCTTGGTAGTAGCGATGCAATCGGAAATGATATCGTCTGACACCATTGGCCTAATGGCGTCATGTATTAAAACAATATCATCGCCAGAAAAACGCTCTTCAAGCGCGAAGAGGCCGTTGCGAATAGAATCCTGTCCGTTCTCGCCTCCAGCCACAACCAAATCTAGCTTAGAGATACCGAACTGCCTTGCATACGCCCTAAGCATGTCCTGCCAGCCATCGACGCAGACAACGGCAATGGAATCAATCTCACTATGATTTTGGAACGCTTCGAGCGTATATACAATGACCGGCTTGTCGTTAACCGACAAAAATTGCTTCGGAATGTCTTGGCCCATTCGAGCGCCAACTCCGCCCGCAATCACGAGCGCAACGTTCATTTATCCGTCCCTTCTTTTATTAGACGCAGAAGAAAGATCAAACTCATAAACCACGTGCATTTCTCGGTTATCCTCCGAAGGAGGAGTCATGTAATCAGGGCCGTATAGCATGGTCAGATATGCATCAGGATTTGCCGGCAAGGCAGCAGCGAGCGTTGCAAAGGTTCCCTCTGATGCAGGGAAAAACACCTCGCGAGGATGAGCTTCCTTGAAGTAGTGATTGCGCCCTACAGGGATGGACACGTAAGCCGAATTTTCGTTTTTGCAGCGAGAGTTCCAGTTATCCCAGACTTTTGTCCAGTGTTCCGGAGTCCAGAACGAGACAAGCCTTCCGAGACGCTCCTTACGAGCAAAGATCTTCAGCGTCTCTGGATCATCCACTACGAGCTGCTTATATTGTTCGGCATAAGCAGCAAACCTACGGCAGGAATACGCAAGCCCTAGCGCCATGGACACAAGTCCATGCAGCTTCCTGGCGACAGTACCATCCGGAAGATTTTCAATGTAAAAAATATCAACATAAGCACCGCACTCGGCGGCCGGCTTGCCAATGTCATCACGGCTGCGCACAACAGTCCCGTTAAGGCGCACGCGAGGAAAGCCAAGGTCATATCCTACCGACTTGCCCGGAACCTGCAAAGTGTACTTACCTGGGAACATATCGTTCAGAACAGTTGCGAATTTATCGAAATCGACGTGAGCCATATTGAGATCGATGTCGTCATCCCACGGGATGAACCCCTGGTGACGCACGGCGCCAAGGCAAGTCCCACCACCGAGCGTATATCGCGCGCCCGATACCTTACATGCGGCATCGATATCCTCGAGGATGCCGAAAAGCACGCCCTGAAGCTCCTTAAGCATGTCGCCGGAGACCTCTATGTTCTTTTCACTTCTTTTGATGTGTTTAAACACATCAAAAGTTGAAAGTTTCAACTGTTGAACACCTCCGCTCTAGAAACTCTTTCCGTACTTCTTGCCGAGAAACTTGGCGGCAAGAAAGCCTTTGCCCTTGGCAATCCAGTCCACGGACTCGGGACTAACCGTAGGCATCTCGGCCCAATTGATTCCGTTCGTCATAAGCCAAGTATCCAGCAGCATCTCGCTAATACGACCGGGCCAGCGGGCGTTGAAGGCGTCGTAGTTCTTGGCGCCGAGGCAGTGCTCAACGTTCCCAAGGAGCGGGAAAAGCCACTCGCAATAGGCGCCAAAGACATCCGACTTTGCCACCAGCATGTTGAACATATGCGCCTTAGTGCCAGCCATCTCCACATCGAACGCCGGGAGGTACTCGGGGCACGTGCCCTCTATTGCACTCCTAGCAGCATCCAGCTGCTCGCCGGGAAGGGTGTGACGATAGTGACCGTCGACGGTCTCAATCACGTAGTTACGGGCTTTGGTAACGATGATTTGAGCGCCCGTCTTCTCAAAGAGGCCAGCGAAATCCTCCCTCGTGGCGATGCGGCAGAAGCGATCCTCGGAGTTCTTCTTTATCGAGTCGCTCGTGCGGAAGTGACGGCGGTAGTGCACAAGGCCTTTGTAGGCGGCATCGGAGTTCTTCCATAGCCAGTAGAGGCCCGTAAGCTCGGAGTAGGAGGCGTTGGAGGCTGAGATATTCTCACCCTCGTTGTCCTGCTGCATGTCGGTACAGATGTCAGGATGCAGCTCGGCGCCAACGTGCAAGGGCAGATAGCAAGAATCGCTCGGCATGCGATATGGCTTGTGAGTCGCCACCGCGATCTGAATGTCGTACGACATCTTGTCTTCGTTCTCGTTGCTCAAACCCTACTCCACGTCCCCGGTCCCGGGGATCCTCTCGTCGGGATTTCTCGCCATCGGGTTCCCGGAACCGATGTGCTGCCTGTATGTTAACCGTTCAATAGGCTAACACAAAAAGGTACCCCCCCCCCGCTGTGCCGACCGAGGGTCACAGAGTGTAGATATTCGGAAAGGCCGATGCATAACATGGAGTCGTTTCAATAAAACCCCAACGTCACCACTCGTTGCGCTCCTCGTCGATTCGTCCGCGCTCGCGCTGCTCCCTAAAGTACGCCACCGCCCTATCAATGTAAGTAAGAACATGAGGGTTGTTGTCGAGCGCTCGCCATCTCTCCAGCTCTTCAATCTTGCTATCGAACATCTCAACGAGGCTTCCCACGCATGAGTACGACCCTGATCGAGCCAGCAGCTCTCGTTGAACCGACTCCTGGCCACCATATTCAGCCAAGATTTCACGCGTTACAGTAAAATGCCCCTCGCCGTCACAGAGCGCCGACGGAAGATACCTTAGGGACAACACGGGCCGCTCCACCCGATCCTCGGCTACCCAAGCAAGGATTACTTCAGGTGGGAAACATAGCAAGAGACCGCTCATCTCCTCGTTAAAGAAGAAGGCAGACAATAGACGCCCTTCGGTCAAGAGCATGTCTCCGACTGCTCTCCACGTCTGTTCTGGTGCCAGTTGGGCAAGGCGACGTATGAGCTTTCTTATATACAACGCCTCAATTAAGTTGGAGTCGTCTAGCCTATGGACGACATGGGTTACGATTTGCCAGGCATCACATGAATAGCTGCTCAAATAGTTCTCAGCGAGCTCATACCACGCATATCCCGCGCTCATATAACCACTCAGGATTCCTGGCAACGCATCAGGAAGCCCTATCAGAGTCACCTCCAAGTCCGCATGAAGCTGCTTTCCGCCTTTCATCGCCCAGAAGGCGATGCCAATAGCGAGGCTCGCCGAATCAGCCGAGCCTTCCCCTATAAGGGCAGACAACAACCGCTCAACGCATGCGGCAGAAACAGTAGCAAAGCTTGCATGACAAAGCGGCCACATCGCTCGAACAGCTATAACGCCACAAGAAAACAGTCCGCCGACCTTATCGACCAAGGAGTCCGAGATGCCCGCGCTACTTATGACGGAGGGCAACAACCACGCAAGACTATCGCCGGAGAGCAAACTTGCGATGATTTCCTCCCAGCGAGCAAAGTTTGTCTCGTGGATCGTCTTCAAATACCCGGAACACAGCTGACTGTCTCCCGTCTCTGGCCCCATCTCGCCAATGGCATTTGCAATCGTTGCCCAAAGGGATGCAGCAGCGTCCTTCTCTCCGAGCGCTATGCCGAAACGATAGGCGTTCTCCGCCTCTTTTGATAGAAGCCAGGGAAGTGCTTCTTCAAAGTCATCGGGATTCTCAATCGATGCCTCGGCAAGTTGGCTAAGCCTAGCAACAATCTCCTCAGACTCCTCGCCACCCTCGTCGTAATCTTCAGCCCATACCTGCATTCCGGCATATCTATGCAGCTGCTGTTCGTAGCTAGATCCCACGATGTCGTCTCTCAGCGCGGCAAGCTTATCTAGAGTGCATTCCGGAAGACGCTCGGCGTATCTAAGCGCCGAGGCTATATCTTTGATGAGCTTTGCGCTGTCGACAGCACCCGTGTCGTACAACTCCCTAAGCCAGCCGACCACCTCTCCACCGTCTCCGATAAAGGACAGGAGGCTAATTGCACCAGATTCCATGACTCTGGCGAGCTCAGTTCGCTCATCTCCGTCGTATGAGGCCAGGCATTCCATGGCCAGGCTCCAAGCCGCACGATACGCACCCCAAAGGTCGTTGTAGGTACAAGGCTTCCAACCGGGCGTCGTCTTAAGAGGCATCCCGGTGGCAGGAACGGCAGTTACTCTACTTCGAACAACTTCGAGAGCCTTACCGAATGCTTTAATCGCCACTCTGTGCTCGTCTGCAGATTCTGAGAGAGCGGCCCTTCGCAGACTTGAGAGGCGCTGTTCGGGCGTCGCCTTCGAGACCGCAAGCTCACCAAACCCGTTGGAATAGAGGTCGGCATATTCACCGGTTGCGTTATTTGACCAATGCTCATTCTCAGCGCAAGCCAACCGCAACAGCTGATAGGCCGACCGATCGAACAACCGCGGTTCAAACGCCGTCCACTTTAGCGTGTCAACTAAGCAGCGTCGCTCTCGGCGCAAGTCAATTAGTTCCATCTTGTTTTTACTCCCTAAGTAACTTTCAGCGTAGCCAAGTGCTGCGTCAGGGTCTAGGGAAGCAATCAACACAAGTAACTTTGAACCGTATGGCGTACTGATGAACCCCTTTTCGGTAAAAGGTCCATCGGAGCCCAGAAGCCCGGAGGCAACTCGTGAGACGGCCTCAGATTCACCGGCATACTGCAGCATGCTGCAAAACCACGCAATCAACCCGTCAGAAAGAGCCTCTCCCTCCCCAAGAGAAACGAAAGAGTTCCAGTCGAATCCAGGGCCCTGGCTTTTCCACCACTTGCCCCACAGCCACAAATGCAGCAATTTTGGCGTGATATAAAGCGTGTAATCACCTTGAAGAATTTTCTCGTCGCGAAGATCGGAGATTATGTCTCTAATCTCTTCCTCTGAAATCGCTGCAGAGCTGGCAATCTTCTTAACAAGTTGATTGCCCTCACATGCAACCGGGCCCTCATAACCAAACCTTGCGAACAGGGAGAGCCATTCCAAGACACGAAGACGTTTGGCGTAGACGTCACTATCGATTCCGTGACATCCCGCTATATAGCTTTGCCAAATATCCTCGTAGCCGGAAATATTAACGGCTCCCGTAGCCCGCATTTGCTCGCCGAGGATATGGGCAACTCGGGGCGATCCACCACAGAGGCTGGCCACACGAGCGGCGTCGTATTGAGAAATCCCGTATGTAGCTATGATTTCTGTAATGCCTTCTTGCGGCAAAGGTTCGACACATAGCTTTGCTATCCCAGGCTCTTCGCTCTCGTGATCATTGAATATGGAGACAACCTTGACTCGATTTGCTGCGATAAGCACTTGATTACAAATATCGCGGAACGTACCCCCATCACATTCATCAACCACCAAAATGCAGCGGGATTGGTCGTCTTGGCGCAGGAGACCCCGCAGAAATCCAGGTGGAATATCCGAAGGCCTACTTGCATAGAGCACCAACGGTGCCAGAGATTCTTCTTTAAGGGCTTCCAAAACAAGGCGCGTTTTGCCGATGCCTGGCTCGCCGATGATTCGTATGGGCGACTGGACAGCGCCATCCGTCAGCGACTCCCTGAGGGCCGTGATCGCGTTGTCCCGGTCTTCGCTTTTAACAAACGGCCTATTCATGTCTGCAAGTGACTCCCAGTCCTTAATATCGCAGAGATTGCTCAATGAGGTATTTTTGATTGAAAAACATATGGATGGAAAATCCCTCAAGAAGCCGCAGAGCTTATTCTGTCGCCAGACCTCGATACGGCCCTTGCTCTTTAGCGTTGAATCAATGTCCGCAATCGCCGCACGAATAAGGCTAGCGGCCTTCTCATCTTCATCGTCAGGTTTATCAGACCCAAATAGAACCATGACCAGGGTGCCGTTATTCTCAAGGCAGGTGCGCACTCGCGGGTTAATCACGCCACCGATGCTAATCATTCGCTTCGCACCGGAGCTGTTTGTAACGTCAACACCACCTGATTTAATCTGGTAACAGGTTAGTCCCTCCTTGACAATTCCGTGAGACCCGCGTCCCGGACGAGCATCGCGGACTTCAGCGTCAACGCCGCCGTCGCGGGTGGTTATGGCAGATGTTGACATTGGAACATCAATCTTGCTCGGGTCAATGCCTTCCACGCACGACGCCTCAGCAAACAGAAGGTCATGAAACACACGGACGGCCTCACAAGAGCCAAGGCGTCCAAGCTCCTCACAGCTTACGTCAAATGGTCCCATATGGTTCCAATCCTCGTGACTGTATTTCCCCATCACGGCTCTGGCAGCATATTAATTTTAAGCATCTGCCGAATACCTCAAAGTCCACATTGCATGCTTATCGTACCGGCCTTAAGCCCAGCTACGCCCGTGGAAACTCGATGAGCCTCCAGATAGCTTCGACCGTACTGTTTCGTATAGCAGCGAGTTCGCTGCAGTATTGCGCGGCGGAATCTCCCATTACCTGGCGACATGCCACGTCCATCACACCCCAAGGACCAGTGCCCTTCTCGATACGAGGCACAATTCTTTCGCTGAAGTCGTAATGCATCATCGCGTTTCTCAGCGGATGCGCTCTCTTAATCCATTTCTTCCCATCGTGGCTGAGAAGAGAGCCGACCTTCGCGAGAAACGATGCACCACAAAATTTGGCTCCATCGCTAGAGTGCTGATATGCAAGAAAGCTATTAATTGCCGCATGGGCGTGATCGAGCGTCAAGGCGGCATACTTGACCCATGCGATGTCACCGAGAAGCCCGGCTTTCCACAGCGCGTCAACCGACGTCATAAGAATCAGCGGCTCCGATAGGAAGAAGAACGCAAGCTCATCGCCGCCCTTAGCTCTTGTCGCTTTGGTCATCTGATTAAATTTTAGATTGCGCGACGTGCAGACAATTGGCGGCACAGTTCACACAGCACCGTCTCCAAGCATCTCGTATGCGAAGACGAGTGCAATTGCGCCAGAGGTTCCAGCATCGAAGCCTAGCTTGTTGCAGAAATCGTAACCGTTCTGACCAAGGAGGCCGTAGTCGTCTTTGGTCAGTAAATGAGCGACAGTATAGTTCGTATACAGAGGCAGATTATCGTAGTAAGTGATGCCGACCTCAGCACGAAAGCAGTTAATGATCTCGTCCAACGGACCGGCATGACTATAAAAGTCAGCGCGCAGCTGAGAGATTATCTCGTCGGCTTGTCTGGCATTCTCACCATAACTGAGGTGCGTAGAGCTCAGAGATTTGGTCATGTGCCTAATTGAGGCAATCTGAGAATTCACGTGCTCAAGACCAAAACCTTCCACGCGATTCAGGTAAGGAATCATATCGTTTTCGGCCATCGCGATAAGGGGCAAGGCGGCATGGATAAGCTGAGCAGCACAATGCGAATTCGATTCGTTGAACTTGACAAGCCTTCCCATAAGGAGGCCTTCATCGAGGATCAGCTGGAAGCAGAAAGCCTCTCGGGGACTGAGATTTGCTTTGTCTGGCATGTGATGTCTCCTGGCAAGGTGGGTCTGCGACAACACTGTCTGCCGTGGTCGTGGCAACGCCGCGGCGACGGCCTGGCGCATCGGACAATAGTTCTCATCACATGTATTTGAACGAGAATTTTATCGTCTGGAAAGGACGAGAGCGGTGACGTCTGATTAGTCCTTGGGGAGCGAGCCAAGGGATTCACGTGGTCTTAGCGCCAGACGTCAGCTGCTCAAACCCTGCTCCACGTCCCCGGTCCCGGGGATCCTCCCGTCGGGATCGACCATCGTCCCATCCGAGCTGCCGGAGGGGCTTTGCTGACAGAGGCTTTAGGATAACACAGAAAGTACCCCCTCCCCGCATGTGCGGGAAGAAGGTCGCATAGAGTACGGATGTTGGAAGTGCGCCGCGAGCGGAACGGACCGTTATAGCAGGCAGCACAAAACGATCCAAAGCGTGTGCCCTACTCCCCCGACGCAAGCCGCTTC
>CAVEUW010000063.1:0-10538 GCA_963619015.1 Senegalimassilia sp. | reverse complement strand
GTACAAGCGCATCCGCAACGAATGGACCGGTGTGCTCACCGGCAAGGGCCTTTCCTTTGGCGGCTCCCTTGCACGTACCGAAGCTACCGGTTACGGCCTTGTGTACTTCGTAGATGAATGCCTGAAATCTAAGGGCGAAAGCTTCGAAGGCAAAACGGTTGTCGTTCACGGCTCGGGCAATGTTGCTATCTATGCCATTCAGAAGGTCTCGCAGCTTGGCGGCAAAGTTATCGCATGCTCTGACACCAAGGGCTGGGTGGAAGACCAGGACGGTATCGATTACCAGGTTCTTGAACACATCTACAACAAGAAGCGCTCTGGCAACGACAAGGGCGTAAGCCTTGCTATGTATGTTGACGAGCGCCCGAATGCTATTTGGCACGAAGGCGACGGTCGCGGCGTATGGCAACTCCCCTGCGACGTTGCCCTTCCCTGCGCTCGCGAGAATACACTTAACCTTGAAGATGCGAAGGCTCTTGTTGCAAATGGCTGCAAGGCTGTTGGCGAAGGTGCAAACATGCCGACCACGCTTGACGCAACAGAATACTTCTTGGAAAACGGCATTGCATTCATGCCTGGCAAGGCTGCAAATGCCGGTGGCGTACTTGTTTCCGGTTTGGAAATGAGCCAGAACGCTGAACACTTGAGCTGGACCTTCGAGGAAGTAGACGGCAAGCTCGAAGAGCTTATGCGTGGCATGTTCCACAATGTTGATGACACGGCCAAGGAATTTGGCCATGAAGGCAACTACGTCATGGGCGCTAACATTGCAGGCTTCTTGAAGGTTGCTGACGCCATGATGGCTCAGGGTGTTTGCTAAGTCAAAAGAACTTCGAACACATTGAAGGCCTCCTGAGGGAGGCCTTCTTTTTTGCTTACAGACAACCTTTAATTATGTCGCATCTTTCGAAGCCTATAAATTTTCACGAACCCAGTCGATATTGCCCTGAATTGTTGCAATCAACTCATTGATATCGTTGAAAGCACGCATGGGACGCAAAAATTCAATGAATTCGACTTTCATATACTGCCCGTAGACCTCTTCTGAAAAGTCAAGAATATGGACTTCACATGTTGCTGTTGTACGGTCAGCAAAAGTAGCTGCAATACCTACATTGACAGCAGCCTTATAGCGCTTTCCCCCTACATTCGCATACGCAGCGTATACGCCATCGCCAAGTGGGCGCATTTGATCAGGCACGACTAAATTAGCTGTACGAATACCCATATCAGCACCTTCACCACGACCTGGTTCAATGGTTCCAGCCATGAAGTAAGGTCTTCCAAGCAACTCATTAGCTTCTGCAATTTTGCAATCTGCAAGCAAAAGCCTGATTCGAGTAGCGGTGATAGGCTTTCCGTCAGAACTCTTTAGGTCATGTGCATTAACGGTCATACCGCGGCTGCTTCCCCAAATCTTAAGATCAGACACACAACCAGCCGCTTTAGCACCAAAGTGAAAATCAGAGCCAACATGCAAGTGTGCAGGCACACCAACACCAAAAGTTCGAGCCAAAAATTCTTCAGGTGAACTTGCAGCGAATTCACGTGTAAAAGGAAGTGCAACTACAGCATCTACTCCTGTTGAAGCAAGCATATTTAGTCGTTCGTCGTTGGACATGAGCTTACGTAAACGAGAAGCATGAAAAAGCTCATCAGGGTCAATATCAAAGGTAAGTGCAACCGATTTGCCACCAGTAGCGCAAGCTGTTTGGCAAGCAGATTCAATCAGATACTGATGACCAAGATGGACACCATCAAAGACACCAAAAGCGCACGATGTTCCTGAGAAAAAAGAGGTATCAAAGGTTTCATCGGCTTTATAGATAATTGCCACGACTTACTCCTGTCTGGAATACACAACAAGGCTTAAATACCCTATCGCTATCGTCGAATTCATATATTGCAATAAGTTTATTGTTGGCTACAACACTAATACGTTCTTCAGCAAACGCAGGTTCTTTGCTTTCATAAATTCCGCTGGTACATTCACATGGTTCAACGCCGCCATTATTTCCATAACGATCGAAAAGCTTTAGGCTATCAGCTGCAAGCGTATTGCCATTGCTAACCCGAACAGCAAGTTCATCTGAAATAAAAGCAAATCGAAGACCCAGTAAACTTACAGGGTCAAGCGCAGCCTTTACTCCAAGCGATTCAAGCGTTTCAAGCGATACACAAGCATCAATTGTAAGGTTTCCTGCTTTCGTTCGACGAAGGGCACCAAGATGAGCTGGACAACTAAGATCGCGTCCTATATCTCGGGCCAATGAGCGTATATAAGTGCCCTTGGAAACGTGAAAAGCGATATCCCACTCAATAACTTGATGAATGCCTGTCACCTCAGCAAACCCACACTCTGTTTCACGAACAGCAACAAGCTCAGCAGAGAAGACCTCGATATCACGAGGGGCCAAGTCAATGATATTTCCTCTGCGTGCTTCATCACACGCCTTTTTACCAGCAACTTTAATTGCCGAATAGGCAGGGGGAATTTGCTTGTGTTTTCCTACCAAAGACGAAACAAAACGCCTGGCAAACGATTCGTCAAGCAGCTGACCAGTAGGTTCAGAGACCTTTATAGCTTTACCTTCAGCGTCGTCGGTATCAGTTGCTATCCCAAAAACAACGGTAGCTACATAATATTTATCATGTGCGGTTAGGTAATTACCAAGCCGCGTTGCAGGCCCAATGCATATAGGCAGCACTCCACTTGCAGCCGGGTCAAGCGTCCCGGTATGACCAACACGCTTTTCACCAAAAATTCGGCGACAACGGTTCACAACATCATGCGACGACATACCTTGTGGTTTGTCGACACCAACAACAAGTGAAAGCCCCGAGCTTCCTCTTTTCACTTAGCTGCGCACCGCCTCAAGCATAGCAGTCTGTACCTGGGCAATAGCTTCATCTAACGAGCAGTAGAGCGTAAAGCCAGCAGCAGCGACATGGCCACCACCGCCAAATTTACGAGCTATAGCCGATACGTCGGTTGAATCCTTCGCGCGAAGACTTCCTCTAATGCAATCTTCTTGCTCGCGTAACACACAGGCAGCACGAACACCTGAAATACTGCGCAATACATTAACAATAGGCTCTGCGTCAGATTTCACGGCCCCAACACGTTCAAATTCTTCTAAGGAAAGATGAGTAATAGCAACGCCTGATGCCTGATCGAAAGTCATATTACTGATTGCAATACCTTCAAGAAGAACCGAAGCTAAGGTGCGGTTTTGAAAGATTTTCTGCGATACGTCTGCAGGCTTTGCACCGCAGGCATACATTTCAGCAGCTAAGCGAAAAGAGCGCTCGTCAGTGTTTTGGAATTGGAAACGACCCGTATCGGTTACCAAACCCGTATAGCAGCAGGTTGCTATGTTGCCTTCACGTTTGACGCCAAGATACCCTGCAAGTTCCCAGATTAGCAAGCTAGCAGACGCTGATTGCGGGTCAACATACACATGCTCGCACATTGTGGTTTCAACTGCGTGATGATCGATAGTGAAGGAAGTTTCAGCCTTATCGAGTAACGCACAGGCAGCTTGCCCAATGCGCTCACGTGTAGGCACATCAACACCGACGAAGGTTTTACACTGGCCTGAGTAGTCACCAGCAAAAACAAGTTCATCAACACCAGGTAATGCGAGCGCTAAATTGCTTTCAATCGGCTCATCTTTAACAAGAACGACGTTAGCATGCTTACCCAACAAACGAAGCGCATACATAAGCCCAAGCTGGGACCCTAAACAATCGCCATCAGGACTTACATGGCCGCAAATAACAATATCGTCACAAGTAGCAAGTTTGGAAGCAAGCTCTTCTAGGGTGCAATTAGATTGAGGAGTAGCAGACATTTTACTTGTCCTCGCATGTCATTTCATTAGCTTGTTCATCAGCAGAAGCGGCAGAAATAGCCTCTGAAGCACGATTGCGCTCTGCATCACGTTCAAGTGCCGAAGCAATACGTTCGGCTTCATCAACCGAATTATCCAAAATAAAGCGAAGCTCAGGGGCTACACGCCAGGAAAGCTGACGAGCCATAAGCGAACGGATACGACCAGACGCGCGTTTAAATGCAGCTGCAACATCCTGGTAGTTATTCTTATCGGCTGTGTAGAAAACATTGCAAGCGCTGCGGTCGTAGCTTACTTCGCAAGCGGTAATAGTAACCATGGAAAGCTTCGGATCTGAAATTTCAAAGAGCAAAATACTTGCAATGACCTCGCGTGCCTGCTGGTTTACTTTACGATTTTGAGAACCTTGTTTCATTTGTTCCCCCTAACAAAAAAGGGCTCCGCGAAAACATTATCTCGCGAAGCCCCACAAACCCGTTACTTACTCGGTGCGTTCGACTTCTTTGATCTGATAGCCTTCGATCATGTCGCCAATCTTTAAGTCTTGGTAACCTGCTACGCCGACACCGCACTCATAACCTTGCTTGACAGTTTTGACGTCGTCTTTGAAGCGACGCAGTGATGCCAATTCACCTTCGAAAATAACAGTACCGTCACGAACAATGCGAACCTTATCGTCACGATGCAGCTCGCCCTCAGTGATGTAGCAGCCAGCAATCGTGCCAACCTTAGGTACCTTGAAGGTTTCGCGAACCTCGGCAGAGCCGGTGTCTTCTTCGACGATATCAGGAGCAAGCAAGCCAACACGCGCGGCGTTGATATCTTCAATAGCCTGGTAGATAACACGATACAAGCGAATGTCTACCTTTTCCTTTTCAGCCTGTTGCTTTGACTTGCCTGTCGGGCGGACATTAAAGCCAATGATAATAGCGTCAGAAGCGGTAGCTAAGGTAACGTCAGTTTCGGTGATACCACCAACAGCCGAGTGAACGATATTAATCTTAACCTCGGACTGATCCATCTTATTGAAGGCATCACGCAAGGCTTCAATAGAGCCCTGAACGTCAGCCTTAACAATAAGGTTAAGGTCGGTTTGCTTGCCTTCTTCAATGCGGTTAAACAGGTCGTCAAGGCTCATATGAGACTTCGATTCCTGCTCGGCCAAACGTGCACGCAAAGCACGCTCTTCAGCAAGCTTACGAGCATCGCGTTCATCAGCGAAGACACGGAATTCGTCACCAGCAACAGGCACGCTGTTCAGGCCCAAAATCTCAACCGGGTCGGCAGGAGTTGCGTCGGAAACATGGTTACCGCGCGGGTCAACCAAAGCACGCACACGACCATAAGAAGTACCAGCAACAAGCGTGTCGCCCGGATGCAAGGTACCACGCTCAATAAGCACGGTTGCAACCGGACCACGTCCCTTGTCAAGGTTGGCCTCAATAACAAAGCCGGATGCTTCAGCATCGGGGTTAGCCTTAAGTTCAAGTACGTCAGCCTGAAGAAGAATCGTTTCAAGCAAATCGTCAATGTGCAGCTTTTTCTTAGCAGACACATTCACGAACATGTTCTGGCCGCCCCAGTCCTCAGGGATAACCTCGTATTCGGTAAGTTCTTGGCGAACGCGATCGGGGTTTGCGCCAGGTTTGTCGATCTTGTTAACAGCAACAACAATCGGAACGTTTGCAGCCTTAGCGTGATTGATAGCTTCAATCGTCTGCGGCATAACGCCGTCGTCAGCTGCAACAACCAACACGATAACGTCAGTAACCTGAGCACCGCGAGCACGCATGGCAGTAAATGCTTCGTGACCAGGAGTATCAATGAAGGTAATTTGGCGGTCACCAATTTTCACCACTGACGCACCAATGTGCTGCGTGATGCCGCCGGCTTCGCCTTCAGCAACACCAGTGTCGCGAATTGCATCAAGCAAGGAAGTTTTACCATGGTCAACGTGACCCATAACGGTAACAACCGGAGGACGAGTCTTAAGGTCATCTTCGCTATCGTGATAAACCACAGCAAATTCTTCTTCCGGCGAAACCACACGAACCTTACGGCCCATGTCGTCGGCAATAAGCTCGACCATATCGTCAGACATCGACTGCGTTACGGTGAGAACCTGACCAAGCATAAACAGACGCTTGATGACTTCGTTGGGCTGGACACCAAGCAATTCTGCAAACTTGCCAACAGTAGAACCCTGGGGAATTTCAACAACAGAGTCGTCCAAAACCAACTCTGGGTCTAAACCGCGCTCGATTGCCTCAAGCTCGGCACGCTCACGAGCCTCAGCTTCACGCTTCTGCTTACGCTTTTTACGGCGGCCTTCACCCTCATGAGAATTAGCAGCAGCAACAGCCGCACGTGCCTCAGCAAGAACCTTGTCGCGCTGAAGTTCTTCAGCCTTAACAGCCATTTGAGCATAACGATCTTCGCCACCAAGGTTCATCTCTAGCTCAGGAACATGCTGCTCAACGCGTTGGCCCTTTTTACGCTTGCCTCCACGCTGATTGCGGTTGTTAGCAGAAGCCGCCCCACGGCCCTGCCCCCGCTGATTGGTCTGCTGTTGTTCCATGCGTTGCTTTTCAGACTCAATCTGAGAAAGCAAGCTATCAAAACCTCCAGAACGCTTACGCGAAGCAGGAGCAGGAGCAGGCTTCGGTGCCGGCTTGCGCTCTTGGGGCTGAGCCTGAGCAGCAGGTTTTGAACCACGACTACGTAATGCTTCTTCTACAGCTTGTTTTTTAGCGACATCTTTTTCCATAGCAGCTTGGCGAGCACGAGCCTTGCGCTCAGCAGCTTCACGAGCAACACGCTCTTTTTCAGCTGCAATCTGACTTTCCAAGCTAGAGAAAGGACTATTGGATACCTTCTTGCGCTCAGCACCAGGTGCATTGTCGGTTGCATCAGAATTTGCAGCAACCGGTTTCTCTTTTTCGCGGCGTGCACGTTCAGCCTCACGAGCTGCACGTTCCTGCGCAACTGCTTCACGGCGAGCCTTTTCTTCTTCGGCCTTTTTGCGTTCAGCCTCAGCACGCTGGTCAGCAAGCTTCTTCGATTCCGCCTCAGAGGCCTCACCTGCACGTTCCTTGATTTCAGGAGCAAGGTTTTCGCGAATTTTCGCAACGTCGGATTCGGACAAAATCGAAGCGTGGCTCTTCGCATTAATATCCATCTGGCGAACCTTATCAAGCATTTCCTTACTTGATAAGTTAAATTCTTTCGCTAATTCATGTACTCGCATGCTAGCCATATACCACTCCTCTACATTTCCTTCGCGACGTGCGCGTGCGCTGCAACATCGGCGGCAATTCGATCATAATCAGCACTTAAGACCGTCGCCTTAAGCGCTCGGTCGAGTTTTTTCTTTTTGCACGCAATGGCAAAACATTTTTCGGAGCACACATAAGCACCCCTACCCGGCGTGCGGCCACTCGCATCAAAATCAACAGTTCCCGAAGGTGTACGCACGATACGCATCAAGTCGACTTTGTCGGCCTGCATACCGCATACAATGCAGCTACGCTGCCTTTTAACCTTCTGAGGAACCGTTGTCATGCTTTGTTACCTACTATTCTTCAGCACCGTCTGCGTGGATACCACAGAAACGGCTACCTGGACGCGCATGGTTGCGACAACGAACACCCTCGTCGTTTACATACGCGCAAACCTCTTCAGCTTCATCAGCGTCGTCTTCGTCAATAAGCATATTGTCAGTATCGGCGACAAGCGGCGTACCACTGAAGCTGGTGGACTTAATATCGATATGCCAACCAGTCAGACGTGCAGCAAGGCGAGCATTCTGACCTTCCTTGCCAATTGCCAAGGAAAGCTGGTCATCAGGAACAATAACTGTGGCATAGTTTTGAGACTCATCAACAAGTACACGATCTACCTTGGCCGGAGACAGCGCATTTGCAACATACACAGCAGGATCTTCTGCCCACTGAATAACATCAACGCGCTCATTGCGAAGTTCTTCAACAACCATGCGAACACGGCTGCCCTTCGGGCCAACGCAGGCACCAACCGGATCAAGGTTCTGTTCGCGAGATGAAACCGCAATCTTAGAACGTGCACCAGGTTCGCGAGCAATAGATTTAATATCAACAAGTCCGTCGTAAATCTCGGGTACTTCAATTTCAAAGAGACGACGAATCAAATCAGGGTGCGTACGCGAAACAACAATAGCCGGACGAGTCTGTTCGCCACGCTGACGCGGCTGATCAGAGTTTGCCTCGGGGTCACGCACGTCAATAATAAGAACCTTCAAGCGCTGATTGTGGCGATAATGTTCGCCAGCAGGACGCTCGTTGCGCTCACCGGGGTAACGTTTCGTGTCATAGTGCGGAAGTTCGGCTTCAACGCCGTCGCGGATTTTCACAATAGTGAAGTCCGGGGTGCCCTGCAGAACCGTACACGTGACAAGATCGCCAACGCGACCAGAGAATTCTTCGTAAATAGACTTACGGCCAGCTTCACGAACAATGCTCGCAATAACACCCTTAGCATTTTGTGCAGCAAAACGGCTTACATCAGACGGCGTAACGTCACGCTCTTCAAAATCAAGTGATTCATCGAACTTGCCGTCCTCGTTTGCTTCAGCATCCGCGGGAGGAATCAACTCGTACACATAGATTTTGCCAGTCTGACGATCAATGGTTACACGGGCATCATAAGAAAGATTCAGAATCTTCTTGTAGCTGTTAGCGAGCGATTTCTCAAGACGATCAATCAGAAAAAGTTCGTCAATCTTGCGCTCGTGGGCTAAAGCCTGAAGCGCCTCGATCAGTTCGGAGTTTGCCACGTCATAGTCCTTTCTATAGAACAGTTCATCTAGGAACTAAAATCGATAATGCCTTTAAGATGCGCGCGTTTCATTTCAGAAAGCGGCAACGTTACTGTTTGATCTTCCACATTCAGCACCACACTGTCGGCCTCAGCTGAAATAATTTCGCCTGTGAAATTGCTACGACCCTCGATAGGGTGAGCCATCTTGACCACGCAGGTGTCCCCCACAAATCGAGCGAAATGCTCAATGGTTCGCAGCGGACGGTCGATGCCAGGCGAAGAAACCTCTAAGGTGTATGCACCCGGAAACGGATCAATGGCATCCATAATGTCGTTAATCCAGCTTTGTGCACTCGACAACTCATCAAAACTGACACCCTCTGGCGTGTCAATAAACACACGAATAGTCGGCGCTTTCTTTGCACCAACCACCGACACAGTGACAATCTCGATGCCCTCTTGCTCTGCACGGGGTGTAAGCGCCCCAAGTAGTTCTGCTTCCTTTTTGCTTAGCACGCTATTCACTCCTTTCCTGAGCCTATACAACAAAAAAAGCGGGTGAAAACCCACTTTCCGTCGTTCGAAAGTATGGTGCACGTCTAAATGACGTACTTCGTGCAAATGCATACCATTTATACCATACTCGTTGGCCTTTGACTACCAGTCTAGATGCGCCTCCCACGAATCCCACACGTTTAGCGTGATGAAAGCAAAATACAACGCACACTACCCCCCCAAAGTAGCTCACACTACCCGCGGCGCACACAAGCATTCATAGTAACGAAGGAGACACCTTCTGTAGAATGTGTCTCGTCACCACCATCCGCAACAATAGCTTTCTTAGAACCGAAATCACAGGTTAAAAACCCTGCCGCTAAGCAAAGGTTTTGGAAGTTTTCGACAGAAAAAGCTCGCTCAAACACATTTCCAGCATTCGCGGGTTTAGTGCAATGACCAGCACAATCACATGTACCAGCTAATGAGCCTTGGTCGCGAAAGATTCCTTCAGCAACCCAAAGAACACCATTAGGCACAAGAACATTGCAAAACGATTCAAGCGCCTGTCTGATATCCCAACAAAGATTAATTGCTGAGTTTATATACACGACATCAAAAGACTCGTCTGCAATGCCAGCGTCGTGTAAAGCCTCCGGGAACGCCACTAAAAACGAAGGACTATTCGCAGAAGTATTTTTGTTGACTGATTCAGAATTGGTATAGCCAAGCGCTTGTTCAATGCAACTTACTGACGGATCAACTCCAACAACTGCACCTGCAACACCAACATGAGCGGCAAGTTTATACGCACCTTTACCGCCACGACAGAAAACATCCAACACTCGCTTACCACTAAGATCAAATGGAGGCATACTCATCGAGCACTTTCCCACGACACTGTTATCTGTAGAAAGTGCAGCATAATAGGCTTGCATATCTGATGTATCAGTAAAACGCATATATCCCTTTACCGAATATACTCACGAAGTAAGGATGAACGAAAAAGCTGCCTTCAATCATAAATTGGAAATACACTCCGTACAACCCACTCTTTCATCAAACTCGCAATTCTGACCGGATGCATAGGAGTGCACAGTAGCGTAGAGTAAAACTAGTCGTTGAAAGGAAATTTTATGACTGAACTTACCCCTGAATACACAGCAGAGCTTATGACAAACATCCCTGAAGGGCAGACTGAATTTCGCAATGCTGTTACCATCCGCGAATCAGAACCCGGAAGTGTCGTGTACGACATTGAAGTTCCGCAGAGCCAAGCAAATTTGCATGGCACCATCTTCGGAGGCTTTATTAGCTGCATGCTTGAAGCTGCCGCCGGTATGGCCACTTATGCATACGGTGTTAGCAATGTGGCAATTACCACCTCAACTAATT